>JAKSCQ010000240.1 GCA_022360555.1 Pseudomonadales bacterium
CAACACCGGGTTCATGTCGCTATGCGGTTCAACACCACAGGCCAACGCCTGCAAAGCAGTAGAACGCCCGATCTCCCCGCCATCCACCGTTACCGCACTATTGAGCGCCATGTTCTGCGGCTTGAACGGCGCCACCGAATAGCCGCGCCGCGCAAACCACCGACACAACGCCGCCACCACCGTGCTCTTGCCCGCATCGGAGGTACAGCCCTGGACCATCAGTGTCAGTGGACAGTTGATAGTGGACAGTTGACAGTTAAAACCCGCTTCACTCCCCGCCTTCAACACATCACCCTCAGCACCTTCCCATTTTTTTGCCTTTCGCTGTCAACTGCCAACTATCAACTGTCAACTAAAGTTCCACGCCCTTCTGCGCCCGCACCCCCAGATCCTTGAACGCATGCTTCACCACTTTCATTTCTGTCACCGTGTCAGCCAGTTCGATCAGTTCTTGCGGCGCGTAACGGCCGGTGACGATGGCGTGTTGCATGGCGGGTCGGTTGTGCAGGTCATCGAGGACGGTATCCAGGTCCAGGTAGTCGTAGCGCAGGGCAATGTTCAGTTCGTCCAGCAACACCATGTGGTAGCTGTCGTCCTGCAACATCTTTCTGGCGATCTCCCAGGCCGCATTGGCAGCGGCCATATCGCGCTCGCGATCCTGGGTGTCCCAGGTATAGCCTTCACCCATGACGTGGTAATCCACATTCGGCAGCTCACGAAAGAACGCTTCTTCCCCGGTGCTGAACGCCCCCTTGATAAACTGCACCACACCTACCTTCATGCCGTGCCCCAGCGCGCGGGCCAGCATGCCGAAACCGGAACTGCTCTTGCCCTTGCCGGGCCCGGTGAGCACCAGCAGGATGCCCTGATCCTTGTCGGCATTGGCAATGCGCTCGCGCATGATTTCCTGTTTTTTGGCCATGCGCCAGGCATGACGTTCGGGGCTTTTGGGGTCTTTGCGCACGTCAGGCTCCTTGTTGAAAGGAAGAAAAGAAAGTGCCGGAAAAGATATCCGCCACCAGTTGCGGGGCCGCCGGAAAATAGCCATGAAAAAAGCTGGCCAGCAGCGTCCCCTGCATATAAACCGGTTCACCGGCACTGCCACTTTGTTTTTCGCTCCACCATGACGCTTCACAGGGCGTATCCAGCACGGCGTGGTGAAAGGTGTGCCCACGCAGTTCCTCACCGTTAATGCACAGGGCCTGCATACCCAGCCCCTGCAATTTCGGAGTCAGTCGTGCCTGGCCCGGCAATAGCCCGAAACCGGCTTGCGCCTGCCCGTCTTTATCAACCAGGGTATCCATGCAACTCATCAAGCCACCGCATTCCGCCAGAATGGGTTTGCCGTTGTGGTGATGGTCACGAACGGCCCGCAGCATGGAGGGATTAGCGGCCAGGGTGTCGGCATGCAGTTCCGGATAGCCGCCAGGCAACCACAGGGCATCCACCTCGGGCAGCACATTGTCATGCAAGGGAGAAAAGAAGATCCGTTCCGCGCCCATCTCTGCCAGCAGATCCAGGTTTGCCGGGTAAAGAAACGCAAAGGCCGCATCTCGGGCCACACCGATCCTGACCCCCTCCAAGCGCCTCGGCGGTCTGGCCGGCGCCGGGGCGGAAAACGTGACCGGCTGAGGCAAACGATCCAGACCGGCTTCCCGAAGCACCGAGGCAGCTTCATCCAGCCGGGCGTCCAGGTCCTGCAGCTCTCCGGCCTGTACCAGCCCCAGGTGGCGCTCGGGCAACGTCATGGCGTCATGGCGCGGCACCGCGCCCAGTAATGCCAGACCCGCCGGCATGCCTTCGCGCAGCAAGTCACCATGGCGCTGGCTGGCCACCCGGTTGGCAATGACCTCGCTCACCTGCAAGTCGGGGCGATACTGCGCCAGACCCAGGGCAATGGCACCAAACGTCTGTGCCATGCCCCAGGCATCAATCACCGGCAACGCCGGAATCCCCGCCAGCACCGCCAGGTCGGCACTGGACGGAGTGCCATCGAACAGCCCCATGGCCCCTTCCACCAGAATCAGGTCGGCTTCCTGCGCGGCTTTTGCCAGCCGCCAGCGACATTCGTCTTCGCCGGTCATCCAGGGCTGCAGTTGATACACCGGTGCGCCGCTGGCCACTTCCAGCACCATGGGGTCCAGATAGTCCGGGCCGAACTTGAACACACGCACCCGGCGCCCGGCCTGACGATGCAGGCGCGCCAGGGCCGCCGTCATCAGGGATTTGCCCTGGCCGGAACCCGGTGCACTGATCAGGGCGGCGGGCACCGTGCCGCCAAAACCTTCACTCATGGCATCACCCCGGCACAAACACAGGCGCACCATTCACCTGCGCCACGGACAGTTTCTGGTCGTACAGCCGCTCCAGCGCCTCCGGCACCAGCATGGTGTCGGCAGGGCCGAAACACAGCTCGCCGTCGGGATAGAGCAATAGCAGATGGTCACACCAGCGCGCCGCCAGATTCAGGTCGTGCAGGCACATGAAAACCGCCGCCCCCTGCGCCGCCTGTTGATGCAGCAGTTCCATCACCGCCACCTGGTGATGCAGATCCAGATGGTTGGTGGGTTCATCCACCAGCCAGATGGCCGGCTGCTGGGTCAGGGCCGTGGCAATGGAGACACGCTGCCGCTCGCCGCCGGACAGGGTGCTTACCAAGCGGTCGCGCAGCAGCGTCAGCGACAGGGTCTCAATGGCCTGATGGGCCAGGCGGATATCCTCAGCGCTTTCCCGCTGCCAGGGTGACAGGAACGGATGGCGACCAATCAGCACGGTTTCCAGAACCGTGGCGGGAAAGCTGTCCTGGCGTTCCTGGAACACCACCGCCAGTTGCCGGGCCAGTTGCCGCCGGCGCCGGTGCGATAACGGCTCCCCGTCGAGCAACACCTGCCCATGACGAGGCTCCCGGAGACCGGCCAGGGTATGCAGCAAGGTGGTCTTGCCGGCGCCGTTGGGCCCCAGCACGCCCCAGCGCTGCCCGGGCTGAATCCGCGTCGACAACGGCTGGCCATCGGCCCGGCCGGGAATATCGACAATCAGGTCGTGGGTTTCCAGCACCGCCATCAGCGACTCCGGTACAACAGGAACAAAAAGGTAGGCACCCCCAGCAGGGCGGTAATCACCCCCACCGGCAACTGCTCCGGCGCCATCAGGGTGCGCGCCAGGGTGTCGGCCACGGTCAGCAGGGCGCCACCGGCCAGGACGCTGGCGGGCAGGATGATGCGCTGGTCATTGCCCAGCACCAGACGCAGCATGTGGGGCACGATCAACCCCACGAAACCGACACTGCCGGCGGTGGTCACCGCCACCGCGGTGAGCACGCTGGCCAGTGCATACACGCTCCATTCCAGCGGCCTCACCGCCACTCCCAGCGCCGCCGCCTGCAGCGGGCCACGGGCCAGCACATTGAGGCTGCGCCCCAGGGGCAACGTGATCAGGGTGGCAGGAATCAGGATCAACCAGGCCGGCAACGGCGAGCGGGCGTAGCTGAGATCCCCCATCAACCAGTAGAGCATGCCAGGCAGACGGTCCGCCGGGCTGAGCGTCAGCATGAAGGTAATGACCGCTCCCCAGCCGGCGGCGATCACCACCCCGGTGAGCAGCAACCGGGTGGGGGTCCAGCTCCCCCGCCCCTGGGCCAGGCCGAATACCAGCACGGTGGAAATCAGCGCCCCGGCAAAGGCCGACCCGGAAATCGCCATCGCCCCCAAGCTCAGCAACATGGACGCCAGCGCGCCCACGGCTGCGCCACCGGAAATCCCCAGCACATAAGGGTCTGCCAGAGGATTGCGCAGCAACACCTGCATCAACGCCCCCGCCAGGGACAACAGTCCCCCGGTGGCGAAAGCGGCCAGAGCCCGGGGCGCCCGCAAGGAAAAAACCAGTTCCTGATACAGGGGCGCCCCTCCACCGGACAGCACATCCAGCAGTTGTGACAAATCCATGGGCACACTGCCCACCGCCACCGCCAGCAACAGCGCCACCCCGCCCATCAGGGCGAGCAGCAGCAACGAGGGCAAGGCGCGGGCGTTAGCGACGGGCACGGGCCGTATCCAGATGACGACAGAGGGTGCGGGTGCCGGCAAGCATCTGCGGGGTCGGGCGTTGCAGGGTGGACGGCGCCACGAAGAACAGGTTGTTCTTCTTTACCGCCTGCAGGGCCTCAAACTGCTTCCAGGGTTCCAGCCAGGCCGGATTATCCTCGCCCATGCCCCCCGCAATGATCACCTGGGGATCCTTTTCCAGCACCGCCTCACGACTGATGCGCGGCGCCAGGGCGGACAGCTCCCCGAACACATTGACCCCGCCACAGACACGGATGGCCTCGCTGATCAGGTGCGCGTCATTCACGGTCATCAGCGGCTCTTCCCATACCTGGTAGAACACCGTCACCGGTGCTGCCTCGGCGTAGCGGTTACGCAACGCGGCGATACCACTCCGAAAGGCATCCGCTGCCCCCTGGCCAATCTGCCCGGCCCCCGCCAGCGTGGCAAAGCGCTCCAGGGTGGTACTGACATCCTCAAAGCGGCGAGGCTCGCTGTGATACACCGGCAACCCCATAGCTTCCAGTTGTTCCACCTGGGTCATGGGGTTGCCACTGCGCCAGGCCACGATCAGGTCCGGTTGCAGTGCCAGCACAGCTTCCAGGTCCAGCCGCTTGTAGCTACCCACCCGGGGCAGCTTCTTGGCGGCCGGCGGATAGTCGCTGAAGGTCACCGCGCCCACCACCTGCTCGCCGGCACCAGCAGCAAACAGCAACTCGGTGGCACCGGGAGACAGCGCGACAATCCGCTGGGCCGGCTGTTTCAGGCACACCTGGCGTTTGGCGTCATCCGTGACACAGGTCTGCGCCAGCACCAAACCACTGCACAACCACATCGCCACGACCAGTACGGGCAGGAGACATCGAGGCAGGCGGTATGGCATGTTTCACTCCCTTAGCGGATATCGTAATCCAGGCTGACCATCACGGACCGGCCAGCATTGAGATAATCCCAGCCGCTGAAATTCCGCGCGGTGGTGTATTCCTTGTCGAGTACATTCTCAACAATCACCCGGGTGGTCCAGTTTTCCGCGAATTGCCAGCCGGCACGCAAGTCCAGAAGACCATAGCCGGACAAGCGCTGCGTGTTGGCGGCGTCATTATACCGGTGACCCTGGAAACTGGCGGTCCCGCCCAGGGAGAAATCGCCGATCCGCCGGTCCACATCAAGCCGCCCCATACGCTGGGCCCGGCGGGCAATGATGTTGCCGGTTTCCTCGTCTTCCGGTTTCAGGGCGGAAAAGGCCAACTGCACCCGCCACTGCTGCCAGTCCAGCCCCATGGCCAGTTCGGCACCTTCCACGGTGGCCTTGTTCACATTGAAAGAGGAACCCCGGCTGGCATCGTAGCTGATCAGGTCTTCAATATTGGTGCGGTAAAAAGCGGCATCCCAGTACCAGGCACTGTACTGGCCACGCATGCCCAGTTCACCGGTTTCGGACGATTCCGGCAGCAGGTCCGGGTTGCTGTAATAGAACGGTGGAGAATCCGGGAAGTACAGATCGTTGAAGGTTGGTGCCTTGAAGGCCGTCCCGTAGCTGGCGCGAATGCGGTGCGCCTTGTCCAGCTTGTAACCCACGGCGGCCGCCCCGGTGACCTTGCTGCCGTAGGCATCATTGTCGTCATGGCGCAGGCTGCCTTGCAGGTCCAGCGCCCCGAAGGTCAGCAGGGCCTGCCCGAATACGGCCTTGTTGTCGCGCCGGGTTTCATCGTAATCATTGTCACTGGTGATCTGGTCGCCCAGGTATTCGCCGCCAAGAATGAACTGGTGATTCCCCACCACGAAAACATTCTGCAGGTTGGCCGTGCGGGTGCGGGTATCGAAAATGCCGTTGCTCTGACCATCATCGAAATCCTCGCTTTCATCTTTTGCCTCGCTGATCAGGGCTTTCACCTGCCAGCTATCGGTCAGCCAGACGTCCCCTTTCAGGCCCGCCACCTGCAGCATGTAATCAATATCGCGCTGGTCGTCCGGGGTGCTGCCTTCGTATTCCGTATTGCCCTCGGTGCGAAACCCGAACACCCCGACACTGCCCTTGTCGCCAAACTGATGGCTCAACTTGGCAATGCCGGCGGTATTGTCATAACCCCGGTCCTCACTGTTCTCGCGCAGCTCGGTGCCGTCGGTATCAAACCGGTTGAGGCCCACGGTGGCCGTGGTGCCATCATGACTGAATGAGGTACCGGCCCCCAGGTTCCAGGTACCGAAATTGCCGGCCCCGGCATTCAGCCAGGTGCCCTGATCACGGGTAAATACCTGCACCACGCCTCCCACCGCATCGGCACCGTAGAGGCTGCCGCGGGGGCCACGTACGATTTCCACCCGCTGCATCATCTGCGGTGGCAGGTACTGCCAGGCCGGGCTGCCGGCGGTGGCGGAGCGCAAGCGTACGCCGTCCACCAGCAGCAAGGTGGCATCACTGGACGTACCACGAATAAAGACACTGGCATTCTTGCCATAGGAACCATTGCCGGAGGTATCCACCCCCGGCTGGCCACGGAGCAGATCGGTCATGTCCACCGGCTGCTGCTCACGCAGGGTTTGCTCATCCACCACGGTCACCGAGGACAGGGAGGCATCCGTGGTGCGGCTGGTCAGGGTGGGCGTTACCACCACCGGGTCCAGGGCAGCGTACTGTGGTGTACGGATATCGTCGGACTGCGCAGCCAGTGGCCACACACTAAGAGAAACGGCGGCACCTGCCGCAAGCAATCGGAACGTCATGGAAGTGATCCCCTCTGCCGTGCCACCCCGCACGGTCATGGATTTCACCGCAGCGGACACAACAGGGGACAGGCGCAGGCATGCGCGCTCACCCCGTCACCGCCCACCGCAGCACCTGGTTCTCCTTCCGGCCGGTCTCCGGGCTGATGAGCGAGGCGGCACCTCTCGACAGTCGCCTTCCCATGCATTCACACAGTGGCACTTCGACTGACGTTGACTCAATCACCGTTGCGGGGGCAGCGTCGGACTTTCCCAAGTGGTGTCACCGACTTCCCGTTTAACCTGCCGTGACGGGCAGGCACCTGAAGGTGGCGCGGAAAGTACCAACGGTGAGGGGGTTTGGCAAACGGAATCGTTCAACTTGAAAAAGACTCAAGAGAACTTGAGCTGTCTTAGAGCCTGTTGCAGACGACACAGGTCGGCTTTGCGGCCCGGCAGCCCCAACCGCAAGGCAGAAAGCGATGGAAAATGCCGCACCAAAATCCCCTGCCTGGCCAGGTGTTCATGGCAGCGCCCGGCATCCGGCAAGGAACAGAACACAAACAGATCACAATCGCCTTGCGGCACCAGACCTGCCGCCAACAGACATTGATCCAGCGCCTGACGGGACTGACGCAGTCGCTGGCGCTGCTGCTGTCGCCAATCCCGATCCTGCACTGCCCCGGCCATTACAAATCGCGCCGGGTGACTGACCGCCCAGGGCCCCAGCCTTTTATCCATACACTCACACAGCGC
The DNA here is from genome assembly GCA_022360555.1 of Pseudomonadales bacterium. Lineage (GTDB taxonomy): Bacteria > Pseudomonadota > Gammaproteobacteria > Pseudomonadales > Alcanivoracaceae > Alcanivorax. Next base: position 7,503 of record JAKSCQ010000240.1, read on the forward strand.
CGGCTCGGCCAGCATCAACCCGGCACGCACGCCGGCCAGCCCATAAAACTTGCCCAAAGAGCGCAACACGATCAGCCCCGGCCGGTCACTGTACGGCGCCAGTGAGTCTCCCTCACTCGCGTCGAGAAAAGCTTCGTCCACCACCAGCCAGCCGCCGCGATCCGCAAGCTGTCGGTGCCAGCGCAGCAGGGTGTCCCGGTCAGTCAGTTTTCCGCTGGGGTTATTGGGATTGATACACACCAGTACATCCAGCGACGGCAACGCCGTCTCAATGGCGCAGGCATCCAGCGCCACCACGTCGTGGCCCGCCGTCGACCAGGCCAGTGCGTGTTCCGCATAGCCCGGGTCAGGCACCCCCACCCGGCAGGGTGCTCGCAAACGCGGCAGGGTTTGCAGGGCCGCCTGGCTGCCCGGTACCGGCAGGCAACCGGCCGCCGCCGGCAGGGACCATGCCTCCCGGCACACCGTTGCCAGGCCATCGTCGTCCTCGGGCAGACGGCGCCAGACCACTTCGGGAATAACAGGCACCGGCCACGACCAGGGGCTGATCCCGGTGGACAGATCCAGCCAGTCCTGCCGGGGGATGCCCCAGCGCCTGGCTGCCTGATTCAGGCGCCCACCATGCTCCGGGCTCATAACGCCATCCCCGCCAGCACCACCAGCCACAAGAGCGTGGCACGCTGCACCAGCCGGATGGCCGCCTCGATGCTGTCCGCATCGGCGGGCCGACCTTCACCCAGTTCCGGTTTGTCTTTCCAGCCATCGGGGTAGGCGGTCCTGCCGCCCAGCACCACCCGCAACGCCCCGGCGCCGGCGGCCATCACCGGCCCGGCGTTGGGGCTGTCACAGGCACCCGCCTGCCGGTGCCAGCACTGCATGGCCGGGCCAAAACGCCCGCACAGGGCATAGCTCAACGCTGTCAGGCGGGCCGGCAGCCAGTTGAGTGCATCATCCAGTCGTGCTGCCGCCTTGCCGAATTGTTCGAACCGCGGGGAGCGATATCCCCACATGGCATCCAGGGTATTGACCAGACGGTGCAGCACGGCGCCGGGCAGACCGGCCACCGCAAACCAGAACAGGCTGGCAAAGAGGGCATCGGCGCCGTTCTCCAACATGGATTCGGTGGCCGCCCTGGCCACACCCGCGTCATCCAGGGCCGCCGCCTCCCGGCTGACAATGCGGGCCACCTGCTCACGGGCAGCAGGCAAATCGCCGGCCCGCAGCGGCACCACCACGGCCCGGCCATGCTCCGCCAGGCTGCGGGCACCGATCACCAGCCACAGCCCCAGCGCCTGACAACTCCACGCCAGCCAGGGCGGCAACAGCGTGACCAGCAAAACGGTCGCCATTACCACCGGTGCCACCAGCAACAACACCGCCAGCGCCCCGCGCAGAACAGAGCCGTCGTTAAGGCGCTGCTCCAGTCGCCCGGCCAACGCCCCGAACCCCGCCAGCGGATGCCAGCGGCGGGGCTCACCCAGCAACCGGTCCAGCAACACCGCCACCAGGCAGGCCAGCACCAGGAAAAACGACAGCATTCATTCAATCCATCAACACAATCGGGGGAGCAGTGTACAGGAACACACCCACACTCCCTCCGTTGAAGCCTTGCGAGCAAGGCGACCTCCTCAAGGACATGAACCCTTCGCCTTGCGAGCAAGGCTCCAACGGGGATGGGGAGGTCTGCAGGCCGACGACGGGCAGAAGCGCCGACTTGACAGCTCCGGGTCAGGGGCAGAGGATTTGCCGCTTTCCGGCCCCTGTCCTTTTCGGGAGTGTTCCGTGAACCACCCAGCCCCCTGGCAACAACCCATCCCCGCGCCCAGCGACACCCACCGGCAAGCTGCACTGGCCCGGCAGGCACAACTCACCAAACCGGCCGGTTCCCTGGGCCGACTGGAAGCCCTGGCGGTGACCCTGGCCGCCCTGCAACACACGGACACCCCCACTGCCGAACGGATTCATATGTCGGTATTCGCCGCCGACCATGGCGTCTGCGGCGAAGGGATTTCCGCCTTTCCCCAGGCCGTGACCGGGCAGATGATCGCCAACTTCGTGGCCGGTGGTGCCGCCATCAGCGTGATGGCCAACACCCTTGGGGCCAGGCTGGAAGTCATCAATCTGGGGACGGTCACCCCGCCGCCAACCACTGACGGCGTCATTGATGACAGCATCGCTCCAGGCACCGCCAACCTGGCCTGCGACCCGGCCATGACCGCTGATCAGCTTGCCCAGGCGCTGGCCGCTGGCGACCGGGCCGCCCAACGGGCGGCGGAGCAACAGGCACAACTTTTTATCGGTGGCGAAATGGGTATCGGCAATACCACCAGCGCCACCGCCCTGGCCTGCGCCCTGCTCGACGACGCGCCGACGGATCTGGCCGGGCCCGGCACCGGACTGGACAAGGCCGGGGTGGCACACAAGGTGAATGTCATTGAGCGAGCCCTGGAGCGCCACGGCAATGACCGTGACGCATCGGCATGTCTGGCATCGTTGGGCGGCTTTGAAATCGCCGCGCTCACCGGCGCCATCATCGGCAGCGCCCGGCGCGGCATCCCGGTACTGGTGGATGGTTTTATTGTCACCAGCGCGACACTGGCCGCCGTCAGACTGCGGCCGGAGGTCAGGGACTGGCTGCTGTTCGCCCATCAGTCGCGCGAGCCCGGCCATGCCCGGCTGCTGCAGGCACTGGATGCCGAACCGATACTCGACCTGGGCATGCGTCTGGGCGAAGGCAGCGGCGCCGCCGTGGCCGTGCCGGTATTGCGCAGCGCCTGCGCCCTGCACAACCACATGGCCACCTTTGCCGATGCCGGCGTGGCCAGCTCGCAATAGACAGTAACGAGTTGCGAAAACCCAAACAGTTTTTTTCTTTCGAAACTCGCTTCTCATAACTCGCGACTGAATGTTTCACCGCCCAGCGACAAAAGAGCTTAATCGCCGCGTTTAGCAACAAGGACAACCATGACCACCACCTTCTTCGATCTGATCCGCCACGGCGAGCCCGCCGGCGGCCACATGTATCGCGGTCACAAGGACGACCCGCTCAGCGAACTGGGCTGGCAGCAAATGCGCGATGCCATCCAGGCGGACGACCAGTGGGATCACATTCTCACCTCACCGCTGTTGCGCTGCCGGGAATTTGCCGCCGAGTTGTCCGGGCAACGCCATATCCCCTTCACCGTGGCCCACGATTTCAAGGAAATCAGTTTCGGTGACTGGGAAGGCAAGACCCGGGAACAGGTCGCCGCAGAATACGGCGACCACCAGGCCAACTTCTGGCGGGACGCGGAAAATCATCCGCCGGTAAACGGCGAAACCATTCAGGACTTTCATCAACGCATTGGTGACGCCTGGCAACTGTGGCAACAGGCACTGAAAGGACAACGGGTATTACTGGTCTGTCACGGCGGCGTAATGCGCATGGTGCTGGCCCATGTGTTGGGGCTCTCCCCCAGCCATGCCATGGCGGGCTTCCACATCCCCTTCGCCTGCCGCTCGCAGGTGCGCATTGATCACACCGAGCATGGCGTCTTGAGTTGTCTGGTGAGGCACGGGTAGCACACCTTGACTGTAGGAGCTGTCTCTCGGACAGCGAACCACCTTTGCGGGCTCTCCCCCCATTGAATCGCTGTCCGAGAGACAGCTCCTACAACAGGTTGTTTCCCTTCAACGTCTGCGCCATCCCCGCCACCGACAACACCACCCGATCACACTTTTTCGCCAGCGACTGGTTCAGCCAGCCCAGCTCATCGGCAAAGCGGCGCGTCAGGGCATCCATGCCGATAATGCCCAGCCCCACTTCGTTGCTGACGATCACCACATTGCCCGGGTAGCGCCCCAGCGCGGCGAGAAAGTTGTCGCGCTCGCGGACAAAAACCGTGTCGCCGGCGTGCAGCAGGTTGCTGACCCACAGGCTCATGCAGTCGATCAGCACACAGGGCGGCGGCGACAGGGTGGCCTGGCGGCTCAACAGGCGGCCCAGCTCCACCGGTTCTTCCACCAGCCCCCAGTGCGACGGGCGCCGCAATTGATGGCGGCGAATACGATCGCTCATTTCCCCGTCTCCCGCAGTGGCCGTGGCCACATACACCACCGGATCGGATTGGTCCGCCACCAACGTCTCTGCCAGAGAACTTTTGCCGGATCGCACGCCGCCGAGTATCAGACTCTTGCTCATCCGTTCTTCTTCACAAACTGCGTCAGGATCACAATGCGCTGGCCTTCCACTTTCCCTTCGATCTGTTCCGGGTTGTCCTGAACCAGGGAAATATTACGCACCGCCGTGCCGCGCTTGGCAGTGAAGTTGGCCCCCTTGACGTTGAGATCCTTGATCAGGGTGACCGTGTCGCCCGCTTCCAGTACCGCGCCATTGCTGTCACGGTGCTCGACGTGTTCTTCGTCGCTCTGCCCTTCCCCGGTGGCCCGGGCCCAGGCCAGTGTCTCATCATCCAGATAGAGCATATCCAGCAGGTCCTGGGGCCAACCCTCCGCACGCAGTCGTGTCAGCATGCGCCAGGCCAATACCTGCACCGCTGGCTCCTGGCTCCACATGCTGTCATTCAGACAACGCCAGTGGTTGATATCCTCATTACCGGGATTGTCGATCTGAAAGCGGCAGGTTTCGCACAACAGGGCGCTCTGTGCTGCCGAGCCATCTCCGTCCGGTGGCACCGCGTAAACGGCCAGCGTTTCGCCGGCACGGCACAATTCGCAACACGAATCAGCGCGGGCCAGCAGGGTGGACTCCAGGGGCATTGCCTATCTCCTTTTGCGGGGGCGGCATTATACACACCAGCCGACACTTCCCTTGTCACAGGATGGCGTTGGAGCTTTGCTTGCAAAGCGAAGGGACTGAGTTAACGCCGGTGCCTTCTGCAACCTTCGCCTTGCCAGCAAGGCTCCAACGGTTCAGGAGTTTCGTAGGGTGGATTAGCTCCAAGCGTAATCCACCGCTTGCCGTTTTTTGGGTGGATTACGCCTTAGGCTAATCCACCCTACTTTCCTACAGGAGCACCTGGAACGGCCAATATGCCAGCACACTGCCCGGCGATACCGTTTCCCCCACCGGTACCATCGCCAGCCCATCCGCCCACACGGCGGAGCTGAGCATGCCGGAACTCTGGTTGGGGTGTTTTTCCAGCACCAGCGCCCCGTTTTTCGGTACGCAACGCACGCGTAAATACTCTTGCCTTTTTCCCGGTTTTTTCACGGAAAAATCCGCCGGCAAACAAAAAGGTTCAGGCAAGACGTTGTCGGCGCCACAACAGCGGCGCAGTGTGGGCAATACCAGCATCAGGTAGCACACCAGCACGGCGGACGGGTTACCGGGCAGACCGAAGAAAGGGATGTCATCCACCCGGCCATAGGTGAACGGCTTGCCCGGCTTGATGGCCAGGCGCCAGAAATCCAGCTCGCCCTGTTGCTCCAACACCGCCCGCAAATGGTCCTCTTCACCCACGGACACACCCCCGGTGGAGATGATCACATCCGGGCGCTGCTGCGGGTCGGTGAGGGCGCGGGTCAGGGTGTTGTGAATAATCGCCGGGTCATCGGGCAGGTGCTGGCGCTGCACATTCGGGAAACCGCTCTGGATAAGAAGCTGTTCCAGTTGCGGGCCGTTGCTGTCGTAGATTTTTCCCGGCAACGGACTTTCGTCCGGTGCTTGCAGTTCGTCGCCGCTGGTCAGCACCAGGATGCGCGGCGAAAACACACGAACGCGGGGCACACCCACCGAGGCAATCAAACCTGCGGCCTGCGGCGTAAGCCGCTGTCCGTGCCCGATCACGGTGTCGTCCCGTGCCGCGTCCTGGCCCGCCGGGCGAATGTTCTGCCCGGCGGTGACGGTATCACGGCCTGGCAGACGCACCCGGTTGCCGGCAATTTCGCAGTCTTCCTGCATCAGCACCGTATCGGCACCGGACGGCACCGGGGCCCCGGTGAAGATGCGCGCCACCTGCCCCGGCATCAGGGTGCCGGGCGGGTCGCCGGCGGCAATGCGTAACGGCATGGGCAAAGTCAGGCCGGGTTCGCCCAGGTCCGCATAGCGCAGCGCCACCCCATCCACGGCGGCATTGTCGAAGGCCGGAACATCGACCCGCGACACCACCGCCTCCGCCAGGTACTGGCCTCGCGCCTCACCCAGCGCAATCTCGTTCACCGTGCGAAACGGCACGGCACTTTCCAGCAAGCGCTCTAGGGCCTCATCCACCGGCATCAAACTCATGGGCTGCTCTCTTCCTTGATTAGCGACGTACCTGGGCCACGAAGTTGCAGGGCCGGTAACGGGCATCGAGCTGGTCACGGATGATCCGGTCCCAGCCCGTGGCACAGGCATTGTTGGAACCGGGCAGGCAGAAAATCGCCGTGCGGTTGGCCAGCCCGGCCAGACAACGGGACTGGATGGTGGACGAGCCGATGTCTTCCACGCTGACCTGACGAAACAATTCACCGAAGCCTTCGATGTGCTTGTCGAACAGTACACTCAGGGCCTCCGGGGTGGAGTCGCGTCCGGAAAACCCGGTGCCCCCGGTGGTCAGAATCACCTGGATCGTTTCATCGGCAATCCAGTCGGACACTACCTTGCGCAACTGGTAAATGTCGTCTTTCACGATCTGCCGGGCGGCCAGGGTATGACCCGCCTCTTCCAGCCGGCTTGCCAGCAGGTCGCCGGAGGTGTCGTTATCAGGGGTACGGGTATCACTGACGGTAAGCACCGCCACGGCCAGTGGCTCGAACGCTGCCGCGGGCTTGGACATAGATTTTCTCCTTCTGATGGTGCCGATACTAACACGGCCACTCACCGACCGGCTGGGCAGAACAGCACGGATTGACCGTTGCCGACAGCCCCCTGTTCCACACGGTTGCCGCCAAGTAGATTCATGATATACAAAGTGTTTATCAGGAGACCGGATATGAGTCGCATGGAAACTGCCCAACAAGAGGCGGCACTGCTGCCCCGGATGCCCCAGCGCAAGCTCAGGGACATTCCCGGTAATTACGGCTGGCCCCTGCTTGGCGATACGGTGCCCTTCCTGAAGGACTACCACAGCCTGGTCACCACCCAGGCCAGACAGTACGGCCTGGTGTTCAAGGGCTCGGTCCTGTTCCAGCGCGGCGTCACCCTGCTGGGCCCGGAAGCCAACGAGTTTGTGCTCAAGGACCCGGAGCATGCGTTTTCCAGCCGTGCGGCCTGGAACCCGATCCTGGAAAAACTGTTTACCGACGGATTGATGCTGCGCGATTTTGCCGACCACAAATTCCACCGCCGCATCATGCAACAGGCATTCAAGAAGCCGGCCCTGGCCAGTTACCTGGGGCGCATGAGCCATCACATCGACAGCCAGCTCCCTTCCTGGAACACCGGCGAGCCGCTGCATTTTCTCGACCATATCAAAGCGCTGTTGCTGGACGTGGGCGCCCAGATCTTTTTCGGCCTGGAAATGGGCCCGGAAGCGGACAAGGTCAACCAGTCCTTTATCGACACCACCGAGGCATCACTGGCTGTGGTGCGCCTCCCCATTCCCGGCCTGCTCTGGCACCGGGGCATGAAGGGGCGTCGCTACCTGGAAGACTTCGTCACCGGGCTGATTCCCGAAAAACGCAACAGCGACACCCCGGATTTCTTCAGTGAGCTGTGCAAGGCCGCCGACGAGGAAGGCGGCCTCACCGACCGGGACGTGATGAATCACATGATCTTCCTGTTGTTCGCTGCTCACGACACCACCACCAGCACCCTGTGTTCCATCATCTACATGCTGGCCAAACACCCGGAATGGCAGGACATGCTGGCAGAGGAAATGCAGGGCCTGGGCAAAGCCACCCTGGACTACGACGACCTGGGCAAGCTGGAAAAGACCGGCTGGGTGTTCCGCGAAACCCTGCGCATGCGCCCACCGCTGACCACCTTCCCCCGCCGCACCGTGCGCGATGTGGAATACCAGGGCTACACCCTGCCGAAGAACACCCTGGTGAATATCTCGCCGCTGTTTACCCACTACATGGAAGACTACTGGAGCCACCCGCACACCTTCGACCCGGCGCGCTTCAGCGACGATCGGGCCGAGCACAAGCAGCACTTCTACCAGTGGCTGCCCTTCGGCGGCGGCCACCACAAATGCCTGGGGCTGAACTTTGCCGAGCTGCAGAGCAAGATCTTCCTGTTCCACTTCCTGCAGCGTTACCGGGTCAGCGTAAAACCCGGTTACGAGGTACCTACCCAGCAGGTGCCGTTGATCATGCCCAAGGATGGTTTGCCGGTGACGATTGAAAAGCGATAAGAGCTGCAAGTTTCAAGTCGCAAGTTTCAACGCGGAGAATTTCATTAATCACTGAAACGCATGAGGCCGCGCCCGAAATTCGGGCGCGGCCTCATGGCTTATAAAACCAGAAAACCTGGCTCGCGTTGTAGCTTGTAGCTTGTAGCTTGTAGCTTGTAGCTGATTCTATGATTGCTGGAACAAATGCACATCCCGCTGCGGGAACGGAATGGTGATGCCGGCCTTGTCGAAGGCGTATTTCACCTGCTCGAACAGGCCAAAGTACACCGGCCAGTAATCTTCCGAATTCACCCATACCCGGGTCAGCATGTTGATGCTGCTGTCGGCGTGGGCGGAAACAAAGATATTGGGTGCGAACGGGTCATCGCTGAGGATCCGGTCGTCACTGTCGATCACCGACTGAATGGCCGCCCGCGCCTCCTCGATGCTGTCGCCGTAGCTGATACCAAACTCGATATCCACCCGCCGCTGCGGCTCACAGAAGATATTCTTGATACAGCCGTTGGACATGAGCCCGTTGGGGATCACGATGCGCTGGTTGTCATAGGTAATCAGGATGGTGGTGAAGATCTGGATATCATGCACCCGGCCCATGTGACCCTGTGCCTCGATAATGTCCCCCACGCGATAAGGCTTGAAGAACAGGATCAACACCCCGCCCGCCAGGTTGCCCAGGCTGCCCTGCAGGGCCAGCCCCACCGCCAGGCCAATGGCACCGAGCATGGCAATGAAGGACGTGGTTTCGATGCCCACCATCCCGGCCACCGCCACCAGCAGCAGGATCTTCAGCAGCACATCCACCAGGCTGGTGAGGAATTTCTGCAATGAGGTATCGATGGCCTGGTGGCCCAACACCTTCCCCAACCCCTTGCCGATGCGCTTGATGATCCAGAAACCGACAATCAGGGTAATGATCGCCAGCACCACCTTGGGCAGGTAGGTCATGCCCAGTTCTATTGCCTTGTCCAGATAAGGCTGGATTTGCTCCATGTCCATCGTTCCTTCCTTAGGTGTAGTAATGAAGAACTTTAAAATAGCACCGCCCGGGCAACCGCCAACCCCTCTGCGGGCTGAATTTGCAATTATTTTGCCGCTTCGCGGCCGCATCACGCTTCACGCCACACGCAACACGCGGAGAACCGGAAGCACCTGGAAACCATAATGAGCCCAAGTTTTACTTGCCGGGACATGCAGGGCCACGAGGCGAACCGCTATACTGCTGGCACAGTCACCTTCTGAAAGACACCGACGGACAGCCATGAAATACGCCATTCTTCCGGTCACCCAGTTCCAGCAGAACTGTTCCTTCCTGAAATGCGAAACCACCGACAAGGTGGCCATCGTGGATCCGGGCGGTGATCTGGACAAGATTCTGGAAGC
>JAKSCQ010000215.1 GCA_022360555.1 Pseudomonadales bacterium
CTCGGCTTCCTCGAGCATCTCAAGGTAGGCTTTGAGCTGTTTCTTATCGGCCCAGGCGGTGCCGTAAATGCGCTGCAACTGCGCATTGTTCGAATCGCCACGCCAGTAGGCGCCGGCCACCTTCATCAGTTTGAAGCCGTCCCCCAGCTTGCTGGTACTGGGCAGGTGCGGGCCGCGGCACAGGTCGATGAAATCGCCCTGGCGGTAGAGGCTCACTTCCTGGTCGGCGGGCAGGTCGCGGATGATCTCGGCCTTGAACTCCTCGCCTTCCTTGAGGAAGAACTGGATGGCTTCGTCGCGATCCCACACTTCCCGGCGGATGTCCTCGTTGCGGCGCACGATCTCCATCATGCGCTTTTCGATGGCCTTGAGGTCCTCCGGGGTGAACGACTCTTCGCGATAGAAGTCATAGTAAAAGCCGTTCTCGATGGTCGGGCCAATCGTCACCTGGGTGCCGGGAAACAGTTCCTGCACGGCTTCGGCCATCACGTGGGCGGCGTCGTGGCGAATCAGATCAAGGGCATCGTCGGTGTCCCGGGTAATGATTTCCACCGTGGCGCCATCGTCGATGGGCAGATAGACGTCAATAAGGTTGCCGTTGGCTTTGGCGGCCAGGGCCTGTTTGGCGAGTTTTTTGCTGATACGGCCGGCGATATCCAGGGCGGAGGCCGGCTGATCAAACTCCATGGTTGCCCCATCGGGCAGTTGATAGCTCACACTCATGGGTGACAAGGGATCCAGGTGATTGGCTCAGAACCGGCAGATGGTAGGCAATCGGGCCCCCGGCTTCAACCTGCCGGGGGTGTTTCTGCCGCTGATAGCAAAGAATTCGACGTATGGCGGGTCGCTTTGCCTGCGTTCGCGGCCCGGCCTATGCTTGAGGCCAGTGTTACGGACGATAAAACGGGAGCCCGGACTGCTCATGACCTCTTCCCTGCCTGGTACACCGCCGGTGACCGATGAAGCGCTGCTGCCACGGCTGCTGCAGGTGGCCCAGCATCTGAGCGAACAGCGCGATGTGCCGCGGCTGCTGCATGTGCTGCTCGACGAAGCCCTTTACCTGTGCCATGCCGATACCGGCTGGGTGTGGCTGTATGCCGAGAGCAAACCGGAGCCCGGGTTGGTCTGCCTCAGCCGCCGGGCCGGTGATGCCGCCCTGCACGAGGAGTCGGCCCTGTTCTGCACCCTGGACGGCCAGCAGGGCCTCGCCGAGCGCTGCTTTGCCCGGGGCGAGGCTCTGACCGTCCAGTTGCAGGACGCCCACCTGGAAGCGGCGGACCGGCACTGGCTGAATACCCTGGCCCCCCAGGCCCAGGGTGTGCGCCTGTGGCCCCTGCGCAATCATGAAGGCGCGGTGATTGGCGTGCTGCAGCTCGCCTACCACAAGCCGGTTCCCCGCAAGCTGAGCCGGCTGGGGGAACACAGCGACCTGATTTTCCAGTCCCTGCTGACCTATGCGGGTATTGCCCTGAGCAACCTGAGCCAGGTGCAGGAGATGAAGGAATTGCTGGATGCCTTTATCAAGGTGTTGGCCCAGGCCATTGATGCCAAGAG
>JAKSCQ010000221.1 GCA_022360555.1 Pseudomonadales bacterium
TCTCATGTGCGCAATAACGCTGGGAGGAGGGAATGAAATGAGAGGACTTAGCGAATTCTGAGCATCATGGGCTAATTGATGTGAATTTTGCTTTGAATGAAATTCACTCTGGGTTTGTGAATTATAGACTTTTGGGTGGAGCTTGGCCTGATATCTGGTCTTGCTTGCTACTCTCTAGTCCATCTGCCGCTGTGTGCGGCGGGCCTCTCTTATGTCCACATCAGTCCATCTGCATCCGCCAAAATCCTCTCTCTGAGTGTAGGTTTTTGTGTGACAAATAAAGAGGGCTATTCCCTGGCGCTTTAAAATAAAGCTAAACACACCTGTGCATCATCGGCGTATGTTGGCTCAGGTCCGCGCTCACGCTTCCTCCGGGGGTATCAGTGACAGAAATCAAAGGGAGGATGATATAGGGAATGGGGGAAGGAATCATGGGGTAGGGGCAGTGCCAAGGGTTTATCGAGCGAACCAGCGCTCGGCACAGAACAGCTGCTATTGAAGGGATTATAGCTGTGTGCGAAGTGAACTGTACAAATTAAGGGTAGCTAAGCGGTGTAAGGCCTTTTATGTCTTTCCAGTCTATTTCGAACATCTCTCCTGGCCCTGCATCCATGATGATATAGAACGGCCGCTTCGGTTGAGGGAATTGAAATTGGGAATGCTCATCCAGCTTACTGTGTTGGAGAACATTGTTGTCATAATCAAGGAGGGTCATGGCGACGCCGCTGGCGGCGCTGCCGTCATGGAATTGGCCGGTGCAGGTGATATCTGTGCCCGTGAGTTCACAGTAGCATACCGGGGTGTGCGCGATTGCCGGACCGCACAGCAGCAAGGTGATAATCAGGGCGGAAAACCGCGGGACGAATTTCATAGTCGCTCCTTGATAAAGTTGGCCAGGCTTGGGGACAGACGTTCGATGGATAGTGGCTGATGGTGAAAAGAGCCGTCGTTACCTTCCACGGTGAGCCACAGGCCATCGGCCAGGGTAGCGGCCACAGGGATGGCGATCTGTACGGTCTTTTCTTCACCGCGACCAAAGAAGGCATTGCCAGCGGTGGTAGTGCTGCGCGGCTCGCGTACCTTGAGAAAGGCTTGGCGAATCTCACCTTGGCAGCGCTCGCAGAAGCGGATTACGAACTGTTTCAGGGGCACATCCAAAGCAAGAATTTCCGGGGCCTGCTGCTCTTTTTCCGCGATCACGAAGGTCCAGGGACCGATTTGGCTGGCCAGAGCATCGTCGCGCGGCAGCGGCTTCTGGCCTGTGCAAGCCAGTTGCCAGGCGAACACGGTGAGCGGCAGGGCAATTACGGCCATGGCCACGACGATTTTCGCCGGGCTGGCCGGTGCCGGTTCGGCGGTTAGTGGAATGCGCTTTTTACCGGCGGCGTTTTTTTGCGCCGGGCGCTGGGGTTTGACCGGTTGCCAAGGCCAGCGAGGCAGGGCAAAGACCAGGGCGACACCGGCCAGGGACAGCCAGCCGAACCAGGTGACAGAGCCAATGCTGAAACGCCATTGCATCGCGGCAAGGATCAGTGCGACACCAAGCAGGGCCCAGCCCGTGATCTTGGCAAGACAGGTGGCCTGCGGTGAAAGAGAGCGTTGCAACAGATGTTTGCTGTGCCGGGGCATGGCCAGCGCCAGGCAGGTAAAGCCAGCAAAGGTAATCAGCAGTAGCAATAGATGTAGACCGGTCATGCGCCGCCTCCCGGCATTAGCCACCAGACCAGCGGAGCACACACCAGACTGCTGATCAGCAGGCCCAGCCAGACAGTGCTTAGTCGTTTTATGCTGAAGGCCCAGATGATGATCAGCGTATAGAGGATAAACCCCAGCATGGTGCTGGCGGCAATCGCTTCTGCCTGTGGCAGGGGCAAGGTCAGGGACAGCAATAGCAGAATTAGCGATGACAGCACATAGCCACCGACAAAGGCGGCGGTTACCCGGGAGAATACCGCCCACCGGTAACGGGCGCTGTCACTGCAGAAACGGTTGAGCAGAGACGTCATACCGGTTCCTCCAGGCTGGTAGCAGTGCGGGCAGGTTTCCCCGGGTTCTCGTGCGCGAGCCAGCGCCGCCTAACCTTGATGCCCATCCAGGCAAAGGCGGCGCCCAAGCCCAGCATGGTCAGGTCAAAGCCGGCCAATACCCACTCCCCGGCGGGGAGGGAAGCGCCCAGGTGCTTGTCGGTGGTGAGCAGGTTGAGCAGCGGGATTAGCGCGAAGGCCGCTGCTGCCAGCCACAGGATTTCCACCCAGGCTTTGCGGATGTCCCGGAAGCAGGCGTAAAGGAAGGCTTCCCCCCACAACAGGAACAGCACATTGGCTTCCCAGTTAGCGCGGTCGGCAATGTCCACCGGCAGCAGGCGGTTGGCCCAGAAGTAGCCCGCGACCCCGAGCGGCAGGCCGGCAATGGTGGCCACGTTGAGAGCTTCGATGAGGCGCATGTTAATGCTGTCCGTGCCGGGCAGTGTCTGATGTTTGCGACGTTTCACGGTCCACAGCACCAGTCCGGTGGCGATCATGGCGCAGCCCAGCAGGCCGGCGGCAAAGTACAGCCAGCGCAGCCAGGGGCCGGCAAAGCGGCCTTCATGGAGAGCGGTGATGATCTGCCGGGTTTGGGAGGTGGGTGTGCCGTAGGGGCCGCTGGCCATGGCCTCGCCAGTGTTGGCGTTGAAGACCTTTTTTTCCCAGTCATACCAGCGTAGCTGGTCAAGATCGATGCGCCGGATTTCCACGCGGGGGGCCTTGCCGGTCTCGTGCTGGATGAAAACAGATTGGACTTGATGGTCGCCCCAGGCCTGATCGGCGCTGGCCAGCATCGGGGCCAGTGGGGCATCCGGGCGACTGGCTGCTTGGTGATCGTGGTTTTCTGCGTACAGATCGTCGAAGTAGCGGTCGCGGCTTTCCCGGTCGGAACCATATATCGCGGCCATGCCGGCGGGCATGTAGGTGGTATCGAAGAACACCAGGCCGCTGTAGGTGATCATGATGAAGAAGGGCAGCGCCATCACGCTGATCACGTTGTGGGCATCCAGCCAGCTGCGTTGCCCCTTGCCGGGCCGGAAGGTGAAGAAATCCTTGAAGATCTTCTTGTGGGTTATCACCCCGGTGATGATGGCGATGAACATCAGCAGGGTGCAGATGCCCACCAGATAATAGGCCAGCAGCAAGTCCATGTAGTGTAGACGGTAGTGCATTTCGTATAGCAGTTCGCCGCCGCCGGTGTCACGTACGGCGCCCTTTTCCAGTGGGGCGCCGGTGACTGGGTCCAGGATTTCGTTACCGCGGGCACCGTGATCGTGACCGGGTTCGGGCAGGTCTTCCCAGCGGATTTCGAAATCCTGCCAGAGGCGGGTGGCGGGGGAATCATGGGGGAGGACGATTTCCCAGTATGCGGCCTGGGGCGCGCGCGCTTCCAGCCGTGTCAGGCCCAGGGAGATCAGTTCGGTACGGTCCGCTGCGGGCTGTGTGGCCACCAGCGGTCGTTCCGGTTCCATCCAGCGTGTGATTTCGTAGTGGAAGTACCCGGCGGTGCCGGTGACAAACATGAAGAACAGCATCCAGCCCACCACCAGTCCGGTCCAGGTGTGGAGCCAGGCCATGCTTTGTCGGAAACCTTCTTTCATTTTATGCCGGGCCATCCATTGTCATTGTGAGACTGTCGCCAGTCTGTGTACGTGTTTGTGCTTCCCAATAACAAAAAACGCCCCGACCGAGGACGAGGCATAGTATGGGAAGGAGCTTGCCGGAGGGCTTGCGGCGCTCTTTTTCTGCCCTCGTATATTCAGGACGAATGAGAAGGGCAGAAGGTGAAACCGTTTCTCATTTTTTTACGTTAGCCGTTCTCTGATCAGAAGTTGTACCGCACGTCCATGTTGATGGAGCGGCCGGGTTCCAGCAGGGGTTCCACGGTGGGGAATTCCTGGCCGTAGCTGGCACGTTCGGTGTATTCCTCGTTGTTGAGGTTGTCCACTGACAGGCGCAGGGACAGGGCCTCGATGGGGCTGTAGTTCACGTACACATCCACCACGGTGTAGCCGTCCTGCTTTTGCCCCAGCCCTTCGGATTCCAGGTCGTCATTTTCCAGGGCGATTTCTGTGGTCAGCCCCAGTGCCCACTGGGTGTTGGGCCAGTACAGCTCGCCATTGATGGCTACCTGCTCGCCCAGGGGAACGGTGAAGTAGTTGCCATCGTAGGAGGTGGCCAGTTCATCGTTCATTTCTGATTCGATGTCGGCGTAGGTCACAGCCAGTCGGCCCAGGCTGGCGCGGTAGCCAACGGTGGCGTCGAAGCCGTCGATGTCAAAGTCGGAATACAGATCCGGGCCGCCACCCCAGGTGGGAACTCGTGCATCACGCAGGCCGGTTTCGAACTGGTTGGCTTCGGCAAAGAAACCGTTCCAGTTGGCCTTGAAGCCCACGGTATGGTTATGGGCCTTGACGGGTTTCATGTCGTTGTAGACCCAGGCGCCGTTAAGGATGAAGTTTTCTGCCAGCGCGGTGCCACCCCAGACATCGGCATAGCCGGCATTGATGGCGAAGTGGTCGTTGAGATGAAATTCAGCGAATACATTGGAGCTGGCGCCTTCATCGTCGTGCCTGGAATCGTCGGTGCCAGTGAAGTCCTGCTGGTCGTAACGCAGGCCGTAGGACAGGTCCAGGCGCTGGAACAGGGTCTGGCGGAACTGTACGAAGGCGCCGGTGTTTTCCGCGCTTTCTTCCAGATCCGGATCGCCGGCGTATTTGAATACGGCGCTGTCATCGTAGTAGTCCAGTCCGGCGGTGACGTCCACGAAGCCCGTATGGAAGGTGTTTTTTGCCGAGGCAGAGGTGCTTTCGGTAATCCCGGTATAAACCACCGTGGTGGTTGGGGCTGCCAGCGGATTTTCCGTGGTTTTCAGTTCAGTTTCGTTATTGGCAATGGTCACTTCCGGGTTCCACATGCCACTGCCTGTCAGCCGGCTGTAACCCAATACCGTGTTCTGGCGGGTCAGGTCGTAGTTGCGAGAGTCCGGCACTGGACGGCCAGCCGTAAGACCGGAAAAGTTGGCGCGGTAGGGGCGCTCGGAGTCATCGTTGACCACTTCGTGGCTCAGTTCAATGCGACCGGTGTCGATATCCTCGTAGGCCAGTTTGGCCAGGCCACTGATCAGGCCGGGTTCGGTATAGGGGACGTTGTCACCGTTGGCATCTTCGTAATGGTTGCCTTCCACCTGTTTCACATAGCCAAGGGCCTCAAAGCCATTGCTGCGACCAAACAGGGAGCCGGCAGTGGTGACAGCATCGCCATTGGAGGCGTAACGCCCATGCAGGAAGCCACCCAGGTTATCCCCCGGGTCAAGCATATCGGCCACATCCACGGTTTCAAATTTCAAAGAGCCACCCAGAGCGCCGGGGCCGTCATCGGCGGCAGCGACACCGGCTGAAGCGCTGGCGGATTTGAACAGGGACGGATCAATCAGGGTGGTGGCGTTGTGGTGGAACACCTTGTTGTTCTGGCGGGCGCCATCCACGGTGACCACCATGGCGGTTTCTTCCACGCCACGGACATAGATTTTTTCGTTCACCGGGATAGAGCCGCCAACGGAAATAGATGCCTCATTCTTGAACAGATCCTTGCTGTCCTGGGGCTGCAGTCGGGTGATGTCGGTGAAATCGTAGTCCACTGTATTTTGCGCACTGCGCTGGCTGACGCTGACAGTGACCGGGTCAAGTGTGTTGCTGGCATTGTTGTCTGCACCACTCAGGGAAAAAGAGCCGTCAGGCTGGCGAGTGGCGGTGAGACCGGTGCCTGAGAGAATGCGAGTCAGGCCTTCTTCGGCATCATAGCTGCCCTGGAGGCCAGGGCTCTGTTTGCCCGCGGCCAGTTGCAGGTCGCCGGCGACCAGTACGCCAGAGGCGCTGGAGAAACGGGTGAGCACGGTGTTCAGCGGTCCGGCAGGTATATTGTATTGCTGTTGGCTGGTGGACGCTTCGGCATGGGCAGTGAGGGGCAAGGCCAGTGGTAGGCTCAGGCCCATGGCCAGGATCAGTGTCAGGGCACGCGTGGCGCCGGGAGTGCGTTGAAAGCGTTTCACAGTATCTCCTCAGTCAGTATGAATGCCCCCAATCCAGCGTCCCTGTGGCTGGGGTTTACTGACTAATCGAATTGCGGAACCAAAAGCGGAAAAATTTTTTGAAATGATTTGCTTTTTTCTGAGGCCCCTTGTTAAAGGGGCAAGCGGGATCGCCTGAAGGCCAATCCCTGGATCAGCGTGATGCTGCCGGTTCGATGCGGGTCCACCAGGGCAGGGGCTGGTTAATGCGGATGGGCAGCGCCTTTTCCAGCATGCTCAAGGCTTGGTCAGGGTTGTCCAGAGGGAAGCCACCGAACACCCGCAGATCGGCAATCTGGGGAGACAGCTGGATGTACCCATGCTGATACTGGCCCAGTGCCTTGATGAGATCGGCCAGGCGAATGTCTTCGGCGATAAAACGCTTGCGGTGCCATGCCTGCCTCGTTACGCGAGTGGGCGCTGTTGGCGCAATGCGATGGTCACTGAAACGGGTTTGCTGGAGACGCTCGATAACACGATGTTGCTGATGCCGGGTGGTAACCTCCACGGCACCTTCGTACACCGCCAGGAAGGTCTCATGCGCATCGCGGCGAACCGAGAAGCGGGTACCCAAGGGGCGCAGCTCGCCCTGAGGGGTGAAGACCACCAGCGGACGTGGATCGTTTCCGGTCTGGATCAGCACTTCCCCGCGGATCAGCTGAATCTGGCGTATCGGGCCTTCCATTACGGTATTCACCGCAGAAGCCGTATTGAGCCAGAGCTGTGAACCATCGGCCAGAGTCCATTGCCGTATTTCGCCAGTGCCCGTTTGCAGATCGGCTCCCCAGCTGGCGGCGACCTGTGGCAGTGGCGTCTGCTCCCAACTGAACCAGCCCAGTCCGGCGGTAGCCAGCGCCGCGCCCATGCCCTTGAGCATGCCTCGGCGCTGCAGGCGGTTGTGACGGGCTTGCTGGAGGGTGGCTTCGGTGTGTTCGGGATGATCGCCGGTGGCGGCCATGAACTGTTGCTCAATGCGCTCCACCAGTTGCCAGCCCAACAGGTGATCCGGGTCTTGTGTGAGCCACTGCTGCCAGCGTTGGTTGTCCTGCGGGCCGGCGTCTCCCGAGCGGAGCAGGGCGAACCAGTCCGCGGCATCACTGAGAACCTGGTGGTCGATCTGGTCAGGGGCGCCCATCGGTTTCTCCGCTTGCGGTTGCGGTGAAAGTCTCGCCTTCCAGTCTTGCCTGCAGGCGCAGGCAGGCCAGCATGGCTTTCGATAGATAGTTGCGCACGGTGCGTTCGGAGACATTCAGCCGCTGGGCAATTTCACGCCCGGTGAGGCCGTGAACCATGGATTGCAGGAAGGCATCGGCCACCGGTTCTGGTAAGCGACGCAGCATGGCATCCACCTCAATCAGTGCTTCGATGGCGGCGGTTTGCTGTTCGGCGGAGGGGGCCTCCTGGTCCGGCTGGTGGGCCAGGGTATCCAGCCAGGCCTGTTCGATTTCCCGGCGTCGCCACAGGTCCACGCAGAGACCACGGGCCATGCGGCTCAGGTAGGCGCGAGCAGTGTGCTGGCTGAGGTGGCGCGGTTTGGTGAGCAGACGAATAAAGGCATCGTGGGCCAGATCTGCCGCGTCGTCAGTATTGCCCAGCCGCCGGCGCAGCACTTGATACAGCCAGCCGTGATGTTCGCTGTACAGCGTTTCCACTGACAGGGATTGCTGTGTAACCCCGGACATAACCCCGACCCCAGTGTGTCTGTGAGCAAATAACGAGCACGAATTCTAAATGGGAATGGATATCATTACAATGTCGGCCGCCGACATTGCTGTCGCGCGTAACCACATTCCTTCAGGCTGGGAGCACGGCAGAACACATCAAATCCAATAAAGGACGATATTGGGCGGACGCAAGAACCAACTTGAACGGCTTCTTGACGCCGGCGACCGGTGACTAAAGGATGGCAATCAGGCACCACACCGTAACCAGGGACGAATTATGTTGAGAGCGTTTTTTACCGCAGGGCTGTGTCTGCTGTTGGTCGGCCTTGCCCAGGCCGGGAAGTATGCCGCTGCTACAGGTGGAGAGTCGGCTGTCAGTGTGGTGGTGATGGATGACTACCATGCGGTATTGGACCTGTTCGAACAGTTGCACTATACCGACAAGCGCTGGATGGCCGGGGATCGCCATGTGCCCAGAGTGTATCTGGCCACGGTGCCGGAGCAGTGGGGCAAGGGCGTCAGCCAGGCGGTTGGTGTACCGCTGAAAAAGCGCCTGTTCTTTCGCGCGGTGGGGCCGCTGGTGCTGCGCAGCAACGAGCTGATCCGGGAGGATCGCCGCCGGCTGTTAGCCTTGCAAAAAGCGACATCGCTGTCAGACGAAGAGCAAGGCTGGCTACGGCAACTGGCCGCTCAGTACCGGGTCGATGCAGACGCCGGGGACGCTGCGGCACTGATTTCGCCGCTGCTGCGCCGGGTGGATGTGATCCCGCCATCGCTGATTCTCGCCCAGGCCGCTGAAGAGAGTGGCTGGGGAACGTCGCGTTTTGCCTTTGCGGGTAATGCGTTGTTTGGCCAGTGGACCTGGGGCGGCAAGGGCATTACGCCGGAAAGCCAGCGCGGGGGCATGGGGGATTACAAAATCGCCGCCTTCGATGCGCCCTTGCAGTCGGTACAGGCCCATGCCCTGAACCTGAACAGCCATCGGGCCTATGCGTCCTTCCGGGACTTGCGGGCCAGCAAGCGCAAGCAGGAAAAGCCGCTGACCGGCTTGGAGGCCGCCGGCACACTCGACAAGTATTCCGAACGGGGTCAGGACTATGTGACGTCCCTGCGCTCCATCATCCAGTACAACAAGCTGCAGGGGGCCGATGATGCACGGCTGGCCGACATGCATGCCCTGGTCCTGGTGCTGCCGACAGACCAGACGCAGTAGCGTGCCTGGCCCGCGCCGTCCGGTGCCTTGTATGCTCTGTCCGTTCGATGCAGCATCCATGACCCGCTTTAACCCGGAAAGTGCCTATGTCCCGCATCGCGGTATTCGCCGATGTTCAGAATATCTATTACACCACCCGCCAGGCCTATGGTCGTCAGTTCAATTATCGCGCCCTGTGGCAACAACTGAGTGAGCGTGGCGAAATTGTCCACGCCATTGCCTATGCCACCCATCGCGGTGACGACGGGCAGACGAAATTCCAGGATGCGCTGAAGCACATCGGCTTCACGGTGAAGCTCAAGCCGTACATTCAACGCAGTGACGGTTCCAGCAAGGGCGACTGGGATGTGGGCATCGCCGTGGATGTGATGACCCTGGCGCCGCAGGTGGATACCGTGGTGTTGTTATCCGGTGATGGTGACTTTGATGTGTTGCTGGAGCGCATCAATATAGACCCCGGTGTGCGAACAGAGGTCTATGGGGTGGAATCACTGACGGCGCGTTCCCTGATCGACAGTGCGCTGGTGTATCACCCGATTGGCGACGATCTTCTATTGTAGACATTGGCCCGATCGTCGGGGGGGGGGTAAAGCTGATATGTATGCCGTTGGAGCTTTGCTCGCAAAGCGAAGAGGAGTTACTTTGCTTCAAACGCTTCGCTTTGCGAGCAAAGCTCCAACGGTGTTCTGAGAAATTGCTTACCTTTCCCCCGCTTTAGCGTGCGGCGTCCAGGGCCTGGCTGATGTCTGCCAGGATATCGTCAATGTGTTCGATGCCGATGGACAGGCGCACCATTTCACGGCTGACGCCGGCGTTGGCCAGTTCCTTGTCATCGAGCTGACGGTGGGTGGTGGACGCCGGGTGGCAGGCCAGGGAGCGAGCGTCGCCGATATTCACCAGTCGCAGGATCAGTTGCAGGGCGTCAATGAATTTGGCGCCGGCTTCCTGGCCGCCTTCAATGCCGAAGCTGAGAATGCCGGATGCGCGTCCGTTCATGTACTTTTGCGCCAGCGCATTGTCCGGGCTTTCCGGCAGGCCTGCGTAGTTCACCCAGTTCACCTGCGGGTGGTCGCGCAGGAATTCGGCCACCTTCTGGGCGTTTTCACAGTGGCGGTCCATGCGCAGCGGTAGAGTTTCAATGCCCTGCAGGACCAGAAAGGTATTCATGGGGCTCAGGGCCGCACCGGTGTTGCGCAGCGGCGCCACCCGCGCGCGACCGATGAAGGCGGCTTCACCCAGTGCTTCGGTGTAGATCACACCGTGATAGGAGGGGTCCGGTTCATTGAGTACCCGAAAGCGCTCCTTGTGTTCAGTCCAGGGGAATTTCCCGGAGTCCACAATCACCCCGGCCACGGAGTTGCCGTGCCCGCCCATGTATTTGGTCAATGAGTGGACCACGATATCGGCTCCGTGCTCGATGGGCCGCCATAGATAGGGAGTGGCTACGGTATTGTCGACGATAAGCGGCACACCGGCCTGGTGGGCGACGTCAGCCAGTCGAGCAATATCAACGATGTTGCCGGCCGGGTTGCCCACGGACTCACAGAAGACAGCTTTGGTCTTGTCATCAATGGCAGCAGCCAGGGCATCAAAATCATCGTGGCTGACGAAACGGGCCTCGATGCCACGGCGCGGCAGGCTGTGAGCAAAAAAGTTATAGGTGCCACCATAGAGCTTGCTGGTGGTGACGATGTTGTCGCCCACTTCCGTAATGGTTTCCAGCGCATATTCGATGGCCGCCATGCCAGAGGCCACGGCCAGGGCGCCCACGCCCCCTTCCATGGCGGCTACCCGTTCTTCCAGCACCGCATTGGTGGGATTCATGATGCGGGTATAAATATTCCCGGGCACTTTCAGATCAAACAGGTCCGCCCCATGCTGGGTATTGTCGAACGCATAGGACGTGGTCTGGTAAATCGGTGTCACGACGGCCTTGGTCGTGGGGTCCACCTGAAAGCCGGCACGCACGGCAAGGGTTTCCATCTTCATGATCGGTCCTTGTGTTGTTGTAGGAGTGAATCAGTTTCAGAGAGTAGCAAACAATCTTCGGCGAATCCGGTGTTATGCCCGGTGTGTTGCCAGCAGCTGCAATCGCAGGGAGTGCCCCTGATGCGGCCACTGAATGTGGTCGCCGACTCTTAGTCCCAGCAGGGCCGCACCGGCCGGTGTCAGCACGGAAATGGCATCGGCGTTGCGTCCGGTGTCATGGGGCAAGGTCAGTACGCGTTCATGTTCCTTGCCACTGGCTTCATTGCGAAAGCGCACACGGGAGCCCAGGCTGACAACGTCCGCGGGCATGGCTTGGGGCTCAAGGATATGAGCCCGCTCCAGTTCCCGGTAGAGGAAATCGATCTGGTCCGAGTCGCCTTTGAAGGTGTCCAGCAAGGCAAAAAGTCGGTCGCAATCCACGGTGCTGACAGTAATCGGGGGTAATGTATTCATGGGTTTCTCCTGACAAATAGGGGGGAGGTTGCCGAGGGCGCCGAACCCCCGGTCATGTTGTCAGGCGTTCGGCGTCAGGAAAGAAAGGCAGGCGTACCCGCCGCCAGTGCGAAAGCGCGGGCGGTGCAGGAGAGGTGGGGCAGGTTGTCATGGATACCTGCCCAAAAAGTTCGAATCGTGTTCATGTCTTGAGAGTAGCAGAGCCGGTTTTTTTGTCCAGCGTTCCCGTTGCGTTGCCGGTCAAGACAGGGGAGGGTGAGTGCAATAACCAAAAGAAACGAATCTGGTCATGCTGTTTTGTCGTAAATATGGATGATCTGGCTATGGGCACTACGCCCTGGCAGGGGCAACACTGCCTGTGGTGAATAACAACAAGGAGATCGGGATGGCGAAAAAATTATCCATCATGGATTCCGGCTGGCTGATGATGGAAACCCGGGAAACGCCCATGCATGTGGGCGGGTTGGCGCTGTTTGCCCTGCCTGAGGATGCGCCCTCGGATTATATGGAAAGTGTCTATCGCTATCTGGTGGAGGTGGACGGCATCTGCCGGCCCTTCAACCAGAAGATCCAGTCACACCTGCCGCTGCATATGGATGCCGCCTGGGTGGAAGACCGGAATTTCGATATTGATTACCACGTGCGCCACTCGGCGTTGCCCCGGCCTGGCCGGGTCCGGGAGCTGCTGGCGCTGGTGTCGCGGCTGCATGCCCAGCGACTGGACCCCAGCCGTCCGCTGTGGGAGAGCTACCTGATCGAGGGTCTGGAGGGCAATCGCTTTGCCCTGTACACCAAGATGCATCATTCCATGGTCGACGGTGTGGCCGGCATGTACCTGATGCAGTCGCGCATGGCCACCTCTGCGGATGAACGCCTGCCGGCACCCTGGTCCGGGGAGTGGGACGCGAACAAGCCAGCGAAAGCCAAGGCCACGAGGGCGAAGGCCGGGGCCATGGACGGTCTCGGTAATGTGCGCAAGGCCACCGGCCAGTTGGTGGACCTGCTACGCCAGCCCAAGGATAGCAACGTGAAAACCATCTACCGGGCCCCGAAAACCCTGCTGAACCGGCGCGTGACCGGGGCCCGGCGTTTTGCTGCCCAGTCCTGGTCGCTCAGCCGGATCAAGGAAGCAGGCCGGCGTCACGGCGGGACCGTCAACGATATCTTTCTGGCCATGTGCGGCGGGGCGTTGCGCCGCTATCTGCTGACCCAGGATGCGCTGCCGGACGCGCCGCTGGTGGCCCAGGTGCCGGTGGCCCTGCGCAGTGCGAACCAGGCGGCGGAAGGGGGCAATGCCATCACCATGGTGCAGGTCAGTCTGGGCACCCATCTGGCCGACCCGCAGGAACGGCTGGCGGCGATCCAGGATTCTATGATGTCGGTGAAGAAACGCCTGGGGCTGATGCAGAAGGCCGAGATCGACGTCTATACCGTGCTGACCAATGCGCCACTGTCACTGGGCCAGATCACCGGCCTGTCCGGCAGGGTGAGCCCCATGTTCAATCTGGTGATTTCCAATGTGCCGGGGCCGAAACAGAGCCTCTATCTCAACGGGGCGGAGATGCTGGCTTCTTACCCGGTTTCACTGGTGCTGCATGGCTACGCATTGAATATCACCGTGGTCAGTTACAAGGACAGCCTGGAATTCGGCGTCATCGGTTGCCGCGATACCCTGCCGCATATCCAGCGGTTTCTGGATTATTTCGAAGCATCGCTGGCGGAGCTGGAAGGGTGATCTTGCGCGGCTGTTAACAGTTTTGCTTCCGGTGTATAGATAAGTTTGTCGGTTCAGTGACAGTGCGGGATTCGCGATCCCGCCATTGCTGTATGCAACAACAATAATAATCACTGGAGCAGTGCCATGGATCTGGACACTGAATGCATCCCCCTTGGGCATATCCAGACATACTTTGATTTGCGCAAAGGGATCGTGCTGGAGCGCGACTGGTTGTTTCGCCGCAGCCAACTCACGGAAGCGGATGTGAAGAATCACGATTCGCTGTTGGAGCTGATCGTCGGCATTGATGAATCGGCCTTCCTGCGCAATGCCGGCATTTCCCATGCCCCCGGTGAATCGGGCGTTTTTATCAGTACCCGCCAGACCCTGGCGCTGGTGGACCAGGCCATCAAACGGCTGGACATGCCCTACCTGGGGCTGGCCATGGGTAACCTGATGACGGTGTCCCACCACGGCATGGCCGGGGTGGCGGCGGTGACCCAGCCCACCCTGCGCGGATGCCTGGAAACCATTCGCCGTTTTTGCGCTGAACTCTTTCCGCCGCTGGAGATGGATGGCTTCGAAGGCGGGGATGACAAGGAAGCGGCGTTCATCATCACCGAAAACCTGTCCCTGGCGCCTTATACCCACTTTTTCATGGAGCTGAACATGGTCAGCTTCTACAACATCTTCGAGCACCTGGTGGCGGGGGCGCATACACTGACCGGCGCGGATTTCAGCTACCCGGAGCCGCCCTGGGGGCATATCTATCGTCGCTATTTCAATTGCCCGGTGCGATTCAACCAGCCGCTGACCTGCCTGCGCGGCGACCCGGCCCTGGCGGACTATGAACTGCCGCTGGCCAACCGGTTGATGGCCATGTCGGCGGAAAAGACCCTGTTCGAGAATATCCCCACCCGGGCCATGCGCCTGCTGCCCTTGCGGTTGCGCCGCTTGTTGCTGCGCTACTACGGAGCCTTTCCCTCCCTGGAGACGGCGGCCACGGAAATGGGCATGAGTGGCCGCACCCTGCGCCGCAAGTTGGCGGAGGAGGGAACCACCTACCAGCACGAGCTGGATGTGGTCCGTGAGCGGCTGACCCGGGAATACTTCGCCCGGGGCGGAGAATCGGTGACCGAGATCGCCATGCTGCTGGGCTTTACCGACTCCTCGGCCTTTGCCAAGGCCTTCCGGCGCTGGACCGGGCTGTCTCCCAGCGAATATCTGTCCGGTGGCGGAGCGTCCGGTGAGATGACCTGATGATGAGCTGCCTGCGCCGGGATGCTATTGTGGCTGCCATCATGGGCTGTGTGGAATTGGGAGTATGGTGTACGGAAATGCAATTGCCCGGGCAGCGGAACTGCTGGCCGAGCAGCTCAAGCGCCAGCAACTGATGGCGGTGACGGCGGAGTCCTGCACCGGTGGTGGCATTGCCCATATCCTGACTTCCATGGCCGGCTCGTCTGGCTGGTTCGAGCGCGGCTTTGTCACCTACTCCAACGAAGCCAAGCAAGACATGCTGGGCGTGTCGGCCGATATTCTGGAGAGCCATGGCGCCGTCAGTGAAGAGACCGCGCTGGCCATGGCACGCGGAGCCATCAACCATTCCCGGGGCCATGTCAGCGTGGCCGTCACCGGCATTGCCGGCCCGGATGGCGGTAGCGAAGACAAGCCGGTCGGCACGGTGTGGATCGCCTGGGGCCAGAAACTGGGCTACGCCGAAGCGCAATGCTTCCATTTCCAGGGCGATCGCGAGGCCGTTCGTCAGCAGACCATTCTGGAAGCCATCCGGGGCTTGAATGCCCGTCTTGAGCCGTCACAATCAGCCGGATAATCAAACGGGGTTGCAATGGACGGCCATAGCTGTTCATAATGCTGTCCATGTAGTCAGTACTGACTAAAAGATCAGATGCATCACGGACGGCCGGCGTCAATGAATGACAGGCCGCCGATACGGAAAACGCGAGAGCGGAGAGGGGTCACATGAGCGATAAAGGTAAGGCGCTGTCTGCGGCGCTGTCACAGATCGAGCGGCAGTTTGGCAAGGGTTCCGTCATGCGTATGGGCGACCGCAAGCGCGAGCGCATGCCGTCCATTTCCACCGGTTCCCTGGGGCTGGACATTGCCCTCGGCATTGGCGGCCTGCCGAAAGGCCGTATCGTGGAAATCTACGGGCCGGAATCCTCCGGTAAAACCACCCTGACCCTCAGCGTGATTGCCCAGGCCCAGAAAAAAGGCGCCACCTGTGCCTTTGTGGATGCCGAGCACGCCCTGGACCCGGACTACGCGGAAAAACTGGGCGTCAACGTGGATGACCTGATCGTCTCCCAGCCCGACACCGGGGAACAGGCCCTGGAAATTACCGACATGCTGGTGCGCTCCGGTGCCGTGGACGTGGTGATCGTGGACTCCGTGGCGGCCCTGGTGCCCAAGGCGGAAATCGAAGGTGAAATGGGCGATGACCACGTGGGGCTGCAGGCCCGCCTGATGAGCCAGGCTCTGCGAAAGATCA
>JAKSCQ010000217.1 GCA_022360555.1 Pseudomonadales bacterium
ACCGGCTTACGAAAAGATTGGCGTCAAGGTGGGCAACGACTATCGCCAGTTGAATGCCAACATCCTGCAGATCGAGAACGAGTACTACTCCTCGATCCGCCCCAAGCGCACCATCAACAAGGGCGAGCGCCCCACCACTGCCTTGCAAAAACGCGGCGTGGAATATATCGAAATCCGCGCCCTGGACCTGAACCCCTTCGAGCCGGTGGGCATCAACCAGCAGGAAATCCGTTTCCTGGACCTGTTTGCCACCTACTGCCTGCTGCGAGAATCGCCGCAACTGGAAAAGTGCGACCTCAACGCCAGCAAGGAAAACCTGCGCAAGGTGGTCTATGAAGGCCGCGATACCAGCATTGAGCTGTGCAACTGGGGCAAATCCGTATCACTGAAAGACTGGGCCAGCGAAAAGCTCACCCAGATGCAGCCCATCGCCGAACTGTTCGACCGCACCCATGGCGGCAGCAACTACAGCGATGCCCTGGCCCGCCAGCAGGAGAAGGTGCGCAATCCCGATGCCACACCCTCGGCCCTGATTCTGGAAAAACTGGAAAGCCGCGAACAGAGCTTCTTCCAGTTCGCCATGAACCAGGCCCTGGCTCACCGCGATCATTTCCTCTCGCGGCAGCGCTGCGACGAGACCAACCGCCGCCTGGAGCAGCTGGCCGAACACAGCCTTACCGAACAGCGCCATTGGGAACAGGCCGAGACCCAGAGCTTCGAGGACTACCTGGCGGATTACTTCCGCGACTGAAGCGAGTTTCGAGTTTCGAAGGACACACTGCTTTTGCCTTTCGCTCCTCGCAACTCGACACTCGCCACTGATTTCCCGCACCGCGCCGATGTTCGCCACGGCGTCCCGCTCCCTGCCGCCGCTGTCACAAACCCGCTGTGCTCCGTGTCTCAACTGTTTCCACCCATCCCGTTTTTATGCAATTTCACAACAAAAATGCCATCTTTCCCCCTACAAAACGGGCACGCCAGTGCTACTCTCGGAGTAACCAGTAGGGGAGTAGCGTGATGCCGGATCGTGAACAGTGCGAAAAGGCCTATAACCAGGGGTGCATGTGGGGCATGGGTGGCGGCGACAGTAACCGCTGCCCCTACACGGCCGATGAACCGCTGGCGCAGTGGTGGTTCCAGGGCTGGGAAGCCGGCATTGAAGCCTGGCATGACCGCAACCTGAAGGACCCGCAGGCCCGGCAGGCCTGACCGCAGGACGGATACAACCCCTCTCTCTTTTGTGGGAGCGGTCGTTCGACCGCGAATGCCCTGCCCCACGAAGATCGCGGTCGAACGACCGCTCCCACAGCCCACGCTCATCCAGCCCGGCGGCGCCCAACATCGCCTTCACCCTTGCCGCCCCCGCCGCTTTTGCCTACCCTTCGGCGGTCTCCGACGAAAAGAGCTGATCATGCTGTCTCTGATTCCCGCCCCCCGCGCGTTGAACCTGCTGGCCCTGCTGGCCTGTATTGTTGCCATGGCCGGTGCCCTCTATCTGCAGCATGTGGACGGCCTGGAACCCTGCCCGCTGTGTATTTTCCAGCGCATCGGCGTGATTGCCGCTGCCGTGGTGCTACTGGTGGCGGGCGTACACGGCCCGAAAAACGTGGGCGTTCGCATTTATGGTGCGCTGACCGCGTTGACCGCCATCGCCGGTGGCGCGGTGTCCATTCGCCATATCTGGCTGCAGAACCTGCCGCCGGACCAAGTGCCCGCCTGTGGCCCCGGGCTGAATTACATGCTCGATGTCTTCCCCCTGCAGAACGTGATCCAGCAGGTGCTGGCCGGCTCCGGTGAGTGCGCGGAGATGGACTGGTCGTTTCTCGGCCTGAGCCTGCCGGGCTGGTCCCTGGTGGTGTTTGCCGGCCTGCTGGTGGTGGGCCTGATCCAGTTGTTCCGCCCCCTGCAGGGCCGCTAAGCCACCATGATCGACGGCCTGCTGATCCTGCTGTTCTTCCAGTTTCTGGGCGAAGTGGTCATCCGGCTTACCGGCATACCGCTGCCGGCCCCGGTGGTCGGCATGGTGCTGCTGCTGATCGCCCTGTTGCTGGAGGCGCCGTTCACCCAGCGGGTGGCCCCCGCCGCCGGCGCCCTGATCAAGCACATCAGTCTGCTGATCTTTCCTCTGGGGGTGGGCATTGTCCTGCAGTGGCACCGCTATGAAGACTATGCGCTGGCGCTGGGCGTGGCCGTGGTACTGGGCACCCTGCTCAGCCTGGTGGTGGTCACCCTGATGCTCAAGAAGCTGCTCGGTGGCAAATATCAGGAAACCGGAGGCAAGGATGCTCGATAATCTCGATGACCTGGCCAGCCTGGTGCATACCCCCCTGTTCGGCATTCTGCTGACTCTGGCCAGCTACCGCTTTGCGCTCTGGGTGTATGGCCGCAGCAACAGCCTGCCCCTGTTCCACCCCTTCCTGGTCGCCTCCATCCCGGTGATCATCGTGCTGCCGCTGGTGGGGGTGAATTACGAGGAATACCGGGAGCAGACCAGTCTGATCTCCTTCCTGCTGGGCCCGGCCACCGTGGCCCTGGCCTGGCCCCTGTACCGCCAGTTGCACACCGTGCGCACCGTGCTCACCCCCATTCTCATTGCCACTGTGATCGGTGCGGTCATTGCCGCCGCCATTGCCGTGGGCCTGGCCTGGTGGCTGGGAGCGCCGCCGGAAGTGGTGGGTTCGCTGGCCCCCAAATCCATCACCACCCCCATTGCCGTGGAAGTGGTGAAATCCACCGGCGGCTATGTGTCCCTGGCCGCCGGCGCGGTAGCCATCACCGGCATCGTCGGCGCCCTGGCCGCCGGCCCCATCTTCCGCCTGCTCAAGGTGACCGACCACCGCATCAAGGGCTTTGCCCTGGGGCTGGTGGCCCACGCCATTGGCACCGCGCGGGCGTTCGAATACGGCGAGAAGGCCGGCGCCTTTGCCGGCCTGGCCCTGGGCCTGTGCGGCCTGGTCACCGCCATGGCACTGCCCTGGATCTGGCCCTGGGTGGCGCAATATCTCTAGGGAGCCATGGCATCATGCGTTCGCCCCGCCGCTTGTGTTCTAAAAGGCCTGTTATTAGAAGAAATTTGTCTTTAGCGACAAGTGGCTGAGATAGCGTGTTTTTTCTTCGTGAGCCGAATTCGCGCCGGTTTCCCCCATTGCCACTCCGGCCCCGGCGGTTCTAGTCTCGATATCCCTGCTGAAGAAACGTTAATCAGCCTCAGCCATTCACCAAGGAGAGAACACGATGGCGAGCTCCACGTCCGCAGCAATGACACAGTGGCACCGGATCGAGACCCTGGTTCAGGCCTGGCTGGACGAACGCCAGCAGTTGATCGTGCTGCTCTGCACCCTGCAGGGCCTGAAAGGTCTGTCGGAACCACCCCGGCCGCTGCACAAGCAGGTGCAGCAATTCTGCCAGGTGCTGATGGACTACATCAGTGCCGGCTATTTCGAGGTCTACCGGGAACTGGTCAACGAAGCCCGGCACTTCCACCGGGAAAACCCGGCACTGACCCGGCAGATTCTCAAGCGCCTGGACAGTTCCACCGACGAGGCCCTGGCCTTCAATGCCGATTTCGAAAATTCCACCCAGTGCGCCGCCCTGCGCAACCAGCTACCCGACCGTATCAGCCGGTTGATGGAAATCCTGGAAGAGCGCTTTGCCCTGGAGGATCAACTGATCCTGAGCATTCACCAGCAGGAACCGCCACGGCAACAGGCAACGCATTGAGCACAGCTTTGCGGCTCCGCGCTTCCAGGTACGATGCAAGCGTGCCGCTTGAGGCGCGGATTGGGTAGGGAACACGAGCCGGGTTGAGAAAGGCCGGTGGCTTACGCCTGCGGCTAATCCACCCTGCGATATCCGAATCGCTTCCGAAAATTCCCCGTTGGAGCCATGCTCGCATGGCGAATGGGGGCTGGCGATGGCACCGGATCGGTATTGTCTGGATAGACCTGTCGAGTCCTGACAGGCCGGATCACCCGTTAGGCGATTTACGCGCGAGCGCGGTTCGCGCCCTGGAAGGCTGTATTCGCTTCGCTCACCCCTTCGGGGCCGCCCTCCGGGCGTTACTCCGCTACGCTCCGTTCCTACAGCGGCGTTTTAGAAAGCACCGGGGTTGGGGGAGCTGTTCAGACCTTTCCCATCCAACCAGGCGTGGCTCGTCGCTACAAAAAAAGGGCGCCCGAAGGCGCCCTTTTTGCTGAAGCATGAGATGGCGGCGTTTATTCCTCGCCAGCGCCTGCTTCTTCCTCACTGCCTTTCACGTCCAGCAGTTCGATCTCGAAGATCAGTACCTGGTTGGGACCGATATCACCACCGGCGCCCTGCTCGCCGTAGCCCAGGGCCGGCGGTACAACGATCTTCCACTTGTCGCCTTCCTTCATCATCGGCAGGGCTTCCTGCCAAGCCTTGATGATGTGCTGCAGGCCGAAAGTGGCGGGCTGGCCACGCTCCACGGAGCTGTCGAATACGGTGCCGTCCGGCAGGGTGCCGTGATAGTGCACTTCCACGGTGTCTTCCAGGGTCGGGGATACGCCCCCTTCTTCGCCGGAAGCCAGCACTTCGTACTGCAGGCCGCTCTCGGTAACGGTTACACCATCACGCTCGGCATTTTCTTCCAGGAAGGACTCGCTGGATTCCAGATTGGCGGTGGCCTGTTCTTCCATCTTCTTCTGCTGGGCAGCCATCATGCGGCCCTGGAAATCACGGATCAGCTGATCCAGGTCTTCATCCCCCAGTTGTGACTGGCCGTTTTCTTCAAAACCGTCACGCAGACCCGCGACCATGGCGTCCAGATCCAGGTTGTCCAGGTTGCGCATCTGTTCCGCACTGCGGAAACCCAGCGCATAGGATGCCTTCTGGTCATCGGTTTTCAGTTCCACGCTGTCCTGACCACAGGCCGCCAGCAAGACGGTGCCTGCCAGCACGACTCCCAATTTCTTCATTCTGCCTCCAATTGGCTTACTGTTGTTGTTGCTGTTCAAGTCCCTTGCCTCCCCGCACCTCTTCGGCGGAGATGGTACTCGGGGCCTTGACGGTAACACGTTCCGCCTCGACTCCCGGCGGCGGAATCTGGCCATACTGCCAGTTTCCACGGGCATCACGCCACCGATACATGTCGGTTTCGCCTTGTTTACTGTCCAGCGACGAACTTGCCTGTTCCAGCAGCTTGTCCGGCTCCTGCCAGTTCTGCTGTGCATGCTGCCAGTCGAGCACTGGCTTGCCGTCCTTCACGGGCACCGTGAACAAGGCCGCCAGCACGGCAATAAACAGTGCGATGATGATTAGCAAATAACGCATAACCCTCGGGGTCCCCCTGTACTGAGCGTTTTTACGGGATTGGGTTCCCGCGAAAAGCAAAATAACATCACAATTTGCATCCCCGGGCCCAGTTTTGCGGTAGTGTTGTGTGAGCGGCATCACCCTTTATTCTGACGCCCCCCACCCCGAGCCGGGAGACAGGTAGAATCATACGAAATAATGAGTAAACCCTGAATGAGTAGCGCACCGAACACAGCATGGCCGGGCTCCGTTTCGCAAAGATCACTGCGCACGGCCTCCCGTATGGTGATTCTGGTGGCCAATACCAAGGGGGGCTGCGGCAAGACCACCATTGCCACCAATCTGGCCTGTTATTACGAAGCGCTGGGCCGCAATGTCACCTTGCTGGATCTGGACCCGCAGCAATCCGCCACCCAGTGGCTGAAGATGCGCCAGGACGCGCGCATTCGCGGGCTGAACTGGCCCACCGGGGAGCCGGTCTCCCTGGGCCGGCTGCAACAAAAGC
This sequence comes from Pseudomonadales bacterium, assembly GCA_022360555.1. Lineage (GTDB taxonomy): Bacteria > Pseudomonadota > Gammaproteobacteria > Pseudomonadales > Alcanivoracaceae > Alcanivorax. The sequence goes on from JAKSCQ010000217.1 coordinate 5,780, forward strand.
TGGACCAGGCCAGCGAGCTGGTCATCATCGACTCCCCCGCCGGCCTGGATGCCCATCAGCTGGACCATCTGGTGCGCCTGTCGCAGGTGGTGCTGGTGCCGGTACTGCCCAGCCCCATCGATATTCGTGCCACCACCCGCTTCCTGCAGACAATCATGCTGACCCCCAGCTACCGGCGACGCCCCCGGCGGCTGGCAGTGATCGCCAACCGGGCCCGTACCCGCACCCGAATGTATGCGGCCCTGCGCCAGTTCCTCTCCAGCCTGAAGATCCCCTACCTGGTCACCCTGCGCGACACCCAGGCCTATGTGCTGGCCATGAGCCAGGGCGAAGGTATCATGGACGCCGCCGTCTCCCGCCACCTGGATGACCAGCAGCACTGGCGACGTATTGGCGAATGGCTGGAGGTACAACGGCACCTGATACAGGCCATGCCGGGGTTTCGGTGACAACCAAATCTTAGATTTGCCGAAACCCTGCAATGCCTCCTCGCCAAAGGCGAGGGTTGGGACAGCAAAAACGCAGAGTGGATTAGCCCAGCGCTCTGTGGGAGCCATGCTTGCATGGCGAATGGGGGTTGGAGATTGGCACCGGTATTATCTGGATAGACCTGTCGAGCGCTGAGATGCCTGATCGCCCGTTGGACGATTTCCGCGCAAGCGCGGTTCGCTGTCCGAGAGACAGCTCCTACGCGGCTTCGTAGAAAGCACCGGGGTTGGGGAACTTTTCGGGCTTTCCCAACCCATCGCAACTCGCTAACTCCTCTCTGCCAGGTCCCGCATCGCCCCGGTCAGCTTGCTCAGATCTTCCGGCCCAATCACGAACGGCGGCATGATGTAGACCAACTTGCCGAAGGGACGAATCCACACGCCCAGTTCAACGAAACGGGCCTGCACCTGTTCCATGGCCACCGGCTCCTTCATTTCCATTACCCCGATGGCCCCCAGCACCCGCGCATCTGCCACAGATGGCAGGTCCTTGAGCGGCAACAATTCCGCCTTGAGCTGGGCTTCGATGGCGGCCACTTTCTGCTGCCAGCCGGAGTACAGCAGCAACTGGATACTGGCATTGGCAACGGCGCAGGCCAGCGGATTGCCCATGAAGGTGGGGCCATGCATCAGCACACCGGCCTCCCCATCGCAGATGCCCGCGGCTACCTGACCCGTGCACAAGGTGGCGGCCAGGGTCATGTAACCGCCGGTTATGGCCTTGCCCAGGCAGAGAATGTCCGGGCACACATCCGCATGCTCCAGCGCGAACAGCTTGCCGGTGCGGCCAAAGCCGGTGGCGATTTCATCAAAAATCAGCAACACCCCGTACTCATCGCACAGGGCCCGCACCGCCTTCAGATAGGTGGGGTGATACATGCGCATGCCACCGGCCCCTTGCACCACCGGCTCCAGAATCACCGCCGCAATGTCCTGATGATGCGCCGCCAGCAGTTGCTGGATGGAATCCAGATCCGAGGTGTCAAAGTCGCCGTCGTACGGGCACTGCGGCGCGTCAGCAAAGAAGTGTTTGGCCAGTACACCGCTGAACAGCGAATGCATGCCATTGACTGGATCGCAAGTCGCCATGGCACCGAACGTGTCGCCGTGATAGCCGTTACGCAGGGCCAGCAACTTGTCCTTGCCCTTATGTCCCTGGCTGAGCCAGTACTGCAACGCCATCTTGATCGCCACTTCCACGGACACCGAGCCGCTATCCGCCAGGAACACCTTTTCCAGTGGGTCCGGCGTCAGCGCCACCAGCTTCTTACCCAACTCCACGGCGGGTTCATGAGTAAGTCCGCCGAACATCACATGGGCCATGCGATCAATCTGGTCTTTCGCCGCCTGATTCAGCACCGGGTGGTTATAGCCATGCACCGCTGCCCACCAGGACGACATACCGTCCACCAGCTCGCGCCCGTCTTCCAGCTTCAAGCGCACCCCTTCGGCACTGGCCACCGGGAAGGTAGGCAACGGTTTCGAGGTGGAGGTGTAGGGGTGCCAGAGATGGTTACGGTCAAAGTCGAGATCGGTGGTCATGGGCGGGTCCGGGTAAAACGTGGAAGGAAAGGATGGCAGGGGGGAGTTTCAAGATGCAAGTTTCAAGGCGCAAAGCGCGACATGGGATTGTGCCAAATCATTAACCTTGCCGCCGCGACTCAGCTCATGTGGAAAGCCATTCCAGTCATGAGCCCTTTCAGCGCGGACTCATGCGTCAATCGTGTGGCAACCAAATACCCCCACGTTGCAACTTGGAACTTTCAACTTGCATCCTGCAACCCAACCAGCTCGCTCAACGCCCTCTGCAAGCCCTCACACTGCGCCACCTCCGGCACCAGCACCAGCAACCACGCCATGGCATCCACCGGCTTGCCGGCGGGAAGCAGGTTGTCGCACAGGGTTGGCAGGGTGGTCAGCAGCCAGCGTTCCCCCTCCAGTTCTACCTGCTGGATCTGGCGCTTGAACTCGGGCAATCGCTCATCCTGCCCCGCCTTGCGACGCACCGCGCGCAGCGGGCGCAGATAATCTGTCTCGAACTGGCCGGCCAGCTCGGCCAGCCGCCGCCCCACCACGGCATCGGGCTGCTTGCCGGACGCCGCCAGCCATAGTCCGCACAACAACAGCGACACGGGCACCTGGAACTCGTCCTGCAGATGCAGACAAGCCTTCTCGAACGCCGTGTCCTGCCAGCGAGTCAGGGCATAGCGCCACAGGTCCTGCTTTATGGAATCGTCCACGGTTCCCCCAATGCGGTTGCTGACTTACACTGCGCCGGTTTCTCTCATTTGCCGGATGTCTCTACCCATGCTTTCTCTGGAACACATCAACCTGCGCCGCGGCCCGGACCTGCTGCTGGAAGACACCAGCTTTGTGCTGCACAAGGGCTGGCGCGTGGGCCTGGTGGGCCGCAACGGCACCGGCAAGAGTTCGCTGTTCAAGCTTATCATGGGCGAACTGGAGAGCGATGGCGGCAGCCTCCACCTGCCGGCGGACTGGCGTCTGGCCATGATGGCCCAGGAAGTCCCCGGCCTGCCACAACCCGCCATCGACTATGTGCTCGATGGCCACAAGGCCTTACGGGCTGCCGAAAACAGGCTGGCCACCGCCGAGGCCGCTGGCGACAACCATGCCATTGCCGCCGCCCACGGCGAGCTGGAAGCACTGCACGCCTGGCAACAACCATCCCGCGCCGCCACCCTGCTCGCCGGGCTGGGGTTCAGTGAAGCCCAACAGCAACAACCGGTCTCCAGCTTCTCCGGGGGCTGGCGCATGCGACTCAACCTGGCCCAGGTGTTGATGACAGATGCCGACCTGTTACTGCTGGATGAGCCCACCAACCACCTGGACCTGGATGCCATTCTCTGGTTGCAGAGCTACCTGATTCAGCAGCCCGGCGCCCTGCTGGTGATCTCCCACGATCGCGCCTTTCTGGATGCCACGGTGAACCAGATCCTGCATATCGAACGGCAGAAACTGAATCACTACACCGGCGGTTATTCCGATTTCGAACGCCAGCGCGCCGAGCAACTGGCCCTGCAACAGAAGATGCACGACAAGCAGCAGGCCCAGGTGGCGCACCTGCAGAAATTCATCACCCGCTTCAAGGCCAAGGCGAGCAAGGCCAAGCAGGCCCAGAGCCGGGTCAAGGCACTGGAAAAGCTGGAGCTGATCGCCCCCGCCCATGTGGATTCCGGGTTCAGTTTTGACTTCCACTCCCCGGAAAAACTGCCCAACCCCATGGAGAATCTGGACGGAGTGCACTGCGGTTATCGCAGCGCGATCAAGCAGGAGCCCCCGGGGCAAACCCGGGATGACGGTGAAGAAACCATCATTTTGCGTAACGTCAGTTTAAGCCTGCGACCGGAATCGCGACTCGGTCTGCTGGGCCCCAACGGGGCTGGCAAGTCCACCCTGATCCGGACGCTGGTGGGAGAATTGCCGCCGCTGGCCGGCCGTTTCGAAAAGGACAACGATCTGGCGGTGGGCTACTTCCACCAACAACAGGTGGACCGGCTGGATCACAACGACACCCCTTACCAGATGCTGTCCCGCTTTCACCCCAAATGGAGCGAATCGCAACTGCGTGGTGAGCTGGGGCGGTTCGGCTTTCAGGGCGATGATGTTTTTGCCCCCATCGGCCGCTTCTCCGGCGGGGAAAAATCGCGCCTGGCCCTGGCCATGATCGTGCAGGAAAAGCCGGCCTTGCTGGTACTGGATGAACCGGCCAACCACCTGGACCTGGATATGCGCGAAGCGCTTACCCTGGCATTGCAGGCGTTTGAAGGCGCTGTAGTCATGGTGTCCCACGACCGTCACCTGCTGGAGACCACCGTGGATGAATTCTGGCTGGTGGCCAATGGCAGCGTCACCCGTTTCGATGGCGACCTAGATGACTACGCCCGCTGGCTGCAACAGAACCGCCGGGACGGCAAACCGGCCCGCGAAGAAAAAACCGATGACGGCCTGGATGCCAAGGCGCGTCGACAACTGGCTGCCCAGAAACGCGAACAGTTGCGACCGCTGAAAAAGCAGGAGGAAAAGCTGGAAAAACAACTCAGTGACTGCGACCACCAGCTCGCTGATATCGAAACCGCGCTGGGAGATGAATCCCTTTACAACGACGACAGCCGCAAGAACGAGATGAACGGCCTGCTCGGTAACCAGGCACGCCTGAAAAAACAGCACGATGACATGGAAGAACAGCTACTGGAGGCCATGGAAGCACTGGAGCAGGCCGAGAGTGAACTGTCCGAATAATCTTTACGCCGGGCTACATTTGAATCAGGCGGGTCTGATAGACCACAGGCCCGGTAGGCTGGCCAGTGGGCGATCCTCCCGCCGGCTCCAGGCTGATTGCCAGGGAGCGCGACTGCAGCAATTCACGGACCTGTTGATCGGTAAGCTGAATCTGCAACTGGGTATCGCCGGTGGGCAGCACCGTCAGGGATACCGGCGCGCCTGACTCAGGCAACAACCACAGTTCATAATCCCTGCCCGCCGCCGCAGGCTGCACCAGCGGGAGGGCCTTCACCGTAAGTCGATGATCCGCCGAGGCATTCACCACCCACAGCGGCTCCGCCTGCGGACTCTGCACCACCCCCACATAGCGCGTCACCACCGTCGGAGAGGGCGTCCATATCAACAGGGCAAACACGGCCAGCATGGCAATGCCTGTGGACCAACGCCAGGCAACAAGACTCTGCCACCAGCCGAAGGCTGACACCCTGATTGCCGAATCGGCAAACAGACGCTGCTCAATGGACTGCCAGGCCCCTCTGGGCGGTGACGCCTCGGGAAGGCTTACATTCAAAGGGTGCAGGCGTCGCTCCCAGTACCATACCTGCCGACGCAGTCTGGCAGAACGCATCATCCAGCGTTCGAATCGCTGACGGGCCATCCCTTGCAGGGTCCCCACCACATATTCTGCGGCAAGCGCGTGGTTGCGTTCGTAATCATCCAGTTTCATGAGCCCAGACACCGGCGCAGGACATCAAGGCCACGGCGAATCCAGCTTTTGGTGGTCCCCAGAGGCTGGCCCATGGCCACAGCCAGCTCCTGGTGGGTAAAGCCGCGAAAGTAGGCCATCTCAATACTGGAACGATACCGTTCATCCAGCCCCTTCAGGCAATCGCTGAGACGTTGGCGATCCACCTGGTCATGGGCATTTTCCATGGGCCCGGAGTCTTCGCTGGGCGGCTCGTGGATGACGGTATCGACTTGCGCATTACAACGACGGCGGCGCAGCGCATCCAGGCAACGATAGCGTCCGATGGACATCATCCAGGTCATCACCGAGCCCCGATCGGCATGGTACTCGCCAGCATGGTGCCAAACCTGAATATAGGTTTCCTGTAACACGTCGCTGGCCTCATCCCTGTCCCGGAGCAAATGCAGGCACATGCCGAATATTGCCCGGCTCGATTGCTGGTAAAGACTGGCAAAAGCCTGACGGTCCCCCTGGGCGGTTTTCGCCAGCGCACGCACCAATCTGTCGTCGGCTTCCGCCATGACGGGACACTCCATAAACAAAATATTCACATGCCCCATAATTGCCAGATGCCTTGTCGTGAATACGTGAAAACGCCTCGTATGGATGCAGAAAAAAACAAAATAAATTTTGCATCTATTTACTACTCCGTCGCGTACATCCAGTACATCGACAAGAAAGGAGAGACATCATGCGACCCCGCTACGCATTCATTCCGGCAGCTTGTGCCGCCGCCATTTTGCTGGTCAGTGCCGGCACGCTGGCATCAAGCCACCGGGAGGCCCCTTTCATCACCGGCATGCCCAAAGTGGACGGTACCGATTTTTACATGTTCAACAGCTATGAACCCGGACGTGATGGTTACGTCACGTTGATTGCCAATTACCTTCCACTGCAGGATGCCTACGGCGGCCCCAATTATTTCTCACTGGACGACGATGCCATCTATGAAATCCATATCGACAATGATGGTGACGCACAAGAAAACCTGACCTTCCGTTTTCAATTCAATACCGAACGTCGCAACCTGCCCGTGAATGTGGATGGCGTATCGGTGCCGGTTCCCCTGATCAACATTGGTGCCGTTACCGGACAGAACAATGACGCCCAGAATGTTCTGGAAAGCTATACGGTTGAGGTAATCTCCGGCGACCGGCGCACCGGCAACGTGCAATCCATCACCAACGCCAACAGTGGCGACAGCAGCTTCGCCAAACCCCTGGACAATATCGGCACAAAATCCATCGGTGACTATGCCGCCTATGCAGACAATTTTATCTATGACGTCACCATTCCTGACTGCCCCATGCCGGGACGTGTGTTTGCCGGCCAGCGCCAGGAAGGTTTCGTGGTCAACCTGGGGGAAGTCTTTGACCTGGTTGCGCTGGACCCTCTCGGCGCCCGTGATTCACGCAGTAACGTCATCGGTGACAAGAACATCACCAGCCTGGCACTGGAAGTCCCTGCCGATTGTCTCACTGGCGACAACACCGTAATTGGCGGCTGGACCACCGCCAGCATCCGACAGGCCACGGTGATCAACCCGGCCCCCCAGGGCTCGGAAACCACCAGCAGCAGTAACGCCAAAGGCCCTGCGGTCAAAGGCGGCGCCTTTACCCAGGTCTCCCGGCTTGGCTCTCCGCTGGTCAATGAAGTCGTGATCGGGTACCCCGACAAGGACCGTTTCAATACCAGTGAACCCAAGGACGACGGCCAGTTCGCCACCTACGTGACCAACCCCAGCCTGCCGGCTCTGGTGGAAATCCTGTTTGGCGTTCCCGCCCCGGATACCCCGCGTAATGATCTGGTCACTGTCTTTCTGACCGGCGTACCCGGCGTCACCCAGCTACCCTCCGTGACCCCCAGTGAAATGTTGCGCCTCAACACCGGCATCCCGGCCACCGCGGCTGGTGGACAAAACGATCTGGGCGTGGCCGGAGGCGACTTTGCCGGCTTCCCCAACGGACGCCGCCCCATTGATGACGTGGTGGATATTGCGCTGACCGCTGCGGAAGGTTTCCTGTGTGGTGCCGACGTCAATGGGGAAGCCGCCGGTGGCGAAATCGGCTCCTGCGGCGTCCAGGACAGCCAGGTAAACGGCGGAGCCATCGTGAACGATGGGGCCCTGCCCGACCCCGCCAGCTACCTGACTCGTTTCCCCTACCTGAACACCCCGTTACCCGGCGCCGATAACGTCGCCACGGTCGAGTAAAGGAGGACACCATGCGATACCTACTGACGATTACCGTGGTAGCGGGCGTCCTGCTACTCAGCGGGTGCTTTGGGGGGGACAGTGATCGTCCCCGTCAACAGGCCCCGGCGGCGATCAACTACACCGCTTTTGTCAAAGCCCAGCTGGCCACCACGGCAGACACCCGTGACCCGGTGGCAATCAACGACACGCGTTTCATCTTTCGTGACAAGAACAACCCGGATGCCTACAACAATGTTCTCCAACCGGAAAATTGAAACCCTCTCCCGCGCCGCGTCAGCGGCAGCGGGAGTCATTCCCCGGGGGAAGGCGCCCAATAATCACCGGAGTGCGGCCACATCGCACTCCGGGTTTTGGGTGACAATCCTGCTGCTGTTGTGGTGCAGTGTCGCCACCGCCAGGCCCTACACACCGGACAGCGATGATGTGGTACTCGCCCGACTCCCCGCGTTGTCGGAGACATTGGCAAGCCCGGCGCCTGCCGTCGATCCTGCCGAAGTCCTGGCCCTGGCACGATCGCAGATCGACTATGCCAGCCGTGCAGAAGATCCGCGTTTCCTCGGCTATGCCCAGGCAACGCTGACGCCACTCATACAGAATGCATCCTCACCGGCTGCCGAGTTATTGATGGCCCGCATCGAGCAGCACCGCCACCAGTTTGCCCGGGCCCGCCATCGCCTCAACCAATTGCTGGAGCGATTTCCCAATCAGGGACAAGCCTGGTTGATGCTGGCCAATATCGAGCGGGTACAGGGTCGCCTGGATGCGGCCCGACAAGCGTGCCGCGAGTCCGCGGTCACCCTGCCTCCCACCACGGTGCTGCTCTGTCAGGCCAGCGTGCAGGCTATCACCAATCAACGCGACAAGGCCTATGTCACCTTGCAGGCACTGGCTGAGGGCCCTGCCGCCCCGCAGGGGGGCTCCGCACGCTGGTTGGCGACACTCCTTACCGAAATCGCTCTGCAGCAGGGAGACACCGACGCGGCCATGAGCCATCTGCAAGATGCCCTGCAACAGGCGCCGCAAGATCCTTACCTGCGCTATCTGCAAAGCGACCTGTGGCTGACCCGCAATCAATCCCGGTCCGTGATTGACGACCTGTCAGGCTGGCAGGACAGGGATGGGGCCCTGTTACGGCTGGCCATCGCCGGCCAGCGACTTGACCACCCCCGAGCGGAAATCTGGCGAGAGCAATACCGGGCACGCATGGCGGCCGACCAGGATACCGGACGCGAACGCCACCTCCGTGAGCACGCACGCTTTCTGCTGGAAGTGGAAGACGACCCCGGTGGCGCCCTTGCCCTGGCCCGGGAAAACTGGCGACAACAGCGGGAACTGGCCGATCTCCGGATCCTGAATGCCAGCGCCAGAGCAACCGACGATCAAGACACCCGCGAACTGATCAGGGACTTCATCAACCAGCATCAGGTCGTCGACAGCCAGATCCCTGATGCCGCCAAGGGAGCCGACGAATGAAATCCCTGCTTTCGCTTTTCCTGCTGATACTGACCGGACAGGTTGTCGCTCACAAACCCAGCGACAGCTACCTGTTTATCAACAGCAATGACGGCAATGCCATGATAGAAGGTCGCTGGGATATCGCCCTGCGTGATCTGCAACTGGTGTTGCCTCTGGACCGGAATGATGACGGGGCCATCACCTGGGGAGAACTGCGCCGACAGCGCAGCGCGCTGGCCGCACAGGTCCTGCCCACTCTGACCATCGACGCCCTTCATGGCGAGCAACGCCACCCCTGCGCACTGACCCTGACCGGACTACAGGCCATTGATCATGTGGATGGCACCTATGCCGCCATGCAGTGGCGTGGCGATTGCCAACAGGCCCCGCAACAACTGGCCGTGGGCTATCAGTTCCTGTTCGCAAAAGACCCCGGTCATCATGGCTTATTGCGTCTTGAACAGGGCGATCACAGCCTCTCTGCCGTGTTCAGCAACCGCCACCGTCAGCAGCTGATGGGTATCGACGCCCGCTCCCAATGGCAGGCCTTTCAGGGCTTTATTCGTCAGGGGGTACACCACATCCTGATCGGCTATGACCACATTCTGTTCCTGCTGACACTGCTGTTCCCGGCGGTACTGGTGTGGCAACGGGGCGGCTGGCAGCCCGCCTCCACAATGACCCGTGCGCTGACCCAAACACTGGCCATCGTCACCGCCTTCACCGTCACCCACTCGCTGACGCTGGCACTGGCCACACTGGGCATCATCACCCTGCCAGCCTGGCTGGTTGAATCCGCCATCGCCTTCACTGTGGCGCTGGGTGCCGCCGCCAACCTGGTACCGAAACTGTTCCCCAAACGTTGGCTGATGGCTTTCGTGTTCGGTCTGATTCACGGCCTCGGCTTCGCCTCGGTATTGGCCGATCTGGGGCTTACCGATAGTGGCATTTTCCTGCCGCTACTGGGCTTCAATCTGGGCGTGGAACTGGGACAGGTGGCCATCGTGCTGCTGTTCGTGCCAGCGGCCTATCTGGTCCGGGAGACGGTGGCCTATCGCCGCGTCTTTGTCCCTGTGGGGTCTGTGGCCATCATGATACTGGCCGGGGTATGGCTGACGGAAAGACTCAGCGGTGCCTGACCAGCCCGAAGGGTCGCCCCGACAGACCGGGGCGACCTGATGACGACAACACTTACAACACTTCAATAATGGTGGCGTTGGCGGTGCCCAGGCCTTCGCAGATGGCCAGCAGACCGTACTTGCCGCCACGGCGCTTGAGTTCGTAAACCAGGGTGCCCATCAGCTTGGTACCGGTGGCCCCCAGCGGATGCCCCAGCGCCTGGGCGCCGCCGTTCACGTTCAGCTTGTCGTAGTCCGCGCCGATGGCTTTCATCCAGGCCAACGGCACGGAACCAAAGGCTTCGTTCACTTCGTACAGGTCGATATCATTGATGGTCATGCCGGCCTGCTTGAGCACCTTTTCAGTGGCCGGGATGGGGCCTTCCAGTACCATGGTCGGGTCGGACCCCACCACCGCCATGGCATGGATGCGGGCCAGCGGCGTGAAACCGTATTCCTTCACCGCCTGCTCGCTGGCGATCATCACCGCCGATGCACCATCGGTAATCTGGCTGGCATTGGCTGCGCTGATGTGTCCCCCTTCCGCCAGCGGCTGCAGATCCTTGATGGCCTGCAGGTCTGCTTCCCAGCGAATGCCTTCATCCACCACATGTTCTTCCTGGCTGCCATCGTCCAGGGTCACGGTGATGGGGATGATTTCATCCTTGAAACGGCCGGCTTCGGTGGCCGCCGCGCCACGCTTGTGGGAGTCGTAAGCGAACTGGTCCAGCTCATCCTTGCTGACGCCATATTTCTCGGCCATGCGTTCGGCGCCGTTGAACTGGCTGAAGTTTTCGCCGGGATAACGTTCACTGATGATGCCGGTAAACGGGTTCCCCATTTCCTTTACGGCCACCACCGGGGAACCGATGGGTACCTGGCTCATGGATTCCACCCCGCCAGCAATCACCACATCCTGGGTGCCGCTCATCACTGCCTGGGCCGCAAAGTGAATGGCCTGCTGGGAAGAGCCGCACTGGCGGTCGATGGTAACGCCCGGGACAGACTCCGGCAGGCAGGAACTGAGGATGGAGGTGCGCGCCACATTGAAAGTCTGCGGGCCAATCTGGCTGACGCAGCCGAAGATCACATCATCCACTTTTTCCGCTGGCACACCGGTACGCTCCACCACGGCGTCAATTACCTTGCCACCCATATCCGCCGGGTGGGTTTTGCTCAGCCGGCCATTCTTCTTGCCACCAGCGGTGCGAACCGCCGCCACAATATATGCCTCTGCCACCTGGGACCTCCTCACATGTCATTTACGCTGCAGAATATGCAATGAGGCTACGCCGCCGCCCCTGGCGGCTCAATGACACAAAAGCACGGGGCAAGTGGGCATCTTGTCAGGATGCCCCTTTGCCGCTTGATGGGAAAAAATTTACACATCTTCACGAAAGTTCGAAAAATCTGATTAAAAGCCCAACCCTGTCTCTCTGTTTCATCGAACCTCCTTCAGCGATTCTTCTCTGTATGTAATGCAGCGGTTATCGCTTTGTGATTCACCGCTGTGCTGGCAGAACAACAGCGCTCTGTAGAAACAGGCAATAACCGTCCAGCAACGCAATACCGGTGTTGCGCATGCCGGGCGTAATGTACGCCGCACGCCGGGCCAACGCCCTGACAAATGTGGATACGGAGCCATGAAACTGACAGACGACATTGAACGCGGATTTCTCCTGACACCGGGTCAAGCCATAGTCCTGGGGTTGCTTGCCAGCTCCCTGCTCGCAACAGCTTCCGCCTCGGCGGGAGACCGGCAACTCCCCGCGCCGTCTGTCCCGTCCACACAACTGGCTCTGGCCAGCGACCCCGCCTTTGAGGAACAGCGCCCCCGGTACCCTCGCCCGCATCCTGATCAAGAGCGGGAGACCGGTAGCTGGTCGCTGACCCTGGACAACGACATGCTGGTCCCCGGCAGCCGCGACCAGGATTACACCTATGGCATCAGCGTGGCTGCCACCGGCACCCGCGCGCGGGAATTTCTGTTGTCGCTGGACCGTCCCCTGGGATGGATCGACAAGGCTCTGGGCGTGGCGGGTATTGGCCGGACCAGTGTCACCGGCCACAGTTTCGAAGCCGGCATTTTTGGCTTTACGCCGGAACAGAAAGAACTGTCCCAACCGCTTTATGACGACCGCCCCTATGCCAGCATGCTGTATCTCTCCAGCAGCCGGGTGCAGGTAAACCCGGCGGATCGGGTCGCCTGGCACAGCACCTTCACCGTGGGCGCCCTGGGACTGGACCTGGCCGGAGACCTCCAGAACGGTGTCCACAAGGTGGTGGGCAGTGAGCAGGCGGAAGGCTGGGAACACCAGATCAGTGACGGTGGCGAACCCACCGCCCGCTACGCCGTGGCACGGCAGAAAACCCTGCCGCTTTCCACGGAAAACGTTGAACTGAAAAGCACGCTGGAAGGCTCCGTGGGCTACATTACCGAAGCGCGCTGGAGTTTGAGCTTCCGTGCCGGCAAGCTGCACACGCCCTGGTGGCAGAGCACCCCGGAGCTGGCCCGTTACGGCGAACGCAACAACACCACCGCCAATACCGGGATTCGCGAACACTATCTGTGGGGCGGTGTTGCCCTGGTGGGCCGAGCCTACAACGCTTTTCTGCAGGGGCAGTTCCGCGACAGTGACGTGAGCTACGACAGCGACCAGGTGAACCATGGCATCGCCGAAGCCTGGCTGGGCTATACCTGGGCCTTCAGCGACGGTTATCGGCTCAGCTATGTGCTGCGTGGCCACACCTCGGAACTGAAAGACGGCGTGGGTGACCGCAATGTGCTGTGGGGCGGGCTGGTGTTTGCCAAAATGTTTTAAACGCTACCGCCCCTGGAGAGTTGTCCTAAACAGTTTCGAGTTACGAGAAGCGAGTTTCGAAAACCCAAGAACATTCGCGGGCCCCACAACCGGTCTCACAAGCCTGCTTGCCGTTGGAGCTTTGCTTGCAAAGCTCCAACGTTGTTCTATGACTCCAGCGCCTCTCCGTAGGGCACCTTCTCGGAGGAATGGTCGTAGATATCCCTCGCCGGCCTGACTTCGATGCTGCCATAGCGGGCCGGCGGAATACGGCTGGCCACGCGAATGGCATCATTCAGGTCGTTCGCTTCAATCATGTAAAACCCGGCAAGCTGTTCCTTGGTCTCGGCAAAGGGACCATCGGTGACGCTCACCTGACCATCGCGCACCCGCACCGTGGTGGCCGTGGATACCGGTTGCAGCGCCGAGCCCTCCAGCAACACACCGGACTCCGTCAGGCCACCGCTGTAGGCCTGGCACTCCTTGTTCAGTGACTGCCAGTGATCATCGCCACGTTCCTGCATGGCGGCTTCGCTGTAGTACACCAGACACAGATATTTCATGGTATTCGCTCCCTAGTTGAACCGTACCGGCTTGTGGTCCGGGTTGAAAGGACAGGAAAAGTGCTCGTGGGCAATCAGCCACTGGTCTGCGTCGCGTTGCCACACCTGGGTGCCCCGCATCCAGCCGCCCTGTTTTTCACCCTCCACGGTAGCGCCACAATAGGTCAGGCTGTGCGCCACCGCCAGGTTGTCCGAGACATCGATCTTCAGATCATACATTTCGAAGAAAGGCTCGGTGGGGCAGGATTCCATGCATTTTTTCCAATGCTCGCGGTACGCTGGCGCGCCTTGTACCTGTAACGCCAGAATGGCATCAAAAGAGCGGATGGCAGGATGATACAGCGCCATCACGGCATCCACATCGCTGGTCGCCGCCGCCTTCAGCCAGCGGCGGGTGAGGTCCTGAATCGTGCTTTCAGTGCTCATGCTATCTCCTTGATAAAGTCACGGGTATCAAGGAGTCGAAAGCATCCCCACCTTTTCGACATCCCTGCGAAAATATTCTCCCGGCGGGCGGATCAGGACAGCGCCTCCAGACGCTGACGCAGAAAACGCTGTTCGGCGGGCTGGCTGGCCAGTGTCAGGGCTCGCTCGTAATCCCGCCGGGCGTCGGCGATATTGCCCAGCCGCCGATGCATATCCGCCAGGGCCGCGTGGGCCAGGTGATAGTCCGCCAGCGCCTTGTCCTCCATCAACGGCTCCAGCGCCGCCAGACCGGCCCGGGGGCCGTCACGCATGGCCAGCGCCACCGCCCGGTTGAGGGCCACCACCGGCGAGGGCATCTGCTGCAACAGCAAGTCATAAAGGCCGACGATTTCCTGCCAGTCGGTCGCTTCGCTGCTGGGGGCCTGGGCATGGATGGCGGCGATGGCCGCCTGCAGGGTGTAGGGGCCAAACCGTTGGGTTTGCAGTGCCCGCCGGATCAGGGCATCTGCCCGGGCGATTTCTTCCCGGTCCCACTGGCTACGGTCCTGATCTTCCAGCAAGACCAGCTCCCCCTGTGCATCCATGCGGGTGGCCCGGCGGGCGTGATGCAGCAGCATCAGGGCCAGCAGGCCGGCACATTCCGGTTCCGGCTGTGGCAGCAGCCGCAGCACCAGCTCCGCCAGACGGATGGCTTCCTCACTGAGATCATGGCGCAGCAACAGCTCGCCGCTGGAAGCCAGGTAGCCTTCATTGAAGACCAGATAGATCACCTGCAACACCGCATGGAGGCGCTCGTAAAGCTCGTCGCCTTCCGGCACTTCGTAGGGGATTTTTGCATCACGGATCTTGGCCTTGGCGCGCACGATGCGCTGGGCCACGGTGGAGGGTCTTTTCAGAAAGGCGCGGGCAATCTCTTCCGTGGTCAGCCCGCAGACTTCCCGCAGGGTCAGGGCCACCTGGGCTTCCCGGGCCAGCCCCGGATGGCAGCAGGTGAATACCAGGCGCAGCCGGTCATCCTCGATGGCGGCGTTTTCTTCCTCCATGCTGACGGTGGCCTGCTGCTCAAGCTGCTGTGCCTGCTCATGCAGAATCTCGTTGTATCGGGCCCGCCGTCGCAACTGGTCGATGGCCTTGAAGCGGCCAGCGGACACCAGCCAGGCCCGGGGGTTATCCGGCACGCCTTCGTCGGGCCACTGGCGCAACGCGGCGATGAAAGCATCCTGCAGGGCATCTTCGGCCAGGTCAAAATCCCCCAGCAAACGAATCAGGGTGGCCAATACGCGCCGGGATTCAGAGCTGAAAATGCGCTGAATCTGTTGTTCGGTATCGCCCCTGGCCGCCATGCTTGCGCCCTCAGGCCTGTCCGGCAATGTGGTCGAGCACCAGCGGGGCCAGTCCCTCGGCGCTGCCGAAATAGTCCAGCAATTCAATGGTGAGATCGGGGAAGCGTTCCCGGGCCTCTGTCACCTGGGCGGGAATGTCCCGGCCCACATGTTTGCCCTTGTTGAAGAACAGCGGATAAAGCTGCACCCGTTTGACCGGCTGATGCTCCAGTTGCTGAATGGCTTCCACCAGGGACGGTTTGGCCAGCTCCAGAAAACAGGGCAGCACGGCCACGAATTCCTCCCCGGCGGCATGGGCGGACTGCGCCACCCTTTCCACCAGGGCGCGGAATTCATCGTTGGCCGTTTCACTGCGGCTGCCGTGGGCCATGATCAGCAGGGCTTTGGACATGGGAGCTCCTTCGGAGCAGTTGAAAGTTGAACGTTAAGTTGCAAGGGACACAAAACGTAGCGTCATACCGAGCAGCCATTCGCCATTGTGGTTAGATACTGACACCTTGCTATCTTGCAGCGCGGACCGCAACGATTCCACTCACTACCAACCCTGACCGCGTTTTAACTTTCAACTTGCAACTCAAATGCCTGCTCTATAACAATGGCATGCCGCCTTGCCAGCGCTTCCCTATCATCATCGTAGCCGCCACCAATCACCGTGGCCACCGGAATGTGCCGCTGCCGACAGCGTTCAATGACGCCGTGATCCCGGTCGGCAATACCCTGTTCGGAAATACACAACCGACCCAGCGGATCCTGCTCAAAAATATCCACACCAGCATCGTAAAGCACCAGTTGCGGCTGGACGTGATCCAGCAGCGCATCCAGGGTGGCAAACACCGAGTCCAGGTAATCCCGGTCGGTCATGCCCAGAGGCAGGCCCACATCCCGATCGCTGCGGGTTTTTCTTACCGGGAAATTTTTCTCGCAATGCAGCGAACAGGTAAAGGCCCGGGGCTCGTCGGCGAGCATGGCTGCCGTGCCATCTCCCTGGTGCACATCGCAGTCGAAAATCAACAGCCGCTCGATCCCACCACTGGCCAGCAGCACCCTGGCGGACAACGCCAGATCGTTGAAGATGCAAAAACCGGAGCCGAAATCGTAGTGGGCATGATGAGTACCGCCAGCAAGGTGACAGGCCAACCCATGCTTCAGGGCGAGCTGGGCGGTCAACAAGGTCCCCATGGGCGCGATACAGGTGCGCTTTACCAGTTCTTCGCTCCAGGGTAGCCCCATGCGGCGCAGGGCTTTCGGCGCCAGAGTATTGTTGAGTATGGCATCCACGTAACGGGAACAGTGAACCTGGCCCAACAGACTCGCTTTGGCCCGCCCGGGACGGAACTCGTTGTCACCTGCGGCCATCCCGTTACGGCGCAGGTGATCATGCAAACGACCAAACTTTTCCATGGGAAAACGGTGTTTGCCGGGGAAAGGAAAGCTGTAGTCGGGATGATAGACGAGAGGCAGCACAAACGACCCGGTGCATAAAAAGCAGTCGGCCTATTGTGTCGGTTCGGATGCGACGCGGCAGACCCCGGCCTGCTGATCCACCGGGGTTGCGACTCGCCATTCAGGCATGGTTGTTTAGAACAACCACTCCAGCCCGTGGCGAACCTGATTGCGGGCATTGTCGGTGATCACGTCACCATGGGCCAGGCTGAGCCTTTCGAAGGGCCATTCCAGAATGCGGGTGATGCTGGCCCGGGCCTTGCGACGATTCAGGTAGACCAGACGCAGGATGGGGTGCCAGCCCGGTTGCTGCCACAGGCCCCCGAGTTTCAGGTACCAGCGGGTGAAGCCATGGTCGCAGCGATGAAAGTTTTCGATCAGGTCGGCGGCGATCAGGGTCTGGCTGGGGCGATGGTAAAACACCGTCTCCTGAAGCATGGAGCCTTCGATAAACACCAGCTCGAAATCCTCGCCCCAGTCCGGGTGCGGGGTTTCCGTCAGAGTCGCATCCAGCGTCAGATCCTTGCGCTTGTTCGCCAGTTTGGCCGGGCCATGCAGCAGCGCATGCGGATAACGCTGCTTCACTTCGGCGGCGAACACATGGTGGAACAGGTTGGGACAGACGATGTGTTTCACCTCCCCCAGGGCCGCCAGCTCCTGCGCCAGGGCATCATCCACCGGCACCGGAGAGTGCAGCAACAACCCGCCGGAGGACAGCTTCACCACCGTCATGCGACTGCCCACATGCAGGCCCATAAAGGCGTGAGGGATGGCAACGTGCCAGATGTCGTCGGCAAGTGGCTGGAGTTGGCTCATGATGAAAAGTCCTTTTGACGCTGTCGCAACCTCAAAGATTAAAGGCGAATGCCTGGGCTATCCACGAGTTTGTCGTAACGGCTCCAGCAGCCTTTCCGTGCCATCCATTTTCAGCATCAGGGCCAGGGCCATGAGCCGGCCCAGCTCCCCTTTCGGGAAGCCCTTGTCGGCGAACCACAGCAGGTAGGGTTCGGGCAGGTCGATGAGGATGCGTCCCTGATACTTGCCGAACGGCATGGTGCGCTCGATCAGGGCTTTCAGGTCTTCCTGTTTGAAATCCATAGGCTCAACGATAACGGTGTCGGAGGCGGCGATGACGGTGGCGGAAAAACAGCGTCACCAGGGCCCCGGTGGCGCGTGGCAAAAAGCGCGGCTCGAACACCAGGGTGTCGTGCAGCGTACAGCCCTGCCCGGATGTCGCCAAGCGTCTTTCATGGCGCCAGAGGCGCATGCCGGTCATGGGGGACGCCTCCACAAAGCCTTCACCGGGGGTGAGGGACAGCAGGGTCAGATCCGAGTGACCCACCGGCAGCACCCCGAACAGCTTCAACGGGCTGCGAAACAGGGGCTGGCCAGGCACCAGGTCCACATCCTCCAGCCCGGCCATTCCCTTCGGTACCCCCATGGTCAGCCAAGGCTGCATTTCCGCGTTGATTTCCGCCATGGAGGTAATGGCTCGCCAGAGAGTCTGCGAATCCACCGGCAGCGTGCTGGTAAAAGTCAGCCGAATCATGGCTAGCAACAACCGTCCGGTTCTTCCTCGCGATTGACCTGGCGCAGGATGGACACCGCGCTGTGGGTGAACAGCCCGGCAATGGCCAACGCGACCAGCAGATCCGGCCAGCGGCTGCCCAGCCACACCACCAGGGCACCGGACCCCAGTACCGCCAGGTTGGCGATGGCGTCGTTGCGCGAACACAGCCAGGCGGAGCGGATATTGGCATCCCCCTGACGGTAACGCAGCAACAGCAGGGCACTGACCGCATTGGCCAGCAACGCCAGGGTGGCCACCCCCATCATCATGTTGCCCGCCGGTTCACTGCCCTGCATCAGCGCCCAGGCGCTGTTGGCGAGCACCAACACGCCCATCACCAACAAGGACACCGCCTTGATACGCGCCGCTCGCAGCCGCCAGGCCAGCGAGTGGCCCAGCGCCCACAGTGTCAGCCCATAGGTGGCGGCATCGCCCAAAAAGTCCAGGGCATCCGCCTGCAGGGCACGGGAATCGGCCAGCAGGCCGGAAGTGGCCTCCACCACGAACATGACAGCATTGATCAGCAGTACCAGCCACAGTACCCGGCGGTAGGCCGGCGCCGGGGTGGCCTGAATATCCGTGTCACAGCATCCCATCAGTGTTTCTCCATCACGGTAAGCAGGTTATCGGGAATCGGCATGGGCTTCACCGGGCTGACATTGGCACCGCCGGTATTGCCCTCCGGTACCCATAGCCGGGACAACAGCAAGGCCGCCGGCAGACGCAGCAACTGCCCGCGCACCTCGGTCCAGTTCCGGGTGCGCCAGCCCACCTTCAACATCCACCAGTGGCTGAGGACATGCATGCCAACCCGGCGCTGGCCGAGAATATGGGCCTGCTCCAGCAGGGCAAAGGCGCGCTGCCATTGTCCTGCCCGATAGGCGTCCCGGGCTTGTCCCAGGGTCGTTGCAAAGGCCTGTTTCTGTTGCGGGCTCATGGGGTGACTCCTTGAACTGTTGTCCCATGGCCCCATTAAAAAAGCTATAGTGACTACAGGTTCAAGCCCCGGAGGCCACAATGAGCCAACTTTTTTCCATCGGCGCCCTCAGCCAGGCCACCGGCTGCAAGGTGGAGACCATCCGCTATTACGAGAAGATCGGCCTGATGCCGGAACCGGCCCGCAGTGAAGGCGGCCAGCGCCGCTATCAGCCCCGTCACCGGGAACGCCTGCGCTTTATCCGCCACAGCCGCGAGCTGGGGTTTACCCTGGACGATATTCGCGAGTTACTGGCGCTCAGTGAAAAGCACGGCCACGCCGATGCCATCGCCCGCCGCCACCGGGAGGCGGTACAGGCCCGCATCCGCTCCCTCACCGCCCTGCGCGACGAACTGGATCGCATGATTGTGGAATGTGAACAGGGACACGATGGTGAGTGTCGGGTGATTGAGGTGTTGAGTGATCATGATCAGTGTGGGGGAGAACACTGAGGGGAAAATTAATAATGAATAATTAATAGTTAAGGGTCTTAGGAAGCAAATCACTCGATTGGATGCTCCCTGAGCAGTTTCAGCAGCCGTTTGTAGATATCCTCTCGGCGGTTGTTGAACCTGAATTCTGTCTCTTTCAAATGTAGATAAAACGTGTGTTTTGGCAAGCC
>JAKSCQ010000205.1 GCA_022360555.1 Pseudomonadales bacterium
AATCCGGCCCCTGGATGTATTCCATCAGATCATCCAGGGACGCCCCGGGATCTTTCAGCAAATGGATACAGGCGTTGGCGACCTCACGCAGGTTGTGTGGCGGAATATCCGTGCTCATGCCCACCGCGATACCGGTGGTGCCATTGAGCAACACATTGGGCAGCCGGGCCGGCAGCATCTTGGGCTCTTCCATGGTGCCGTCGAAATTCGGCAACCATTCCACCGTGCCCTGGCCAAGCTCGGAGAGCAGCACTTCCGAATAGGGCGCCAGCTTGGATTCGGTATAACGCATGGCCGCGAACGACTTGGGATCGTCCGCGCTGCCCCAGTTACCCTGGCCATCCACCAGCGGATAACGGTAACTGAACGGCTGCGCCATCAGCACCATGGCCTCGTAGCAGGCGGAGTCGCCGTGCGGGTGATACTTACCCAGCACGTCCCCCACGGTACGGGCGGATTTCTTGTACTTGGAGGTGGCCTTCAGCCCCAGCTCGCTCATGGCGTAAACAATACGCCGCTGCACCGGCTTGAGCCCGTCACCAATATTGGGCAACGCCCGATCCAGAATCACGTACATGGAATAATCCAGGTACGCTTTTTCGGTGTATTCCCTTAAGGGAAAACTTTCAAATTCGTCTGCCATTTTTGCTCACAATACTTGCTTTGGGTCTGACGTCGGATGTCTGAAGTCGGACGCCAGGACCGGTTATTCTTTTGCGTCAGACGTCCGACCTCAGACGTTCGACCTGCCGTAGGCATCACACTTCAGCCAGGTTGCCCTTCTCTTCCAGCCAGTTCTTGCGGTCGGACGCACGTTTTTTGCTCAGCAGCATATCCATCAGTTGATGGGTGTCGTCATCACCGTTTACCGACAGGCGCACCAGGCGGCGGGTGTCCGGGGCCATGGTGGTTTCCCGCAGTTGCAGCGGGTTCATCTCGCCCAGGCCCTTGAATCGGGTGACGTTAACCTTGCCACGTTTTTTCTCCGCCTTGATGCGATCCAGCACGCCATCACGCTCGTCCTTGTCCAGGGCGTAGTAAACATCCTTGCCCACGTCGATGCGGTACAGCGGCGGCATGGCCACGAAGACATGCCCATTCTTCACCAGCGCCGGGAAGTGGCGCAGGAACAGGGCACAGATCAGGGTGGCAATGTGCAGCCCGTCGGAGTCCGCATCGGCGAGGATGCAGATCTTGCCGTAACGCAGGCCGCTGAGATCGTCATTACCCGGCTCGATGCCCAGGGCCACGGCGATGTCATGAATTTCCTGGCTGCCCAGCACTTCGCCGGAATCCACTTCCCAGGTATTCATGATCTTGCCACGCAGGGGCATGATGGCCTGGTAGACCCGGTCGCGGGCCTGCTTGGCGGAACCACCGGCCGAATCCCCTTCCACCAGGAAGATTTCACTGAGTGCCGGGTCATCGCTGGTACAGTCCGCCAGCTTGCCGGGCAGGGCCGGGCCGCTGGTGACTTTCTTGCGGGTGACTTTCTTGGCGGCGCGCAGACGTTTCTGGGCATTGTTGATGCACAGGTCCGCCAGGCGTTCGGCTTCGTCGGTGTGCTGGTTCAGCCACAGGGAGAAGGCATCCTTGACCACCCCGGACACGAAGGCCGCCGTCTGCCGCGAGCTCAAACGCTCCTTGGTCTGGCCAGCGAACTGCGGGTCCTGCATTTTAACGCTGAGCACATAGGCAACCCGTTCCCAGATATCTTCCGGGGTCAGTTTCACGCCACGTGGCAACAGGTTGCGGAACTCGCAGAACTCACGCATGGCTTCCAGCAGGCCGGAACGCAACCCGTTCACATGGGTACCGCCCTGGGGAGTGGGGATCAGGTTGACATAGGCTTCCTGCACCAACTCGCCACCTTCCGGCAGCCACATCACCGCCCAGTCCACGGCTTCGGTTTCCGCGCTCATGGCACCGTTGAACGGCTCCTCCGGCACCCGCTCAAAACCGCGGGACGATTCCACCAGATATTCAATCAGGCCATCATCAAACTGCCAGCTTTCGGTTTCGCCGCTGATCTGGTTATCCAGAATGACCTGCAGCCCCGGACACAATACCGCCTTGGCCCGCAGCAAATGCTTGAGCCGGGAGACGGAAATTTTCGGCGAGTCAAAATACTTGGCGTCGGGCCAGAAACGCAGGGTGGTGCCGGTGTTACGCTTGCCAACGGTGTCGATCACTTCCAGGTCGCTACGCTTCTCACCGTCGCCGAATTCCATGCGGTGCAACTGGCCGTCGCGCTTCACCAGGATTTCCAGCTTGGTGGACAGGGCATTCACCACCGACACGCCCACCCCGTGCAAGCCACCGCTAAACTGGTAGTTATTGTTGGAGAACTTGCCGCCGGAATGCAGCGTGGAGAGGATCACCTCCACCCCGGGTTTCTTCTGTACCGGGTGCATGTCCACCGGCATGCCGCGACCATCATCCTCCACTTCCACGCCGCCATCCTTGAGCAGGGTGACCTTGATGGACTTGGCATGACCGGCCAGGGCCTCATCGACGGAGTTGTCGATGACTTCCTGTGCCAGGTGGTTGGGGCGGGAGGTATCGGTGTACATGCCCGGGCGTTTGCGCACCGGGTCCAGGCCCGACAAAACTTCAATATTTTCGGACGTATAGGTATTGGCCATAGAGTATCTTGTTTTCAGGGTCGGACGTCTGACGTCGGAAGTCGGACGACTGACAAACAGTTTTTAGCGTCAGACTTCAGACATCCGACGTCAGACTTACACCACAAAACCGCAGGATCAGCGGAATGAAGGCGTCAAAGTTATCAAAGCCGTGGCTGCCACCCAAGCCACAATAGCGGTGGCAGTCCTCGTAATAGTCCCAGCCGTCTTCCCAGTTCAGGGTTTCGTCCCCGGTCTGGGTGAGCAGCAGCAGGTTATCCGGTTTGGCAATTTCCGGCACCTGGTAATGACGCAGTTCATCCAGCCAGGCCGGGTCGAACTCGTAGGCTTCGCCAGTGTGATAGTTATGCTGGATACCTGTGTATTTGTCCAGTAGTCTCCAGGGCCGCACCGCAGGATTTACAATCGCCGCCCTCAGATCATGGTGCTCTGCCAGCCAGGTGGCATAGAAGCCCCCCAGCGACGAGCCCAGCAACCCCACCGGGCCGGCCGACGCAATGGCCGCATCCAGTTCCGCCATGGCCTGGCGCGGCGAGGGCGGCAGCGCTGGTACGATCAACCGCTCCGGGCAACCGGCCGCGTCAAACACCGACCGCAGCAACCCGGCCTTGTGGGAGGCGGGGGAGCTGTTGAAGCCGTGGATATAAATTAGAGACGTTTCTGGTTGCATAGAAAAAGCCCAGTTGGCAGTGGACAGTTGATAGTTGACAGCGAAAAGAGCAGGCAAGGCCCAACTCTCTGCCATCAAACAGCGAACATCAACCAGAGAAACAGGACCGGGAGAATAAAAGTGTTTTAGCTGTCAACTCTCAACTGCCAATTGTCAACTAAAGTCAGTAGCCCTTCACCGAGAAGTCCACCTCGAAGGTAATCCCCTCCACCCGGCTGACCCCCGTGTCGATGCGGCCGTCCGGGTGCAGGTCCATCCAGCGGTAGCCCGGATTGGTGTCGTCCACAGCAAAATCTTCACTGCCCGGCTTGAACTGGACGCAGGTGCTGGGCACCGCCAGCATGCGTACGTCGTTGCGCTGGCTGTCGTATTCCTGGTGAACATGCCCCCAGACAATGGCTCGCACCCTCGGGTGGCGGTCGATCACGGCAAAGAACTTGTCGGCGCTGCCCACCACCTGGGTATCCAGCCAGGTGCAGCCCATGGGAACCGGGTGGTGATGCAGACAGACCATAATATGCTCGCCTCCGGCCCGGGCCAGGGCGTCATCCAGAAAGGTCAGGTCGTCATCAAACAACTCACCGGGCACTTCGCCGGGAATGGTGGAATCGAGCAGCACGAAGGTCCAGTTGCCCACGTCCAGCACACAGGGACTGATACGGTCACGGTGGGCATGAAGGGCTTCCAGCATGGGAGCGGGCTTGTCGTGATTGCCCTCCAGCCAGAAGACCGGCGCGGGAAATCCCGCCAGCGCCTGATCCAGGCGCTGATAAGACTCGAACGAGGCATCCTGGGACAAATCCCCGGTGGCCAGAATCAGGTCCGGGTCCGGCTGTTCGCGGCGGATCAGATCCAGCACCTTGTCCAGACTGAACTGGGTATTGAGCCCTAACAGCTTGCCTTGCGGATCCGCAAACAAATGGCAGTCGGACAACTGCACTACTCGAAGGGGCTGCAACTGCTGCGTCAAAATCCCCGCTCCCGTGACCGTTTTATTTTGTTCCCATTGATTTGGTAGCGTCCCCAGTACGCTCCCCATCCGTTATAACCAAGATGATGGCACTTTTCTAGGAATCCCGTCCAAGACCCGGAATTGGTTACCAATTCTCCACACAGGTGGTGAGGACCTGACTCCCGGGCTTGATTTTCAGGGAGGGCCGGGTTAGCGATCGCCAGTGACGCGGCGGCGCCAGTCGTGGCTGGCATCGCGGCCATGATCGTGGACATGGCTGAGCCATTCCGCCAAAAAACGGTTCCACTGGGCTTTTTCATCCCGCTGATGCATGTGTCGATTGGGGTAGCCATAGCGGGCATTGACCCGCCGGAAGGGGCGCGCTTCGGTCACTTCCGCCAGACGGGCATCGTGGTAGAGCCGCACCGTCAGCCGCGAGGCCGGCAGCACCGCCAGCAACTCCTGGTCTTCCAGGCGGACGGTGGTGGTGTAAGGGGAACGCTCCAGCACTTTCAGCTTCAACGTGTGGGTATGGTGGGCATGGCCCACATCCACCGACATGCTGTCGCGCTCGCCCATGGCCTTCATCAACGGCAGCATGCGGGCATAGTTTTCCTCACACTGGGTCATCAGGGCCCGGAAATCCAGCCGGTAGCGGTCGCGCCGGCTCACCCTTCCCCCCAGGCCGCATCCAGCCGCTGACGATGAAGCAACAGCCATTGCAGGGCGATCAGGGAGGCCGCGTTATCCACCAGTCCGGACTCGAGCAGCTCGGGAATCTGCTCCACCGGCAGCGTTACCGCGCGGATATCCTCGCCTTCATCAGCGCAGCCGAAAATACCGCCGGCCGCGGCCAGGTCTGCCTGCCCCACGAACACCTGCAGGCGCTCGTTGGTGCCACCGGGGCTGGGCATGTAATGGGCAATGGGCTCCATGGCACCCAGTTCAAGACCGGCCTCCTCCACCGCTTCGCGGCGAATCAGGTCCGCGGCACTTTCCCCATCCTTGTCGGCGATGCCGGCAATCAGTTCCAGACACCAGGGCGAGTCACGCCACTCCAGCGCACCGACGCGAAACTGCTCCACCAGCAGGATTTCCCCGCGACGGGCGTCATAGGGCAGCACGGCGGCGGCCGGTGGGCGGACAAACAGCTCCCGGCGCACCGGCTTGCCCCAGCCCCCGTTGTATTGCCGGTGACGCAATGTCAGGGCATCGACACGAAAGAAGCCCTGAAACGGGGTTTCCCGCGACTGGATTTCCACGTCATCGCGCCCGAACGGCGGTGTCAGTTCACTCACTGGCTTCATGGTAGAGCGCACTGCCCTGCTCGCGAAATTCCCGGGATTTCTCTTCCATGCCCTCTTCCGCCTGGGCCACTTGTGCCCGGCCATCGCCATAGGTGTCGCGCACCTCCTGGCTGATCTTCATGGAGCAGAACTTGGGCCCGCACATGGAACAGAAATGCGCCACCTTGTGGGCCTGCTTGGGCAGGGTTTCGTCGTGGTAGGCGCGGGCCCGGTCCGGGTCCAGCCCCAAATTGAACTGGTCTTCC
>JAKSCQ010000040.1 GCA_022360555.1 Pseudomonadales bacterium
AACGCGACACAGGGATATAGATTCTGAAAGCTACGGAGCCGCGCCCATGACTTGGGCGCGGCTCCAACCGTTCAAATAACCACAGGAACGAGTTCGCGTTGCAGCTTGTAGCTTGTAGCTTGTAGCTTACAGATGATGCTCACATCCGGTAGCCGAAACTCAGCAGGTACTGGGTGCCGTCATAGGGGTAATCGGCCACCGCATCTGAAAAGTCCAGTTCCACATCCTGCTCGCGCACGACAATGCCGAATTCTGCCTTGGGGCTGGGAGAAATAATCAGCCCCACGGAGCCATAGGCCCCGTAGCCGAAACTGAAATCCCGCTCGTCCGTATTCACCACCACGGAGCTACTGCTCAGGCCTACGGGATCGTCTCCCTCCTGATCCAGGGAAGCCATCAACACCATGGGGCCAGCGGAGGCAAACAGCCGTACGTGGTCGCTGAAACGAATATCCCCGTAGCCCCCCAGCATGGTGCCGAACACGAACAGTTCGTTATCCACCTTCACCGCCACCTGGGTGCCGCCATTGACCCGGGCCGCATAGCTCACCGAATCATTCTGCCAGCTAATGATGCCGCCGCCTTCATAGCCATAGCGGAAACGGTCACCGCCCAGCACTTTCTGCACCCCCGCCGCAAAGAAGGGCAGGTCATCGAATTCCCCGCTCAGGGTAGTGCCGTCACTGACGATGGTGGAGTTGTCATCCTTCAATTGCAGCTTGCCCGCCTGCAGGAACATGTACTGCGTATCCTGCGCCTGTAGCTGCGACACCAGCAAACAGGAAGTCACCAGCAGTGCCAGCCGGAATGTCATCATCTCGCGTCCTTGTGGTAAACCGATACCCGATACTAGCCCACATCCCCCGGCCCCGGACAGTCACGCCGTCACGGATACACTGCTGACGACCATGATCCAGTCGAGTAAAGTGACCCTGTTATGACGTCAATGCGACAAGGATAGATGATGTACAAACCCCTGATGCTTTCTCTCCTCACCGTTTTTCTGCTGGCCGGCTGCCAGTCCGGCGACAACACCAGCAAGCTGCCCGAGGCCTGTTACCAGCCGCCGGAATCCGGCATGTGCCGGGCCGCCTTCCAGCGTTACTACTACGATGAAGACAGCGGCAGCTGCAAAACCTTTATCTGGGGCGGCTGCAAGGGCAGCGTACCCTTCGAAACCATGGACGCCTGCGTGCAGACCTGCAACGCCAGCGCCGACAATACCCCGGCCAAAAGCCAGAGCAGCAAGGAGATCGCCCCATGAGCCAGACCGCCACGGCCGGCATGGCCCGGGCCGTCTATGTACTGCACCTGGTGGGCCTGATCACCGGCGGGCTTACCGCCATTGCCGGTGTCATCATCGCCCATATGTATGCCGGCGATGCACCACCGCCGCTGCGTGAGCACTTCCGCTTCCAGTACCGCACCTTCTGGATCGGCCTGCTCTACTGGTTCATTGCCGGCATCACCACCCTGGCCTTTATCGGCTGGCTGCTGATGGTGGTGATCACCATCTGGTGGATCGTCCGCTGCGCCCGGGGCCTGAGCACCCTGAACCGCAACATCCCCCCGGCCCGCGTCGATAGCTGGGGCTTTTAACCTGTCACAATACTGTCACCCGGGCCCGCCAGACTGGCGGGCCCGCGCCCATCAAGGAGATACCATGCTGTCCCTGCGCCTTATCCCCATCATTCTTGCCGCCCTGATCCTGTCTGCCTGCGCCCGTACGCCGGTGGTCCAGCTCTATGACGGCCCAGCCCAGTCAGACAGCAAGGTGCTGACCGTCCGTATCCCCAGCGAGCTGGAAGTGTTCACCATCAACGGCAAGGAAGTGGAGGGCGCGAATACCTTCTTCGCCACCGATCACAAGGACCTGAAGCTCACCCCCGGCCGCTACGAAATCCTGGCCTACTACAAGGAGCTGTGGGACCTGGATGCGGACAACCATGAAATCGTGAAATCCAACCCCGCCAACTTCGTGGTGGACGGCAAGGCCGGCGAGCTGTGGACGCTGGGTTACCCCGAGCCGAAGGATGTGGACGACGCACGAGCCATGCAGGACAGCTTCAGCGGCTGGGCTGAAAACACCCGCACCGGCGAGAAAGTGGCCGCAGAAGAATCCGGCCTGATCCTCAAACGCGGCTTTCTGGCCCCCGTCACTGGCGAGGAAATGACCACCGCCGCCGCGGACAGCATTGCCCCCCAGGCGGCGGCTACAGGCGCCGCTGCCGGTGCCGCCGCAGCGTCCGGCGAATCCGCCAGCACCACCGTGGCCCCGACCGCCACCCCCAGCGCCCCGGCCGGCAGCTACCTAGACACCCTGAAAGCCCAGTGGAACCAGGCCACCCCGGAAGAGCGCCGGGAATTTTTGCAGTGGATCTCGCAGTAACCAGCCACCGGATGGCAGGAATGGCTTAACACCATTCCGTTCTCCGCTACGAAGCTGCTGTAGGAGCTCGCCTGCAAGCGAACATCGGCCTTGATCTGCCAACCTGGTTCGCCTGCAAGCAGCCTCCTGCAAAGCTTGCCGAACCTGACAACGCTCTCCAGGCCGTCCTGATATTCCCTGAGGTTTTTGTCGCCTCGCTACGCTCGGTTCGCGCCCTGGAAGGGCACTCCTACAGCGTAATGCTGTTCACTTAAGCGGTGGGCGTTTAACTCAATCCTTTCAGACAGGTCCCCTCTCCCCAACCCCTCTCCCGCAAGGGGAGAGGGGCTTAAACCTAACCCAAACCTAAAGTGAACAGCATTACTCCTACATCGGCCTCGTCGATGACGTTGCTGCAACGCCCGCCGTTCATTCCCCCTGAATCGTCGCCACCACCCGTCTTGCCCCGCCATGGTCACGATGCTCGCACAGGTAAATGCCCTGCCAGGTGCCCAGCGCCAGGCGGCCATCGCTAATCGGAAGACTCAGTGACGGGCCGATCAGCACGCTCTTGATGTGCGCCGGCATGTCGTCCGGCCCTTCCAGGGTGTGTTCATAGTAGGGCGCATTTTCCGGCACCATCACGTTCAGGTGGCGCTCCAGATCGCCGCGCACATCCGGGTCGGCATTTTCGTTGATGGTCAGCGATGCCGAGGTGTGCTGGATAAACAGATGCAGCAGCCCCACCTTCACGTCTCCCAACATCGGCAGGGCGCCCAGAATCTCCCGGGTCACCAGATGGCAACCCCGACGTTTGGCGGACAGCGTGACGGTTTCCTGAAACCACATGTCTTTCACCCTTTCAAGCTGACGGGAGTCGGCCAATCTCACCATGACAATGTCGCCATGGTCATACCTTTTGGCCGGATTTCCCGTGAAAGTAAACGGATGGCAAGTCAAAGGAGATCGCCCCCCATGAAACTCACCGGCCAGACCATTGTACTGACAGGTTCATCCAGCGGCATTGGCGCGGAGGCGGCCCGGCTGATGGCCCGGCGCGGCGCGACACTGTGCCTGGTGGCCCGTCGGGAAGAGCAGCTACGGGACGTGCAGGCGGCCATCGAGAGCGACGGCGGCCGCGCCTTCATCTACCCCTGCGACCTGAGCAACAACGACGCCATTGAAGCCTGCGCGGAACGCATCCTGGGCGAGCATCCGCGCATCGATGCCCTGGTGAACAACGCCGCCCATTCCATCCGCCGCCCCATTGAGCAATCCCTGGACCGCCTGCACGACTACCAGCGCACCATGCAACTCAATTACATCGGCGCCGTGGCCATGACCCTGAAAATGCTGCCGCGCTTTCTGGAACAGGGCCACGGCCATGTGGTGAACATTTCCAGCCTGTCCACGCAGATTCCCATCCCGCTGTTTTCCGCCTACCTGGCCAGCAAGAGCGCGCTGGAATCCTTTACCCGCTCGCTGCAAGCGGAAATGGGCCACCAGGGCATCACCACCACGGTGGTGTACTTCCCCATGGTACGCACGCCCATGTCGTCACGCACCGCCATCTACAAGTACATGCCCATGATGCACGTGAAAAAGGCCGCCGGCTGGATCGTGGAAGCCTGCGAAAAGCGCCCCGCCCGTATCGCCCGCCCCCTGGGCAACCTGGGCAGCGTCCTGCTGGCCGCCGCCCCGGGGCCGATCACCAAATTGCCGCAACCCCTGTTCCGGGGCATGGACAAGATGCTGGCCAGCCGGCTGAAGAAGAAGGGGTAGTAGCAAGTTTCAAGTTGCAAGTTACAACGCGATAAAGACTGGATTCGACCTCGAACTCGGTGCCCGCGATCAAAAGGCAGGGACACTCCAAAGATTGTGTTCGCTCAGGCAAGCTGAGTCTCCTACAGATGCCCATTCCTGGCTGGGAGGAAGTATTAGCGTGTCTGGCCGAAGGTTGTGATTTCGACACATCACCGCGGCCAGGGCCTGCGAGCCACCACCCAACTCTCCCGCGTTGTAGCTTGAAGCTTGCAACTCAATTCACCACATTCATCGCCGCGCCGGCCTGCCAGCTTTCAATATTTCCCACCACCCCGTCCAGCAACCGCTGGCGGCACTCGCGGGTGCCCCAGGCATTGTGCGGAGTAAGGATCAGGTTGGGGATATCGTCAGCCAGCAACACATGATCGCGGGGCGGAGGCTCGCTGCTCAGCACGTCCAGCCCGGCA
Source organism: Pseudomonadales bacterium (assembly GCA_022360555.1). Taxonomy (GTDB): domain Bacteria; phylum Pseudomonadota; class Gammaproteobacteria; order Pseudomonadales; family Alcanivoracaceae; genus Alcanivorax. The sequence continues at coordinate 4,600 of JAKSCQ010000040.1, forward strand.
CCGCCCAAATGCCCCGAGCGCAGGGCGTCCGCCAGGGCCGGTTCGTCAATCAGGCCACCGCGGGCAGTATTGACCAGCAGCGCCCCCGCTTTCATCTGCGCCAGAAATTCCGCATTCACCAGCTTCTCGGTCTGTGCCGTCAGCGGACAGTGCAGACTCAGCACATCGGCCCGGGGCAGCAGTTCATTGAGCGGCATGCGCCCCTCATGGCCGGCCCCACTGAATGATTGCGCCACGGCGATCTCCATGCCAAAGGCTTCCGCCAGCCGCGCCACTTCACGGCCAAGATCACCAAAACCAATGATCCCCAGGGTCTTGCCCGCCAGTTCCATGATCGGGTAATCCAGCAGGCAGAACTGCCGCCCGGCACTCCAGTCGCCGCGCTTCACCGCCCGGTCGTACTGCTGGCAGCGGGTCGCCAGGGACAACATCAACATCAGGGTATGCTGGGCCACGGCCGCGCGGGCGTAGCCGGTGACATTGCATACCGTGATGCCCCGCTCCCGGGCCGCCGTCAGATCCACATTATTGGTACCCGTGGCACAAATGCAGATAAGCTTGAGGGACGGGCAGGCGGCCAGGGTGTCGGCATCCAGCACCACCTTGTTGGTGACCACCACCTCGGCGCTCTGCAGCCGCTCCACACGCTGGTCGGCGTCCGTGTACGGGTAAAAGGTCCAGGACATCAGCGCTTGCAGGCCACTGAAGTCCAGTTCGTCGGGGTTCACGGTTTCCGTGTCGAGAAATACACCCTGCATGGTCGAAGTCCTTCACCGGAAAAAAGGGGTACGGCGTATGCTAACGGATCTGCTGGAAAGAATGGGCTTTTCGCTGCCGCAACAGGAGTGGCAGAAACCAGTCATCGGAGTCAGCGCCTGCCTCACCGGCCAGAAAGTGCGCTACGACGGCGACCACAAATACAATGCCATCCTCATGCACCAGCTTGCCCCGCTGTTACGGTTTCGCGAAATCTGCCCGGAGGTGGCCATCGGCCTGTCCGTGCCGCGCCCCCCCATTCAGGTAGTGCAGGACAACCAGGGCTTTCGCGTGCGCGGCGTCGACACCCCGGAGGATGACTACACCGATGCCCTGGAACAGGTAGCGTCCGGTTTACAGGACCCCCTCAGCGGCTTTGTGCTGAAAGCCCGCTCGCCCAGTTGCGGCCACCTGAGCACCCCGGTCTTCAACCCCACCGGCCAGCAGATCGGCATGGCCTCCGGCGCCTTTGCCCGCAAACTCCACGACCTCTTCCCGCGCATTCCCCTGGCCAACGACAGCGACCTGGAAAAGGAGGCCTTCCTGAAAAGTTTCGTACTGCACGTGTACTGCTACCACCAGTGGCACCACCACACCCACCAGGGCCAGTGGCTCAACCACATGCAGGAAAAAACCGAACAACTGGAAGAACCGCTCTACAGTGGCATGCAGCAGTATCTGGAGAAGCTGGGGCGGGCGATGCATTGAAAATGCAATTAATAGTTAATAATGAATAGTTAATAACGCCGCGAAAAGGACTCTTGAATCCGTAAAGCAAAGAGGCCGCGCCCATACTCTGGGCGCGGCCTCTTGCGTTTAAAACCATGAAACGCTCTGGCTCGCGCCAGCTATTAATTATTCATTATTAACTATTAACTCATAAAATCAGCGTCAAACCACCAGTGATGACCGCAAACAGGATGGACAGCCCGATCAGGGTCTTCCAGGGGAACGGCGGCGAGGGTGGTTCCACTTCGAGCTGCTGTTCCAGGTAGTTTCTCAGCAGTCGGGTATTGCGGGTGTTGGCCTTGTAGATGGCGTCAAAGGCATCGCCCACCACCGGCAACAGGCCACCGAGAAAATCGATACCCATGTTGCGCAGCATGCGCAACTTTACACTCTTGCTGGCACCGACCCGCTATGCCTCGAGCAATACATAGCTGGACATGACCAGGCCGGCAGCGTCGCCGACCAGCGGCACCAGGCCGATAATAGCCTCGGCACCGATCTGGAATTTGGTGAAGGGAATGCCAATACTGCTGTCGGTAAAACGGCTGAATTTTTCCAGCCGTTCCAGTGCCGCGCGCTGCTGCGCTTCGGTGGGCTTTGCCATCAGATCTCCACGTATAACTGTCCGTTTTCTTCCGTGACCGGCCAGGTCTCCAGCGCTTTCTCGCCGCGCACCACATTCAACAACTGCACCCCGGGCGGAAAGTTGGCCCACTCTGAGACTTCCCCGGTACGGATATCAAATCGCGCCCGGTGCAGCGGGCACTGCACGCATTTGTCCTCGATGATCTTGCCCTTGCCCAGGGACGCGAACATGTGCGTACAACGGGCCTGGGTGGCATAGAACCCATCGCTGAGATGGTACACCACCAGTTTGGTATCACCGGCCTGAATGGCCTTGCTTTTCCCTTGCGGGATGTCCTGGCTGGCACAGAGTTCATGACGCATGGTCTTCTCCTTGCTGGCTGAAAATCGGTGGCGAGCTACGAAGCACCTGTAGGAGCACCACTTGAGGTGCGAACCTTGCGCAGCAAGGAAATCGCCCGCAGAGCCTGCCCCGGGCTTGATCCGGGGGCGATCAGGCATTACAGCGCTCGACAGGTTTCATTCATGGCATTGCGGAATCCCTGAATCCTCTGTCGCCTCGCTGCGCTCGGTTCGCACCTCAAGTGGTGCTCCTACAGCGGCTGCGTAGCAACGCCTCGTTACTCAAGATACGTATACCCGGCCAGGCCCTCGCGTACCAGTTCAATAAAGCCATCCTGCTCGGCATCACTCAAATGCGCCTGGCGACAATGCTGCTCCAGGGCGGCCAGCAGCTTGCCGGTATCGTAGTTCACATAGCGTAGCACCGAACTCACCGTGTCACCGTGAATGGCATGGTCGAGCACGATGTTGCCGTGGGCGTCCACGTCCACATCCACGGAATCCGTGTCCCCGAACAGGTTGTGCATGTCACCAAGAATTTCCTGGTAAGCCCCCACCATGAAGATGCCCAGGTGGCCATTGAGCTGTTCCGGCAACGGCAGGGTCGCCTCCACGCCCTCGCCGTCCACGAACTGGTCGATGCGGCCATCGGAATCGCAGGTAATGTCCTGCAACACCGCCCGGCGGGTCACCGGCTGGTTCAGGCCGGACAGCGGCAGCACCGGGAACACCTGGTTGATGCCCCACACATCCGGCACCGACTGGAACACCGAGAAGTTCACGAACAGCTTGTCCGCCAGGGTTTCGTTGAGGCTGTCCAGCAGTTCGCGCTGCTGTTTGCGCAACGGGTTCAGGCGCCCGCGCAGGGCCAGCAGGCAATTGATATAAAGCTGCTCTCCCCGGGCCCGGGTGGCCAGATCCAGGTCGCCGGAGAGGTAACGCTGGTGAATGTCCTGCCAGGCACCCACCACTTCGGAAAAACGCTCCAGCAGATTGCCCGGCTCGCCGGCCAGGGCCTGCTGCAAGTCCCAGAGTTGATGCAGCTCGGCGGCATCGTCCGCCGACGGCGCGTCCACCGTCACCATGGTCAGGCTTTCCCGGTCGGTGATATTCACCAGCAGCACCGCATGGTGGGCGGTGAGCGCACGGCCGGATTCGGAAATGATGTTCGGCTCCGGCAGGCCGTGCTGGGCACATTGCTGTTGCAGTGTCTGCACGATATGGCGGGCATAGTCGCCCACGCCGTAATTCATGGAACAGTAGGAGCGCGAGTGGGTACCTTCATAGTCCACCCCCAGGCCGCCGCCCACATCCACGGTTTCCACCGCCGCACCCAGGGCGCGCATCTCGGCATAGTAACGGGCCGCCTCGCGCATGCCCGCCTTGATGTCCTGGATATTGGCCACCTGGGAGCCCAGGTGAAAATGCAGCAGTTTCACACAATCCAGCCGCCCGGCGACCCGGCAATGCTCGATGGCCGCCATCAGTTGCGGTGCACTCAGGCCGAACTTGGACTTCTCGCCACCGGTGTTCTGCCAGTTACCCTTGCTGATGCTCATCAGCCGCACCCGCAGGCCGATGCGCGGCGACACCCCCAGCTCGTCCGCCAGCGACAGCAGCGCCGGCAGCTCGGACATCTTCTCCACCACGATGTGCACGTGAAAGCCCAGCTTCTCGCCCATCAGCGCCAGGCGCAGGTATTCCGCGTCCTTGTAGCCGTTGCAGACGATGGTATCGCCCGGGTTGGACAGCGCCAGTACGGCCAGCAGCTCGGGCTTGGAACCGGCTTCCAAACCGATGCGCTCACCCTCTTCCCGGGCGCGCAGGATCTCGTGCACCACCCGGCGTTGCTGGTTCACCTTGATGGGGTACACCGGCGTATAGCCACCCTGGTAGTCATTGCCCTCGATGGCCTCACGGAACGCCCCCGCCAGCAGCTTCACCCGCTGGCGCAGGATGCCGGAAAAGCGCGCCAGCACCGGCGCCCGCAGGCCAGCCTGTCGGCAGGCCTCCAACACCGCTTCCAGGGTCGCCTCGCCGCCCTGCTCGCCGTTGGGGCGCACACACAGGGCGCCCTGGTCGTCGATACGGAAGTAACTGTCACCCCAACGGTCCACGTTGTAGATCTCGCTGGCGGATACGGGGGTTCTGTCGGTCATTACCTGTCCTGAAAACAACGCCTGCACGCAACATGCGGGCACGCTATCACGCTGAAACTGCCGCCATTATGCCTGCCAGCCGCCGCCGGTCGCATCTCTTTTTCATGCTTTGACAGGGGGGGCGGAGGTCTTACAATCGCCAGTATTGTCCACCCCCGGGAGCAAGCCCGCTCCCACCCACCGGAAAGGCCCATGAGCAGCACCCAAGACAACTGGTTTTACGAGCACTTCGACACCGCCGGCACCGCCTTCGGCCTGCGCCTTAAACAAAAGCTGGAAGAAGTGCAGACCGAGTATCAGCACATCGAGATGTGGGAAACCGACAGCTTCGGTTACCTGATGACCATCGACGGCGCCACCATGCTCACCACCCGTGACAACTTCCTCTACCACGAGATGATGTCGCACCCGGTACTGTTCAGCCACGCCAACCCCAAGCGCGTCATCATCATCGGTGGCGGCGACTGCGGCACCCTGCGTGAAGT
>JAKSCQ010000039.1 GCA_022360555.1 Pseudomonadales bacterium
ACGCTTCCAGGGAATAGGGGAGAGTCCGTCTGCAACTTTCTGGCGGAAGTATTCAGGGGAGTACTCGAGCAATTCAGCGGCCGCCTTTTCTGAAACCCGGCCACCCAGGCGCGGGGTTTCCCCCATGTCCTCCAGCCTCTTGAGGACGGCTTCTCGCACGTCATTCACTGTGGCTCTCCCTCACTGGATACACTTCAGCGTCGTCCCAACGAAAGCGGGCATGGCCCAGAGCGGTGGCGTAGGTGATGGGCGCCCCAACCATCGTTCCAATGGGTTTGCCTCCCCGGTAGATCCGCCAGCACCGGTACAGCCTGGCCTCATCCATGAGTTCAATTCGGTGTTCCTTAATCCACTGCCGCAGGTCCGGAGTCAGCTTCCCTGATGGGGCCACCATCAACCGGTCACCCACAACCTGAACCGTCAGCCCTTGGTCTGTCAGGTAGTCGATTGCAGCCATCAGAAGGCCTCCCATTCGCTTTCCTGCTCAGCAGGGGGTGTTCCAAGCGTCACACCGTCACACCCCGCGTCACCACTGGGTTTCAGCGTTTTTTTATCCGTCACACCTTCACCCTGTGTGACGTTTGAGAAATCGCCAGAGCCCGCGTCTTTACTGGGTTGTGACGGTGTGACGCTTACAGAAGGGGGGTAACTGGGAAGGTATCGATTGAAGGCATCCGTGAACTGGTCACGTCGGTAACCTTTGGCCGTCCGATAGCCAATCCGAATGGTCCCGGATTTGATGCTGTACTCACCAAGGCGCTTACCGAGCTGCCTCAAGGTCATTGGCTTGCCTTTGTTCCAGGTGTACCAAGGGGCCTCTTCATCGGCATGCAGGCCATTCAGCAGATCTGCACTGAATAGCTTGTCAGCCTTCTCGGTTTCAAAGACCACCTTGATGTCACACAGGAGCTCTACCCCAATGGAATGGGACTCCTCTTCCACACCATGGAGCGCGATAGCCGCATGTCTGGTTTTGTCCGGCCAGTCACCACCAGCAATGGCAGCCACCTGCTGAAGCGGTTCCCATGCATCCTGGGCACGGTCGTTAAGGCCATCGATGTCTACAGGCCGCGACAGGAAAACACGCTGCTCGTTATCCATGCTCCAACGAGCCATCCGGCGTCGCAGGTTATCCCATGATTCAGGATCGCTATGGCGTAGACGCTGGGACCTCTCTCCCGGGCGTTTTCGACGCAACCGCAGCGGAATTGCTCGATCCATGATGGTGTCGGCCAGCTTACCGATACCACACAGCACCTTCGGAGCGAACACGTTAAAGCGGGTCGGTTCATGGTCATCGCCGGCACAGCGAATTACATGGGCCGAGTCCCGGTTAAATCCGCAGTTGATGATGCCCCGCAGGTCCTCGTTATCTCCCATGAAGCTATCGGCCTCATCCACTAGCAGGCAGGGTTGCCACTTCTCCACCGAGCGGAACAGGGCTGAGCTTGAGATGCTGGACACCGGCAGGGGCCTGGAAACCGTCCGCTGCAGACAGGACAGCAGCACAGTCTTGCCACAGCGCTTCTCAGGGGCGCTGATATGCGCGATTGGGGAGATAGCAGCACTGTCGTGGCACCAGGTAAACAAAGCCCACAGAGAGGCAGCACGGAGCGTTTCACGGTCTGCTACTACGAACAGGGAAAACTGCTCTTCCAGATCCGCCAGCAACTGAGCACCATCAACCGACTCCGGCCATGGCTCCACCTCGGGGAAGATGTCGCCCT
>JAKSCQ010000171.1 GCA_022360555.1 Pseudomonadales bacterium
ATCGTGTAATCCGTCATGGCTTTGCATATTCAGTGAATTCGCCGGTCATTGTAAGCTGCCGGCCACCCGTGGCAAGGAGAAGGACGCCATTTCTATGCCGGAACCGATGGAAAAGGATGATGAGCTGATCCCGGTGCGGGCACGTTATGATTCCATTCGTGCCTTTGCCGGATTATTGGTGCGTCAGTTCAATGAGGACGGCTGCCGCCAGAGTGCCGCCGCACTTACCTATACGACCCTGTTCGCGATTGTGCCGGTGATGACGGTGAGTTTCGCGGTGCTGTCATCGGTGCCGGCCCTCAAAGACAAAGGGGCGCAGTTTCAGCAGTGGGCGTTCAACTACTTTGTTCCTTCGGCGGGGAACATGCTGCTGGATCACCTGCAGTCGTTTGCCCGCCAGGCGTCCAACCTTACGGGGCTGGGGATCCTCTTTCTGGTGGTGACCTCGGTATTGATGCTCAACACCATCGAGCAAAGTCTGAATCGCATCTGGAAAGTCCGTACCCGGCGTAAGGGGCTCACCAGTCTGTTGATGTACTGGGCGGTGTTGTCGCTGGGGCCGCTGTGTCTTGGGGCCGGACTGGCCATCTCCTCCTACCTGACCTCCCAGGCGATTTTCAATGAGACGCTGACCTTCCTGGGTGGCGCTCGTTTCTGGCTGACACTGCTTCCGTTTCTCTTTACCACCATCATGCTGACGTTGTTGTACACCGTGGTCCCCAATACCAGCATCCCCTTCCGTCAGGGGGTGCTGGGGGCTGCCGTGGCTGCTTTGTTGTTCGAACTGGCCAAAAGTGGCTTTACCTTTTTCATCAAGCAGGCACCCAGCTATGAAGTGGTGTACGGGGCTTTCGCAGCGGTCCCGGTGTTCCTGTTATGGATCTATATTTCGTGGATGATCGTGCTTGGTGGAGCCGAGCTGGTACGCGCGCTGGTGATTTTTCAGGAACACCGCAGCAAGGTGCCGCGCATGCATGCGTTGATGCGGCTACTGCATGTGTTTTGGGACCGGCAGCAACACGGCAAGCTGCTGAGCAGTCGTGAAGTTCGTCGGGTGATGCGTGAATCCGGTATTTCGCAGTGGGATGAATTCCGTAATTTGCTGCTGGATGCCCGCCTGATTCGTCGCACAGAGGAGGGTGGTTATGTTCTGTCACGGGATCTGCGTACCCTGACACTGGGGCAGCTGGTGGCCATGCTGCCCTGGCCGGCCCATACCCAGTTACGGGTACGCCACCAGGAGCAGGTGACTGAGTGGGAGCGTAGCCTCAAAACACGGATGGATGAGGCCCGTCAGGAGTTGATGGGCTGCCTGGATGTGTCCCTCGACGGGCTTTTTCGTGGGGATCCCGGTGTCGACAGTGAAACTGACAAGGAGCGCCAGGAAAATGAATAAGCATGTGCTGGTATCCGGTGTCGTGCAGGGAGTAGGCTACCGCGCCTGGACCCAGCGTGAAGCGACGCGGCGCGGGCTCACCGGCTGGGTACGCAATCTGGAAGACGGGCGGGTGGAAGCCTTGCTGCAAGGCCGTGACGATGAGGTATCCGATATGCTGGATGCCATGTATCAGGGGCCAGCCATGGCACAGGTCAGCGCGGTTGAAGCGCGTGACAGTGATGCCCTGCCGTCCAATCATTTCGAGGTAAGCGGATGAAACAGGTAGAGCTGGTCAATGGAGACCTGCGTTTTCCCGCCCTGATGGCTGGAGAGGGAGAGCCGGTCATTCTGTTGCACGGTTTTCCGGACACCTATGAAAACTGGGCCGTGCAGATCAATGCTATCGCCGAGGCGGGATATACTGCCATTGCTCCGGCCCTGCGGGGGTATGCCCCCAGCTGTCAGCCCGGTAATGGGGATTATTCCCTGTATGCCGCGGTAGACGATTTGATGGTCTTTGCCGCCCAGCTGGGCGGCCGTGTGCATTTGATCGGTCACGACTGGGGCGCGGCGGTAGGTTATCTGGCGTGTGCCCAGTCCCCGGAAACCTTCTGTTCGTTCAGTGCCCTGGCCATCCCGCCCCTGCGGCGTATGCCCCAGGCGCTGGTGAAGGTGCCCGAGCAAGTGTTGCTAAGCGGCTACATGCAGTTTTTCCAGCTTCCCATGGTGCCGGAAGGCTGGCTCAAGCGCGGTGACCTGAGTGGGGTAGAAACCCTGTGGCGGCGTTGGTCTCCGGGCTGGGAACCGGAAATGTACCTGGATAATGCCAAGCACACTCTGGCCGAGCCGGGAGTGATCCCGGCGGCCCTGGGTTGGTACCGTGGCTTGTTTCGTGTGTGGCGCAAGGAACACCGCAAGGCCCGTGCCTGGCTGGGCCGTGAGATTGCTACCCCGACCCAGATCCTGATCGGGGAAAACGATGGTTGCATGAGTCCAAGGCTGTTGGAGCACACCCTGGTGGAAAGTGATTTCTCTGCCGGGGTCGAGCTGCAAACCCTTGCCGGAGCAGGGCATTTTCTGCATCTGGAAAAGCCCGAAGAGGTCAACCGGCACCTCATCCGGTTGCTCAAATCCACCGAATGTGACTGTTCCCTGTA
>JAKSCQ010000236.1 GCA_022360555.1 Pseudomonadales bacterium
CCTGGGCCTGCAGGGTGAAGATGCCGTCGTGCTTCAGCAGGCTGGAGACCAGTGCGGCCAGCGCCAGCATCTCGGCCAGCAGCGCGGCCACCGGACGCGGGTAGTCGTGGCGCGTGACGATGCGGTCCAGCGCCGCGCCCAGGCGCAGCAACCGGCCCCGGAAGCCGGTCGCCTCGAGGATGAAGGGTTGGACCTGGTCGAGACTCGGGGCCGCCGGCTGCCCGGAGGAGTCGGGCATCAGGCGAGACACCAGACCAGGATGCCCTTCTGGGCGTGCAGGCGGTTCTCCGCCTCGTCCCAGACCACCGACTGCGGCCCGTCGATGACGCCGTCGGTCACCTCCTCGCCCCGGTGGGCGGGCAGGCAGTGCATGAAGAGGGCTTCCGGGTCGGCCCGGTCCATCAGCTCCGGCGTGACCTGATAGCCTGCGAAAGCATTCAGTCGGCTTTCCTGTTCATTTTCCTGGCCCATGGAGGCCCACACGTCGGTGACTACCAGGTGGGCATCGCGCACCGCGTCGTTCACGTCCGGCTGCAGGGAGACCCGCTCGGGGTGGCGGCCCAGCAGGGTGGCGTCCGGTTCGAAACCGGGCGGGCAGCTTATCACCAGTTCGAAATCGAACTGGTTGGCGGCGTTGATGTAGCTGGCGCACATGTTGTTGCCATCGCCCACCCAGACCACCTTCTTGCCCTGGATGCTGCCGCGATGCTCCACATAGGTCTGCATGTCGGCGAGCAACTGGCAGGGGTGGAATTCATCGGTCAGGGCATTGATCACCGGTACCGCGGAGTGGGCCGCGAAGGTTTCCACCGTGGCGTGCTCAAAGGTACGGATCATCACCGCATCCACCATGCGCGACAGCACCCGGGCGGAATCCTCGATGGGCTCGCCGCGGCCGAGCTGGGTGTCCCGGGGTGACAGGAAGATGCTGGCGCCGCCGAACTGGGTCATGGCCACCTCGAAGGACACCCGGGTGCGGGTGGAGGACTTCTCGAAGATCATGCCCAGGGTCTTGCCCTTCAGCGGCTCGTGGTACTGGCCGTTGCGCAGCATGGTCTTCAGCTCGATGGCCCGCTGGATCAGGTAGCCCAGTTCGTCCGGGCTCAGGTCGTTGAGGGTCAGGAAGTGGCGGGTCATGCTACCTCCTGTTCCCGGGCGAACTGCTGGATAACCGTGGTCAGGGTGTCCACCAGATGCTGCATTTCCGCCTGGCTGATGACCAGCGGTGGCAACAGGCGTACCACGGAGCCGGCGGTCACATTGATCAGCAAGCCGGCCTCCCGGGCCCGGTTGACCAGCTCGCCACAGGGGCGATCGAACTGGATGCCAAGCATCAGGCCGTGCTGGCGGATTTCCGTGACCATGGGCAGGTCCGCCAGGGCCTTGGCAAAGGCGTCCTTCAGCCAGGCGCCCTTGTCGGCCACGCCATCAATGACGTCGTCCACCAGGGTGCTCACCACGGTCAGGGCGGTGGCGCAGCCCAGCGGGTTGCCGCCATAGGTGCTGCCATGATTGCCCGGGCCGAACACGTCGCTGGCCTTGCCGGCCACCAGACAGGCGCCAATGGGGAAGCCGTTGCCCAGCCCCTTGGCGGTGGTCAGCACATCCGGGGTGACGCCATCGCCCAGGCAGGCAAAGTAGTGGCCGGTACGGCCATTGCCGGACTGGATCTCGTCCAGCATCAGCAGCCAGTCCTGCTTGTCGCACAGCGCCCGCAGGCCGGTCAGGTAATCCTGGGCCGGCACATTGATGCCGCCCTCGCCCTGCACCGGCTCCACCAGCACGGCAACCACATTGCTGTTGTCCGCCAGGGCTTCCACCGCCGCCAGGTCGTTATAGGGGACGCGCACAAAGCCTTCCACCAGCGGTGCAAACCCTTCCTGCACCTTGCTGTTGCCGGTGGCGGAGAGGGTGGCCATGGTACGGCCGTGGAAGCTGCCTTCCATGACCACCACGGTGGGGCAGGCCACGCCCTTGCGCTGGCCGAACAGCCGGGCAATCTTGATGGCCGCTTCGTTGGCTTCTGCGCCGGAGTTGGAGAAAAAGGCGCTGTCCATGCCGCTCAGTTCGCACAGACGCTGGGCCAGGGTCTCCTGGGCCGGGATGCGATACAGGTTGGAGGTGTGCATCAGTTGCCCGGCCTGATCGGCTAGGGTGCGGCTTACTGCCGGGTGGCAGTGCCCCAGGTTGCAGACCCCGATACCGGAAATGACATCCATATATTTGTGGCCGGCTTCATCGTAGAGCCATACCCCTTCACCGCGCACAAACGCCAGCGGCTGCCGTGCATAGGTGGGAATCAGATATTGCGACATAGCAGGCTAATTAATAGTTAATAATGAATAATTAATAACGGAACAGAACGATGTTTCAGAAGGCTCAGCATCCGCCTCAAACAAAAAACGGCAGCCACAGGCTGCCGGAACCCACGATAATAGCGCAGTTCCCGGCCAATAGGTAATAGTTGATGCCCTCAGGGAACCGCGGCAGACTGGCCGGATCTTCAAGGTTTTAGCTATTAACTATTAACTTTTAACTATTAATTGCCTTTATGAATTCCGTCCAGCTCAGTATCTTCGCCAATCGCCTGTCCGGTATCTGCGACGAAATGGGGGCGGTGCTGCGTCTCAGTGCCCTGTCACCCAATATCAAGGATCGGCTGGATTTTTCCTGCGCCATCTTTGATGCCGCCGGGCGGTTGTGTGCCCAGGCGGCCCATATTCCGGTGCATCTGGGGTCCATGGCCTATGCCATGGCCGACCTGGTCAGCGACCGGGACTGGCAGCCCGGCGACCTGCTGGTGGTCAACGACCCCTATCTGGGCGGCACCCACCTGCCGGACGTGACGGTGGTGGCACCGGTATTTCGCGAGCAGCAACTGCTGGGGTTCTCGGTGACCCGGGCCCACCATGCCAACATCGGCGCCCACAGCCCGGGCTCCATGCCGGTGTCCACCCGGCTGGAGGAAGAGGGCATCGTGATCGCCCCCACCCTGCTCAAGCAGCAGGGGCAGTGGCAGCTTGGGCTCTGTCGCCGGTTGGCGGGGCTGGAGGATGAGGACGGCGAGCTGCCCGTGGACAGCCCCCGGTTTGCGGATTTTGCCGCCCAGGCCAGCGCCTGCGAAGCCGGGGCCCGTCGGCTGGCCGAGCTGGCCGGGCAGCAACCGGCCCTGGCGGCTGCCTTTGATGCCCTCAACGATTATGGCGAGCGCCGGGCCCGTGCCCGCATCGCCGATCTGCCGGACGGGCAGTACCGCTTCGAGGATGTGATGGATGATGACGGCCAGGGCCAGTCGGATATCCGTATCGCGCTGACCCTGACCATAGCCGGGGACACCGCCGCGCTGGATTTTGGCGGCACGGCGGATCAGGTGGCCGGCAATATCAATTGCCCCCTGTCCGTGGCGGCCGCGGCGGCCTATTACTGCTTCCGTTGCCTGATGGACGATGACGTGCCGGCCTGTGACGGCTTGTTCCGGCCTATCAGTCTCACCGCCCCGCAAGGTTCCCTGCTCAACGCCCGGCGCCCGGCGGCGGTGGCCGCCGGCAATGTGGAAACCAGCTCCCGGGTGGTGGATGTGGTGCTCGGTGCTCTGGCGCAGGCCGCCCACGGGGCGGTTCCGGCAGCCAGCCAGGGCACCATGAACAACGTGGCCATGGGCGCCACCGGGGACAACGGCTGGGACTATTACGAAACCATGGCCGGGGGCACCGGTGCCCATAGCGCCGGGCCGGGGCTGTCCGCCGTGCACAGTCATATGACCAATACCCTCAATACGCCCATCGAAAGTCTGGAAGCCCATTACCCCTTGCGGGTCCACCGTTATCAGTTGCGTCGCGGCAGCGGTGGAGCAGGGCGATTCCGGGGCGGGGAGGGCATTGTGCGGGAGCTGGAGTTTCTCGGGTCGGCCAGTTTTACCCTGCTCACCGAGCGCCGTCAGCATCGTCCCTGGGGACTGCAGGGCGGTGAGCCCGGCCAGGCCGGTGAAAATCGCTTGAATAACCGGGTACTGCCCCCCAAATACAGTGGCCAGGCCCGCCCCGGCGATCGTCTGCTGATCGCTTCCCCCGGTGGTGGCGGGTATGGGGGGGAGCAATGATACAATGGCCCCATGAACCGCCATGTCGGCGGACGCAACGGCACTCAACACGAAACAGGTGAAGTAATGGATGTGATTCAGGTCATCAAAGACCAGATCGAAAAGAACCCGGTGCTCCTTTACATGAAGGGTACCCCGCAGTTTCCCCAGTGTGGTTTCTCCGCCCAGGTGGTGGAAGCCATGACCGCCGTGGGCAAGCCGTTCGCGTATGTGAATATTCTGGAAGCCCCGGACATCCGCCAGAGCCTGAAGGAATACGCCAACTGGCCCACCTACCCGCAACTGTGGGTGAGCGGCGAGCTGGTCGGCGGCTGCGACATCATCATGGACATGTACCGCTCCGGTCAGCTCAAGGAGCTGGTGGAAGGCGCAGCGGTGGATGAAGAAAAGCCGGAAAGTTGATATGAATTAAGTTCGCGGAAAATTTTTCATTTTCCTGCGAATTCGGTTCATGAATAAAAAACCCGGGTGAACCGGGTTTTTTTATGTTCAGATACAAAAAACGTATTAAGAACACGTTTCAATTTCATTTCTGTTTCATATAAATTTCGCCTCGTTTTGAATGCTAATTGCTTCGAGGAAGGGATGATTATGTTGAAACGTACAGTTCTGGTAGCGGCAATCGCTGCCGCTTCTGCAGCCACCCATGCGGCTCAATCCGCCGAGGAACTGCAAAAGCAGATCGATATTCTGGCCCAGGAAGTGGAGTCCCTGAAAAAGGAACAGGGCACGAGCAGTAACCCGTTTGGCAAAGTCAGCCTGGGCGGTTACGGCGAGATCCATTACAACCACTACAATCAGGACCCCGAATTCGGCGGCAAACAGCAGAAAGACCAGATAGATGCCCACCGCTTCGTGCTGTTCGTGGGCTATGATTTCAATGAGCGTGTGCGCTTTTTCTCCGAGCTGGAGATTGAGCACGGCCTGGCCAAGGATACCGATGACGGTTCCGGTCCCGGTGAAGTGGAGCTGGAGCAGGCCTACATCGAAATCGACACCACGGCCAACACCAAGCTGAAACTGGGTCAGTTCCTGGTGCCGGTGGGTATCATCAATGAAACCCACGAGCCGGACACCTTCTACGGTGTGGAACGCAACACCCTGGAAAAAGAAATCATTCCGGCGACCTGGTGGGAAGCCGGGGGTATGTTCAGTCAGGACCTGGGTGGCGGCCTGACCTATGATGTGGCCCTGCACTCCGGCCTCAACCTTGAAAATACCCCGGACATTCGCGGTGGTCGCCAGAAGGTGGCGAAGGCGGATGCCAACACCGGTGCGGCGACCGGCCGTGTTCGCTATGTCGGCATTCCCGGTCTGGATCTGGCCACTACCGTGCAGTACCAGCAGGATGTGAACCAGGATCTGGGCCCGGAAGAAGTGAGCGGCCGTCTGGTGGAAGCCCATGCCCGCTATACCATCGCCGGTGTCACTGCCACCGTGCAGAAGGCCCGCTGGGACTTCAACGGCTTTGAAGGAACGGGGCAGGATCGCCAGGAAGGTGAGCTCTATGAGCTATCCTACAAAGTGACCGAGGAGCTGGGCTTCTTTGGCCGTTATGAGAACATCAATCTCGTGGCGGAAGGCGGCTCCGAGACGGGTGAGCAGATGATCAGCACCTATGGTGTGAACTACTGGGTTGTGCCTAACGTGGCGCTGAAAGCAGATGTTCGCAACGTCAACTACAAGGACTCCACCGAGGATGACAAAGCGGACGACAGCATCAACCTGGGTATTGGCTGGAGCTTCTAACCCTTGATGTCGATGATGCTGAAACAGACAGCAGGGCGAATCGTCTTCGCCCTGCTGTTTTGTCTTTCCGGTAATGTGCTCGCCGAGGATATCTACCTGTCCGTGCCGGATTTCATGGCCCAGGAGTTCGGGGACACTGTCCCTTCACCCGCCATGCTGTGGCTGGATGAGGCGCAGCGCGAAGAGGCCCGCACCCTGAGTGATGAGGACCCGGGGTTTCGTCAGCGTTACTGGCGCAGTGACGAAAAATCGGCCTGGGTGATCAATGTGATCGGGCGTGACCACCCGATTACCCTTGGTATCAGCGTCAAAGACGGTAAAATTGCTGCACTGCGAGTGCTGATCTACCGGGAATCTCGGGGCTGGGAAGTTCGCCACCCCTTCTTTACCCGTCAGTTTGACCAGGCTGCAATGGATAACGGCAAGCTGGACCGGGATATCGATAACATTACCGGAGCGACGCTCTCGGTAAATGCCCTGCAGCGAGCCGCAAAACTGGCTCTGTGGCTGGATCGTCAGTTGCCACAAGAGTAATTTGCCTGTTTCAGGGGGCTCGATGGCTGCAAGAAAACCCACGCGCCAATGGCGCCGCTGGCACCGATGGCTTGGCCTGCTTGTGGCGGTACCGGTACTGGTACTGTCCGTGACCGGCGTGTTGCTGAACCATATTGATGCGCTGGGCTGGTCCGACAAGCCTCTTCCCCTTGTGCTTGCCCGTTGGTACGGGGCACCCATTCCCGATGAAGTGCAAGGCGTTCGCCTTGAGCGTCGCTGGTATTCGCAATCCAGCGACAGGCTGTTCATTGATGACCGCAATGCCTTCTATTGCCATTCCCCCTTCAAGGGCGTGGCCAGGGATAATGGTCTTGTGGTGGTTGGCTGCGGCGATGAGCTGTTGCTGCTAAACAATGAAGGGCAGGAGGTGGAGCGTCTCGGCCCGGCCTACGGGGTGCCTGCCTTTGCCGCGCTCGGCCGCATAAAAGGCGCCGGTCTGGGGCTTGAGACCCGGGCTGGAGTGGTGCACTTCAATGTGGACCAGTTGGCAAGCCGGCCTCTCAAAGACAGGGCAAACTGGCGTCCCGCCCGGCTCGGGGCGCTGCCTGACGACCTGAAAACCCGCATCCTGTCACAGAGCGTGCCACCGTCTCTGAACTGGCAGCGTCTGCTGCTGGATGCACATTCCGGGCGTATTCTCGGCCTGGCAGGGCAATTGGTCATGGATCTGAGTGCCTTGTTGCTGAGCATCCTGGCGATAACCGGCACCGTGATCTGGGCGCGCAGTC
>JAKSCQ010000037.1 GCA_022360555.1 Pseudomonadales bacterium
GTACCGAACGCAGGGTGGTTTGCGAAAGCTGGCTGGTGGCGGAATAAAAATCCTCCACATTAATCACCGCTTTCTGGGCATCCAGTACCCGGAAATAGAGCACCGCATTGTTGGCATCGTCCAGAGAGCGGACAAACCAGTCACTAAGCGCCGGACCAATGGGACCATCCAGCGACATTACCCAGACGGCACCGGAAGAGCCGGGAGAGGGAGAAGACGCACCCTGGGCGGGTGAGGAGGCCGGGGCCAGCAGGAAAAACAGCGCCAGCAATACACACAAAACCACCCTGGCCGCCAGGCTGAGGCCATGATGCGGTGCATTGTGGTACTGACGGCCCATGAGAATGCTCCCGTGGTCCCGAGTCCTTCCATGAAAGCCTATTTACCGGGGGCCACGCAAGCAGAGCCACCTTGGCAAACCCGATCACGTTTCTGTCAGGTTTTGTGGAGAGACCCAATCCCGGCAGCAGGATGGTGAGGCCCTGGCCGACCAACTAAACATCTAAAACACTCCAACCGACAATCAATAGGTTAGCGGTGGCCAAACAACTAAAACCATTAACAAATGAGCTTGGTCGCGCATTCGAAATGTGAATGAGATAAAACCAACTTAAGTACTGAAATCGATAACGAGATTTATCGAAATTATCTGTCGGGCCGCTCATGACTGTCATTTTGGACAGCGTAGAAAATATTACGAATTATGTAAGCTGTATTGTGATTCCAAACTCCAACTCGGTCGGGCTAAATTCATTAACCTGCACCAGACATTATTTACTTGCTCGTATTTGAGCGGGTGAAGCTGAGAACCAGCGATTACAGGCCCGAGTAAGTGAAGAGTGCTCTGAAAATCCTAGCAAGCTAGCTATTTGCTTCAATGGGAGATCGGAATCACGCAAAAAACGCAAAGCAGAAGCTTTGTAAACATCCTCTCGGATAATCTCGAAATTTTTACCTTCATCGTGGAGGTGGCGCTGGAGTGTCCGAGGATGCATTTTTAGAATGCTTGCAATCTCTGCTTTAGTGCCTTTGCCTGTTCCCATTGTCAGTAGCAGTGTCTGGCGAACACGTTCACTCAGCCCCGATGCGACTGGTGCGATATTTTTATCGATGTAATCGAGGGCTAGACGGTGAATGACTGAGTTACTGGATTTGAGTTCAGCTTGAAGTTCGCTGTGTTCGGCATGAATGCCAGCAAACGCTTGAGAAAAATAGACAGGGACACCGAAATACCGACGGTAGACTCTTTTCTCGGAAATGGGAGCATGCGGAAAAGAAACTCCGCGAATTCGTATATTTCGGTTGGCAAAAGCCTGAGCCATCCGAAATATACGCCCGATACTTTGTTCTAATCCCTGCGCTTGGGGGATATTCAATGGTAGATGCATGTCAAAGCGAAGCGATGAACTGCCCGGCAGCAGAGGGCTCTTTTCGATCATTGTGATCTTGAAGGCGGGACTGTGTAAGAACAGATAACGCGAGCTATCAGCGATAGCTTGAGCAATGGTTCCCGAGTTTTGAATAACCACTGCTAGCAATCCCAAATCAGTAGGGTCTTGGGATTGACTGAGGCGAAGCCCAAAATCGGGGCAGTTTGTTACCCCAGCGCTCTCTTCCAGCAACATTAGCGCCGCATTCAACGAAACCAGAGTTTCTGGGTCAGCCAGCATTTCTGATGAAAGGCCATGCCGCTCGAGTAGAGGCCCAGGATCAGTACCCAAACCTTGCATCAGGGATTCATAGCCCCGGAGACCGCCTGCCCGTAAAAGTGAGTTCATGTCTCAGATAGTCAAACAGCTGTCTCGATTAGTCAAGACCGATATTTACGGCCCAAGCATACTTGGCTTGAACTGAAATATCACCCTGGAGATAGGAGCCAAATAATGAATAAGGGTAATATACTTTTGATACATGGTACGTGGTGTAACGGTGGTAACTGGGGCGAGTTTGCAAGCGAATTTGAGCGTCGAGGCTACAAAATCTATGCTCCTACAAACCGCTACCATGGTAAACCTGAAGATATTGATATCTGGGGGAGCGCTCAGAAAGTTTCGAAAGTTGGGCTGCTTGACTATGTTTCTGATTTGGTTGAGCTAGTGGACGAAATGGACAGTCCTCCTATCGTAATGGGACACTCTGTCGGTGCTTTATTGGCACAGTTGGTGGCTGCCCGAAGACAAACTCGGGGACTGGTTTTGCTTGCACCAGCACCGACAGCTGGGATGTTCAGCTTTTATCCATCTGCGGTTTGGCTATGGGGGCGCTATATGTTGCAATGGTTGATGGGGCGCCCAATGTATCCAGTCTCTTGGGCTGCATGGCAGAAACTGATTGCTAACGCACTCCCGGAGGATATTTCCGCTGAATACTATGCAAGCCTTTGTGCAGAGTCAGGCACAGCGTATAGACAAATGATTTTCTGGTTTGCTGATCCGAAAAAATCATCCCGAGTAAAATACTCCAAAGTTAAGGCACCGGTACTAGTGCTAGGAGGGTCTGAAGATAAATGTACGCCCCCGGGAATGTGCCGGGGTACAGCTAAAAACTATGGCAAAGATGGAAAGTATGTTGAGCTTGAAGGCTCAGATCACATGATGACTGTAGGTCCATATCTGCCCAGAACATTAGAAGAAATAGATGCTTGGCTAAATGAAATTTCAGGTGAAAATTAATAATTAAGGATGAAGGGTTGCGGGCTGAACGCATTCTAATTGTGCTCAGCCCTTCGCAAACTATGTAAACACCCATTCAATAAATAATTGGTTATTATCTCAAAGCCACCAACAAGCTCTTCATTCTGAAAATCATAGACAAGCGATGGCCAAGCTAAGAAAACACACCATGCTTAGCCCTCAAAAGTAATATCTGCACCTGTTCGGCATCATGGCTGTTTTTGCACATCTCAAGCGGTGTGGATCCATTAAAGATACGCCTGGGTGTGCTTAGCCAAGTGACAGCCTCATCTTTATTGCCACCAAAAACGTCTAAGGCCGTAATCAGGTTGTTTGCAATCCTAATGATTGCCTCTCCCTCCGCAGGCGATAAAAAGATGCCTTTTTGGGGGATCGATTTGGAGGTTTTATCAGAGCGGAGCACGCTTACAATTTTGTCATCTTCTACTCTAATGAGGTCAGCCATTCTGGTAATGACAGAGGCATCCAGTCCTGAAATGACCAGATTTTCTCGCTCCTTGCTGTTAACCGGTAAATCAAGAAGAGGCCATACCTGATCATTTCTGAGTTTCTTTTCCATGATGTTTCTCCATTTTTGGGCATCCTTCATTCCCTGAAGAGATGTGTAGTAGTTCCTAAGCGAGTTGCTGTTGTCAAACTGTTCTCTGTACCAGTCAGCGAATGAATCAATGGAAGGGATGGCATCTTTTCTGATAATAATTGAGCAGCCTTCAGCCATGACAAATGGGCGAAATGTATATGCGTTATGTGATTGGCACCACTCATTTGATGGCTTCATGGATTCTAGGTCGATCTGATCAAGGGGAGAGTTGAACTCTGTATAAATAGACATTCTTCCATTTTGAATCGAAATTTTGATTTTCTGAGTAGTCAC
>JAKSCQ010000036.1 GCA_022360555.1 Pseudomonadales bacterium
CGAGTACGAGGTGGTGTCCATTCTGGGCGAACAGCTGGGCACCTATCTGCTCGAAAATAATGGCAATTTGCCACCCAAGGACGAGATCCAGCAGATGATTTCCGAGCTGGTCGTCACCTTCTTCAGCCTAGGCGGCAGTCATGAGATCCCGACGGATCAGACGCCCCAGACCCACCGGTTAATCAATCTTCATGATCGCTTTACCGAACGCCTGACCCAACTGGAAGGAGGTCACTCATGAGCACTCCACGCGCCATCAAACCCTCATCCCGCCCAGCGCTGCGTCTGGTGTCCACCAAGGGCATGAACCGGGAGCAGTGGCTCAAGGTCCGCAAGCAAGGTATCGGGGCCAGCGATGCCGCTGCGGCAGTAGGACTCAACCCGTACCAGTCGCAGCTGGAGCTGTGGATGATCAAGACCGGGCGGGATGGGCTGTTACCGGCTCCCGACCCAGACGACATCCATACCCCGCTGTACTGGGGCAATCTGCTGGAACCCAAGGTAGCGGAAGCCTATGCCAAGACCACCGGCAACAAGGTACGGCGGGTGAATGCGGTACTCCAGCACCCCGATGCAGACAAGCCCTGGATGCTGGCCAATCTGGATTATTCCGTTGTGGGGAATCCAGAGGTGCAGATCCTGGAGTGCAAAACCACTGGCCTTAATGGTGCCCGGCTCTGGGCCGATGGCGTACCGGAGTACATCCAGTGCCAGGTGCAGCATCAACTGGCCGTCACCGGCAAGCAGGCGGCGGACGTGGCCGTGTTGATCTGCGGGCAGGAATTGCAGGTACACCGCATTGAGCGGGATGAAGCCGTCATCACGCAACTGATCGAGCTGGAGCGGGCCTTCTGGCACTTGGTGGAAACCGACACCCCACCCGACGCCGATGGCTCCGACTCCGCCGACCAGGCGCTGCGGGCGCTCTACCCTCGTGACGATGGCGAAGCCCTGGATCTCATTGAAGACACCGCACTCAACGGCGACTTCAGTGAGATGCTGGATATCCGGGAGCGGCTAGCCCGTCTGGCCCAACGGGAAGCCCGACTCAAGCAGCGCATCCAGCAACGCATGGGTGACGCCGCTCGGGCTTACTTCCTGGATGGCCAGGTGAGCTGGAAGCGCAGCAAGGACAGTACGGTGCTCGACACTGACGCCCTGCTCAAGGCTCAGCCCGCGCTACTGCAGCAATTCCCCAAGCATCGGGCTGGCAGCCGCCGGTTTCTGGTCAAGCCGAACGCCTGATCGTTCTCGCATTACCCCTCTCAATACCCTACGCCTCACAGCATAAGCGCCGGGCCCTGCCCGGCGGCTGTGCGTTTTTTATAACAGGAGACTCCCATGATCAAAGGACTCGCGATTACTCCACCCGTAATTGGCCGTATCAGTATTGGCCGTACGGTGGAAAAGAACGGCAAGCGTCTGCCGGAGAAAGACGACCAATTCACCATTACTACCCAGATCCAGACCCGGGAGGGCTGGCTACCGCATCCGCTAGATGAGGCCCTACGCCAAGAGGTACAGGGCAAGAAGCTACGCAGCATTCCTGTCACCCTTCCCTTCAATGATCCGGACCTGAACCTGCGGGCGGAGTACACCTTCTTCGAGCGCAAGAGTGGCCGGCCCCTGTGCAGTGGCGACGGGGAGACCTGTCGGCGCCGCACCGACCAAGGCCTGGAGCAGCTGCCCTGCCCGTCACCCGACCTATGCGAATTCGGCGCCCACGATCTGTGCAAGCCCTACGGGCGGCTGTATGTACGGATCGGGGAAGAGGCTGAACTGGGCTGCTTCGTGTTCCGGACCACCGGCTACAACAGCATCCGCACCCTGGCGGCTCGGCTTCGCTACTTCCATGCCATCAGTGGCGGCAACCTGGCCACCCTGCCGCTGGAGCTAAAGCTACGCGGGAAGAGCACTACCCAGAGTCACCGGGCGCCTATCTACTACGTGGATCTGACACTGCGCGCTGAACAATCCATGGAGGACGCCGTCAGCCACGCCAGGGAAGCGGCCAAGGTCAGGGAAAACCAGGGCATCCACCAGGCAGAGCTGGACAAGATAGCCCATGCCGGCCTGCTCAACGCTCAGTTCGAATACTCGGAGGAGGAAGGGTTACAGGTTGTGGAGGAGTTCGTGCCGGAAGGCACTGCCCCACCGAGCAATGCTCAACCGCAATCTGTGGAAGGTCTCAGTCAGAAGCTGGCTGAGAAGAAAACGGGCTAATCGATCATGTCCAGCAAGCCTTGGCGACGTTTAGCGGAAAGACGCCGATAGCCCTTCAGCAGTTGGGCCTCGGCATCATTGCGCACCTGAGCGCCGTACTCTGCCTCCGACTCTGAGGCGCCCTCGACCGGATCACCGCAAATTAAATGATCCAGAGAAACACCCAAGACGGCCTTCAACTTCGGCAGCAGACGGAATCCGGGCGCATCACGGCCATTTTCCCAAGCAGAAATCGTGGATTTGGTCACATCCAGTTCGAAGCCCAACTGCTCTTGGGTCAGACCCAGCGCCGACCGCGCTTTCTTGAGGCGCTTGGGGAAGCTCATCACGCCCACTCCATCAATCAGATAGAGCAACGCTACGGTATCACCATACCGGTGTCGTACGGCTTAACTTGACCACCAATGTACAGCACTGCAATACTTTTCCTGTCTTGAATCACATAACCGAAGGGCCCCTTTGCCAAACGCAAAGCCCAACTAGCCAGATCTAGTTGCCCTCCCTTATTGCTTGCTGTGCACGGAAGACACCAACCCAACCAGGAGAACAACAATGGAAGACCTCGAAGGAAATACCTATCAACGCCCGGAAGGAGCCACTGATCTACAGAAATCGGCACTGATCTGGGGAGTAGCGGCCTTGGGCCTCTCAATCTTTTCGATTGTCTATAACACCGCTGGCATGGTGTTGAGCGCCGGCATTCTCGCCAAACTGTTCGCAGGCCTTGTCGGCACCGTAACCGGCACCCTTGGCGCCTTGATCGGTGATGCCATCCGCAAATTCGCCAAGCCGGACATGATGTTCACCACTGGCGGCATGGGCTCCCTGATCTGGATCAAACTCTTCTGGATGATAGGCCCTCAGTCCGTCGGCCTGTTCATCGGCACCTTCTTGGGCATTGCCCTTGTGCTCAAGTAGGGGGCTACCGTGAAATACCACCATATCGCTGTACCCGCCTTCCAGGCTTTAGCCCTGTCCGGCTGCTCGGAAGACCCGCTAGAGGAAGCGAGAGGAGAGTTTCTCTCTGGCTGTACCCGAAACGCGCCGCTTGAACTGTGTGAATGCGCGTTTGGCAAGCTGTCCCAAATCTACACCCCCGAAGAACTCCTCGGATTTGAAGAGGGGAAAGGGGACCTACAAGCCTTTTATCAGCACACCGTGAAAGTCGGACTGGAGTGCAGATAGCGCCATTCCCTGGACTGCACACTCTCGCCTTAAACGCTGGGCCACGGCCCAGCTCGTAAACCCAATACCCCCACAAACACGCAATGAGGTTGCCATCATGACATCCTGTATCCGCTACCTTTTCCTTCCTCTCTTACTCGCGCTGCTCGCAGGGTGCGGGGAAGAGACCTACGACGCTTCTGACAGCACTTCCCAGATGGAAAGCTTCGCCAAGCTCGTCAGCACCTTTGAAGACCAGGCCACCCGAGGCGAGTTCACCGGCATGTACTCCCTGTACCTCAAGCCCTACGTGGATGAGAACGGAGGCGTCGTCCAACCCGACATGGACGCCCTGGACGGCCTGACCGCAACGGAAGTCCATGCCGTGCTCCAGGAGCATGCGGACATGATGGAAGTGATGGGCTATGAAACCCTTGATGGCGGCCACGGCACTGGCGGCTCCTCGCAGGTGGCCAGTGACCCAGATGTCGACATCGAGATCCAAGGAATGAACATTTACCTTACCGCCATAGCGGATTCCGCGACGATCAACAATATCGCGGTCAACCGGGGGAATTGCGAGATCCACCCTGACTATAAAACCGTCAAGGAATACCAGTACCTCAGAATGCCGGATGGTGCTCTTGAGCGGACTGATATGAAGCACCCGGTGAGAAAACCTGTCGACCCCTACCCCATCAAACTCAAGTTTGGTGAACAGGAGAAACGACTCCTCAAAAGACGCTGCAATGTCCGGGAGGTGAGTGTGACCACCCAGACAGGAAGCTGGACCTGGTCATTTGAGTGATAGAACCCTTAACGGATATGGCTGGGACTCAAGCTGCCCCAGCCATATCACTATCACCATGAGTATTTTTTGGTCGGCGTCACTGGCAACAAGCTGCCCCGTCATCAAGATGCACGATCATGCCATCGCCCCCCCCCAACAGGACTGGATTCTTAAGTGATGGTGTTCCAGTGACGATCCAGATTTGTGGGTTACGCTCTCGGGATGGCTAGCGACCAGCCCATTTCGCCTCCTCTTTCAGTTTCTCGTCTCGCAGGGTGATTTGCTCCACGACCCACTCTTCGACCTCATCCGATACCCAACCCGAGGAGCGCCCTCCCAGGCTCACAGGCTTTGGGAAGGCGCCCTCTTGGGCGTACTTGTAAATGGATGATCTGCCCAAGCCAGTGGTTTCCATGACCTCTTTTAAACGCATGATTCTCATGAGATTTCTCCTTCTGCTCATGAGATGAGCCATGGCTGTAAAAAATGAGCAGACCGGCCGCTACCGACGGCTGCAACCGAAACTGTTGGAACCATCTCCATAGCACTTAGTACTTGCCTTGGCGAAGTAGCTAAGTCTCCGGAACAGATCCACATACTGGCCAAGCACCTCCGTTGAGTTCACGTCGATGTGATAGATCCTTTTTGGAGGGAAATGAACCAGCCCCTGGCCATCAGTCCAAGTAAGTCGCAGCGCACTACACCAGGCACTACGGATCCTTCCAGCCATGTTCTCTGCAGCCACCATTTTCCCCTCTTCCCTGTCATCATTGCGGCTGAATGCCCCGAGATATCGATAAGCATCACCGTTCAGCAGGATGCAGCAGTGGTAATGGCGATGATGTGAGCTGTTTTGCTCTCTCACCCAGACATATCGGAGTTCGCAGGAACGCACTCTCTGCCCTTGCCTGGCTTTCCTCAACTGGTGGGCATTTACCTTCGCCTGCAGTGATTCGAAGAAGCGCGATATCACATTGGAGTCAGGTTCAAGGGCGTCAGCAGGGATTCTGAGATCAAACCGGATAGCCGTGGTTCGTCGGTACCTGTCCACCGCTCTTTTCATCGTTTCCAGGGTTCTCTCGAGATACGGCTCAATGTAGGGGGAATGCTTGGGAAGCAGCGGAAGGCCGTTCCATTCCGTTCCTTCTATCAGGGTCAGGTTGGGATTGTGGGGATGGCGATGTTTCATTCCTGTTTCCTGTGTGTTGTTGAACACAGAAACAGGCATGTCTGTAATTTTTTTACTTAACAGCCCCCTCGCCCCATTTCCAAAACCTACTGACACCTCCTGAATGATAGAACGCATATATCTATAACCGACCATTTTCCAGCTGCAAAAAGCTCCACAAACCACCGGAGCCATTGGCTACCTGGTCGACCAAAAGCAAAAAAACAACTCCGGGAAAGAATCAACTGTGCCACTTTCGCGCCTAGCCTCTATCGAAAATAGAGAAAAACATAGTTCTTCTCATGCTGAGGCCTAACAATATAGGGGGAAACAGCAAATTACTATTGTCATAAATAACTCATTAAAACCTCTGTAACACCTCTAAAATACCTGTGATATACTTCATTAAATTCTACATGTAGAGAACAATGATTTATGACTCTCGACAAAGGCTCTCCGTTACAGCAACTCCAATCTTCCCATCGCTCTCGCAACTGGGCGAACGAATACATACACCGGGATCGAGGATTGAGAGAGGGACTGTATCGCTCTGATAACGAGAAGTACTTTAAACTGGAGCGCCTCAGCGAGACCGACATCGAAAGGCTCCTTGCAAAGCGCAACCAATCACTACTGCCAGACTCCAAGATTGAATGGATTAAAAAGAACGACGCGAGGCAACTAATCTGGACCCAGACTGCACTTACCGAAAAGACTGGAATCATGCCCTACCTAACAGGCGACTCCATTCATTCTGAAGACAGGCTTGAAGCTGTGCTGCTGATGCTTGACGTCTGGAATGCGCCCCTACCCGAGAAGGAGGATTTCGTCTATGCCATCAAAGATGAATGGGCAAGAAGGCACCTAAAAGAAACCCAGCTCTCCTGGCTGGATTCCAAGAATCATGTGCAACTAGACTGGATGATGAATTACCTTGAAAAGCACAATAGAAAACTGCCATCCACGGTAGCGGAACCAGCATCCCCCAAAGAGCAATATGAATATATTTTGGCTTGCCTGGACCAAACCACACTGCTCGATGAAGCCGTACACAAACTATTCTTTATCAACCTTCGAAAGAGCTGGAGCCAATACAAATACAGAAACTCAGGGAAAGCCAAGAAGCCCCTCTATCTATTCATTGAGGAAGAAGCAAAGAAGCAGCTGGACGAGCTTGCGAAGCGGCAGAAGAGATCAAAACACGATATCGTCGAGGAATGGATACGGAAAGCCGCCGATAACGACGACCCTCCCGTTTGAAAGGGGAAATCACCCTCAAATAGACAGCCCAGCCATGTGATCCGCCCACCGCTGGAGCCACTTGCGGCACTCCGCCTCATAGCCGTGCAGGTCGTAGGTACCCTCAATCCCTTTTCGAGAGTGCCCAAGTACCGCTTCAGCCACCTCACTGGGGCACCCCATCCGCGCCAATCCAGTCCGCACCGTGCGCCGCAAGTCATGGGGTGACCAATCAGGAATAGAGTCGAGCCAGAGCTGAGCAGGAGTATAATTCCGGCCATATTTGACCTTTTCCGGGTTTTTCAGGTGCCATTTGGTCTCCGTTAGCGACTTCTGCTGGATTGGCTTCTTGGTTCGGGTTGAAGGAAACAGGTAGATATCTGTGGTCAACTTTAGCTGACGCAGAAACTCCACAGCTTGTCTGGGTAGCTGCACATACCGCTCAGCACCGTTCTTTGAATCCCTCAGGTGCCAGGTGCCCGCCTCAAGATCTACATCTTTCCACTCGGCATTACACACCTCCCCTGTCCGGCAGCCTGTCCAGAGAGCAAACCGCATTACGTTCTTCTGCGTTGGAGAGTAGCCAGATCCCGGCAACCAGGCCAAAACGACCGCCAATTCCTTATCGGAAAGAACCCGCTTACCTTTATTCGGGCTCATCCGGATTCTCGCCGTCTTCAGGCTGGCTTTGGCCAGCCATGCGGGATTCGGAAAATCGTCCGGCAAACGCTCCAGCCCGATAGCGTACTCATAGGCAGCGATGAGCTCCCTGAGTACATTTCCCGCCTGAACTCGTGCCCCACGATCCAGAATCTCTTTAACCAGGTCGACCACATCCTTGCGCTTAACTTCCGCCGCCGGCTTATCACCTAACACTCGGACCGCATCGTTGTGGAGAGTCCGACGCACCTCCCACTGGCCTTTGGGTTTTCTAGCCCCCGGCACCCGCCGTTTCTCCCCTGTTCTGGGGTCTGTCACCGTTCGATCCTCGATGACTTCCGTCAGGTACTGCTCAACCAGATCTGTCACCGTATAGGCAGCAACGGCCTCAGCCTCTGCCTGTGCCAACTTGGCTTCTTTCTCCGCCTGGAGCTGACGATCCCGTTCGGCCTTGGGGCAAACCCCTTTTGCCCTGAGTTCCTTCATCCTGGAGACCTCAAGACGGGCTTCAGCAAGCTTCACGCCTGGGAAGTTACCGATCTTGACCTGAACCAACTTGCCGGTCTCCGGGCTTCGGTAACGATATGTAAAGGTTTTCAGGCCCGAAGAGCCGCAAGTAACACGCAACCCAGCGTTCTCAGCCCCGTCAGTTTTGACCTTATCCCCAGGCCGCATTGCCTCAATGGCACGGACCGATAGTTGCTTGCTGCCTTGTTTGCTATGCTCCATCGCTTTGATCCACCAACACTAACGCTTTCAAGCAAATCCCCGTATCTCAGGCCCCGTCTGGCCTGCAGAGGATTTGGTATAGGTTTTGAGCAGTATATCACCGAGAAACCGGCCCAGCACGAAAAGCTATACCAAAACCTATACTTATTTTGCGGATTGGGGTGGATTTCCGTGGACACCCACGGACACTACCGGAAATCACAAATTTCGCTAACCATTTGAATATATAGCGGAATAAAAGGAAAAACAGGCTGAAACTCAGATATGACGAACCCCGATTTATCCGCACACACACCTATGATGCAGCAATACCTGGCGATCAAGGCCGAGCACCCGGACCAGCTGGTGTTCTACCGCATGGGGGATTTTTACGAACTGTTCTTTGGCGATGCCCAGAAGGCCTCCC
>JAKSCQ010000202.1 GCA_022360555.1 Pseudomonadales bacterium
CATCAACCTGATGGCGATAAAGGCTTTTATCACTGCGACTCGTTCAAGATTTTCCACATCCTGCATCCGCAAGGCTTCAACATTGGTTCCTTCGGTTTTCCAGACCTTGTGAAACAACTCGACTTGCCAACGAGCTTCATAGTAATTCACTATTTTCAGAGCATCTTCCGTAGAGACCACAGGTTCGGTGGTCAGTAAAACCCATTGCAAGGAGGGGGTGTCAGGCTCGGCTGTGACCTCATCGCAATACACTACATAAGTGGTAATGGGGGGATACAGAGGTTGTTTACGTGTAGGAGCAAGGACAGAGACAGGGGCATAACGGATTTCCATTGTAGCTTTACGTGCTGAACGGCCGCCTTTTTGCGGTACATTCACCGTATATTTACCGGCAGGCATCAGTGTATCAGCATGGTCATACAGACGGTCCCCTTCGCAAAGAGGCCTGTTCGATTTAGCTCGAACCACAAAGCGTTGTTGGTTCTGTTGTTTGTAGACCAGGTATTCAATCACATCAGATTCCCGGTCACAGACGCTGATGCATTTGGCCATTTGTCCCCCCAAGCGGTCCTTGACTGCTTCTGACGCCAGCTCCCACTTGAAACTTTCTTTGGTCTGATAGTCGCGCTTTTGATTGTGATGGCGACTGCCGTAGGACTCTTCATTACGTATCCAGCGCCGTTGCTCAATTAACCCGACGGTGTGTTCCTGTTTGGGAGCATACAGCAACACACTGTGGGCAAATATGCCTTTTGTTCGGTTAGACAGCGAGCTTGTTGTGTACCCCATATCATCAGCGACACTGTGCTTATAAGACAAACTGGTCGTGTCTTCTAATGCCAGTAACTCATCATAGTTTTGGGCTAGTTCTACGGTGGCTTCAAAGCCTCCTTCAGCAATGGCTTCAGCGGAGACATCATCATTTCGTATCAAACGGTAACTTCCTTCTACATGCGCTGCATCAGGACAAGACTTTACCACTGAACTACCAATGTGATCTGCCATATTGGTCGCCATTTTAATCAATCGCCGAGTTCTACGCTTATCGCCTAATTGACACTTCCCGAAAGTTAATACCGCCCATTCACTTGTGTTGCCAAACATAAGAAAATCCTTACCTAATGATGTCGCTCAAAAGATCGGATCACCAGCTCGGGGGATAGTTCAACGAGATGTGTATAAGAGATAGGCTCAAGGCCGGAATGACGCTTATTTAACATTCCGATTTATCTAGGCGTTAAATAACCTTCTGAAATGCATATCTTGCC
>JAKSCQ010000069.1 GCA_022360555.1 Pseudomonadales bacterium
ATGGGGGCTGGGGATGGCGCCGGATCGGGATTGTCTGGATAGACCTGTCGAGTTCTGCAAGGCCGGATCGCCCGTTGGGCGATTTCCGCGCAAGCGCGGTTCGCGCCCTGGAAGGGCGCTCCTACAGCAGCCTTGTAGAAAGCACCGGGGTTGGGGAAATTGTCATCAGACCTGCCCTATCCCATCAATCGCAACTCGGTATCTCATCCACCGCCAACTCGTCCACAGTTTCACAAAAAGGTACAAAGCGAGTGCAGGTGGCGAAATTGCTGCTTTTTCCACCAGTTATTTCCCTGTCATCCCGATCTCACGCAGATTTAACATTCTTATCACCCTTTTGGCGCTTTTCCGCTTTGCCGCTTTGGTCTAGGCTTTGCGAAAATTACGCCCCACCGGGTTCCGCGCCCAGCGCTGCGCCCCAAGGACAACAGGTCAGGAATGACAGCAGTCGTCGAAGAAAACACCGTTCTCGAATTCAAGGGCCGCATGCTGATGATGACGGTCCTGCAACTGAAAAACCTGGATGCCAACCTTCTCCATCAGGATGTCAGTCAGCGCCTGGACAGTGCCGCCCAGTGGCTGCAGGACGCCCCGGTGGTGATCGATATCGGCCCGGAGGTGGACGCCGACCCGGTGGCCCTGATGGCCGCGGTAGATACCCTGCGCGGGCTGGGCGTGAACCTGGTAGCGCTGGCACGCAACCCCAATATCGACAATGACACCGCAAGCATGGTGGGCCTGGGCACCTTGAGCCTGGCCGGCGGTCGCGACATCCCACGCCGCCAGGAGCCCGAACCGCAAGCTGACCCGGCCGAGGTGCCCACGGCAACCCAGCGGGTCGACACCCTGGTCATCGAACAACCGGTCCGCTCCGGCCAGCAGGTCTACAGCCGTGGCGACCTGATTGTGCTGGCGCCGGTGAGTACCGGTGCCGAACTGATGGCGGAAGGCAACATCCACATCTACAACAACCTGCGCGGACGCGCCATGGCCGGCGTCCGCGGTGATACCAGCGCACGCATCTTCTGCCAACAGTTGAATGCCGAACTGGTATCCATTGCCGGCCATTATCGGGTTGCCGAAGATCTGCCCGAAGCTCACCGTAACCAGCCTGTGCACCTGTCCCTGCAGGGCGAGGCGATGCATTTTACCGCGCTCAAGTAGCGCTTCAGGGAAGTGAAGGTAAGGAGATAAAGCGTGACGAAAATCGTGGTCGTGACATCCGGCAAGGGTGGTGTCGGTAAAACCACCACCAGCGCTGCACTGGCAACCGGTCTTGCCCTGCGCGGTTTCAAAACCACCGTCATCGATTTTGACGTGGGCCTGCGCAACCTGGACCTGATCATGGGTTGCGAGCGCCGCGTGGTCTATGACCTGGTCAATGTGATCAATGGCGATGCCAATATCAAACAGGCGGTGATCAAGGACAAGAAGGTGGATAACCTGTTCATCCTGCCCGCCTCCCAGACCCGCGACAAGGATGCCCTGAGCCAGGAAGGCGTGGAAGGCGTGTTCCGCGCACTGCGCGAAGACATGGAAATGGATTACATCATCTGCGACAGCCCGGCCGGCATTGAAAAAGGCGCTCTGATGGCCGCCTACTTCGCCGACGAAGCCGTGGTGGTCACCAATCCGGAAGTGTCCAGCGTACGCGACTCGGACCGCATGATCGGCATCCTCGCCAGCAAGACCCGCCACGCCGAGGAAGGCAAGGGAGACATCCCCGCCCGCCTGCTGCTCACCCGCTACTCCCCGGAACGGGTGGAAAAAGGCGAGATGCTGTCCGTGGAAGACGTGCAGGAAATCCTGGCTATCGAACTGCTGGGCGTGATTCCCGAATCCCAGGCGGTACTCAACGCCAGTAACGCGGGCTCCCCGGTCATCCTGGATACGGATTCCGATGCCGGCCAGGCCTACAGTGACGCCGTGGCACGCTTTCTGGGCGACCAGTTGCCCCACCGCTTTACCACCAGCAACAAGAAAGGTCTGTTCGGCCGTCTGTTTGGAGGCTAAAGGATGAGCATCTTCAGTTACCTGCTTCCCAAGAAGCAGTCGTCTGCATCAGTGGCCAAGGAACGCCTGCAGATCATTGTCGCCCGCGAGCGCTCCACCCGGGGTGGCCCGGACTACCTGCCCCAGCTCCAGGAAGAGTTGCTGCAGGTGGTGCGCAAGTACGTGCCCGTGGATCAGGACGCCGTCAACATCCAGCTCGACCGCGAGTCTGGTTGTGAAATTCTCGAGCTGAACATCACGTTGCCGGAGGAAGCGGCGCAGTAGTCCTCAACCGTGCCAGCAGCCGGTTCGTTATCCGGGAGGCAGAATCGCAGGGTGGATTAGCCGAAGGCGTAATCCACCAGCCTTCCCTTCCGAATGGCCTCCACGCTGAAATAAAGGTGGATTACGCCTTCGGCTAATCCACCCTACATGTCTGCCGTTCGAAACCCGGTACTCGTTTTTAAGCCGGTTCGCTGCACCAGCAGGGGCGAAAGACGCGTTGTTATTCCGGCAATACCTGCCATTCCGGTTCTTCGTATTCACCGATCACCGTGACATCCACCACCTTGGCGTGCTTTGCCAGGATCGCCTTGACCTTCTCGCTACGGCTGTCGTCCTTGGCATCTCGATGGGCCTTGCTTTCCCAGTGAGCAATGGCCAGTACCTTGTCGGGCTCGCCGATCTTGCGGTGCAGGTAGGTACCCAGGGCGCCCGGTGACTGCTGGATGATTTCGCTGGCCTCCACCCAGCCCCGGGCGTATTCCTCCACCGTGAAGCCCGGTTTCATGGTGACTTCGAAAATAAACTTCATGGCCGTTCTCCCTGTCGGTAAAACTCTGCCAGCAGCCGGTACAGATCCGGCCAGTCCCGGTACAGCGTATCCGGGGATTCGAAGAATGCCTCGCTGCAGACCGCGAAGAACTCTCCCGGCCCGGTCAGGGCATAGGCATCCACCGGCATGGGGCGCCCCATCTCGTAGTCCCGGTTCAGGTCGTCCCAGGCATCGGTAAAGGTGTCATGCCACTGCCGCGGGTTCATGCCCGGGTGCAGGGGCGGTGCACCATTGGCGCCGTTGCGGCGCATGTCCAGCTTGTGGGACATTTCGTGGATCACCACATTGCTGGCGCCACCGGCCTCACAGACCGCCTCCCAGGACAGGATCACCGGCCCCTGGTGCCAGGCCTCACCGGCCAGTACCGGCCCGCGGGCGTGGACCACGCCGTCTTCACTGATGTGTGGCCGGTTGGGAATAAAGGCGCTCTCGTACAGAATCACCGTATACCAGCCGTCATACCAGTCCAGTCCCAACTTGAGAATCGGTACACAGGCCATGGTGGCGCTCTTCAGGCACATGGCATCGGTATAGACAAAACCACCGCCGGACGCGACGCTCTTTCTCGCCAGAAAACGCAAACTCAGTTCTCTAAGGGCATCCCGCTCCTCGCCCTGGTAACGGGCCATCACCGGCCAGTCGGCGACCGCTGCTTCCCATTCTTCGGCGGTGTATCCCATCTTCTTGACCCGGCGCGCATCGCGCCAGTTCCGCCAGGCTGCCAGCATGTTTTGCCCTCATCGTGTCTTGTGGTGTCGGCATTCACCATAATGATGCCGCCAACGATGCCAAACCAGTCGTTACGCTGCCTGACGCCTGTGCTACCATCGCCGGCTATTTTTCAACGAATCGTATTCAGTGCCGGTCTCTCAAGCCCACAAAGCCGATCTGCTTCTTCTGGTGGTCACCCTGCTGGCCGCCATAAGCTGGATGTTCTCCCGGGAAGCCGTGCTGGCCATGCCTCCTTTGCTGTTCATGTCACTGCGCTTTTTGCTGGCGGCGGCCGTGCTGGCGTGCGTGGCCTGGCGACAGCTCGGCCGGCTGAGTCTCCAGCAGCTAATCCGTTGCCTGCGGGTGGGCCTGGTCTTTGGCACCGCCATGAGCTGCTGGATCATGGGCCTGGCATTTGCCGATCATGTGGGTGAAGGCGCCTTTCTGACCAGCCTGGGCGTCGTACTGGTACCCGTCATCGCCCGCCTAGTCTTCGGCGAAGCAGTGCCCGGCAGTACCTGGCTGGCCCTGCCCATTGCCACCGGCGGACTGGCCCTGCTGTCACTGGACCGGGGCCTGCACCTGGAAGCCGGCCAACTTTTCTTCGTGGCCGCCGCCACCATCTTTGCCCTCTACTTCAACCTGAACACCCGGGCGGCGAATACCATCACCACCATCAGCGCCAGCGGCGAACGCATCGAGCACCCCCGCGTCCCGGCGCTGGCGCTGACCACCGTGGTGCTCACCACGGTAGGGCTGGTAACCGGAACACTGTCGGCATTTCTGGAGCCCTGGCAAACCACCTGGCAGCAGGCCACACCGATACTGGCCATGTGGGTGATCCTCAGTGCCACGGTGGGTACCGCCCTGCGTTTTCTGGTGCAGACCTACGCCCAGAGCCTGTCTCTGCACAGCCATGGCGTGGTGATCATGGTGCTCGAACCCATGTGGACTGCTCTGATCGCCGCCGCCTGGTTCGGCGAAACCATGACACTGATCCAGTTGGCCGGCTGTGCCCTGATCTTTGTCTCCCTGCTCGTCAACCGCTGGCGAGCCCTGAGAACCCTGCTCAAGCAGGCACTCGGCCCTCGTTCCAAACCTGACCATCCCTGATCTGGAGTGAACTTCATGGAAGAAATCATTGCGTTGCTGCCCTACGTCATCCCCAATGTCCTGGTGGCCATTGTGGCTTTTGCCCTCAGTGGCGTCTTTTTCCAGCAGGCCCGCCTGCCGGCCATCCTGGCCATGGTGTTTGGTGTGCTGACGCTACTGCAGGCGGGCTTTATTCTCTTCAGCCAGGTGGTGCTTTTCGAATTGCTGATGGATGACATCCTCGACAGCACCACCTACGGGCTGATCAATACCGGCATCCACACCACGCTTTACCTGGCGATCAGCGCCATCATGCTGTTCGCAGCCTTCTCGGGCCGCGGGCAGGGCTTCCAGGCGCAGCCGGCTCACCATGGACAACCCGCGCCGGCCAGCGGCCAGCTCCAGCCCCACCGGGGCGGTCTGGTGCTGACCCTGGGGCTGCTGGGTATCCTCGTCTTTGCCCCGGTGGGCATCGTCGCCTGGATTCTCGGCAGCAAGGATCTGAACGCCATGCGCGCGGGTACCATGGACCCGACCGGCGAAGGCACCACTCTGGCCGGCAAGGTGCTCGGCATCCTGGCCACAGTGCTCATGGTGCTGGGCATTATCCTGGCCATTGGTATTATCGCCGTGGTCGCCACCAGCTACCGCGGGTTCTGATTGCAGCCGCTGCACAAAATTGTGTACCGGCATGTGATCCAGTTCCTTCTCTCGCCCGTCAGTTGGCGCACCATTTGGTGCCTATAACTCCAATAACAATACTGACGGGCTATGCGTGACCTCTTTGTCTGCCTGACCAGGCTGATACCGGTTTTTCTATTTATGCTGTGCGGCAAGGCACTGGCAGCCTCCTGCCAGGAAGCCAGCGCTCAGCCCATTGTGCTGCAGGACGACGACCGGCGGCTGGTGCAGCTATTTGCCGAGCCGGCCACCACCGGCCACGCCAACACCCTGATCCGCTACAACAACCAGTCAGACAGCATCAACAAACCCATCCTCGGCAATTATGCCCGCCTGCGGCTGGCCGCCATGGCCCTGCGGGACGGCGATACCCAGTTTGCCCGCGCCCAACTCAGCCAGGTGGAACAGAACAGCCCCGCCGCCGTGGATGCCGCCCTGCTGCTGGCCGAAAGCTACCGCCGTGACGGCGACCGCGAGCGGGCCCGCTCCTGGTTCATCCGTACCGCCGCCCGCTTTCCGGGCAACCCCCGTGCGGTCTCCGGGCTGGTCCTGGCCGGTGACGACTGGCGCAAGTCCGGCGCACCGGAGCAGGCCCTGCCGGTCTACAACCTGGCGTTGAACAAGGCGGCGGAAAACATGCAGGCGCTGAACCAGCTTGCCGACGACCCGGACCGGCTGTACCGGGCCCTCACCAACACCGTGGCCGGCAACAGCACCACAGTCATGGACCAGTTGGTACTGGCCATGGTCCGCGATGGCGACAGCCAGGTGCTGGACGCCACCCGCCGGTTGATGGCCGCCAATGACAGCCAGCGCTGCCTGAACGAGCGCAAGAAAAGCCTGCACAATGCCATCCAGCACGCCACCGCCCGGGACCTTTCCAACGGTGCCTTTCGCACCGCCGCCAAACGGGAAAAGGCTGCCACCGAACAGCAAATCGCCGACCTGGAGCGCATCCTCGCCAACGCCCCGGGCGCCACGGACTTTCAACAGCAACTGGACGACGCCAAAGCCCGCCTGCAACGCCTGAATGCCAGGCTGGAGAAGTTGGGCAGCACCGCCCTGCCGGCGGAATTGGAACGGAAGAAGGCACAACTGCAAGCGGAAGAGGAACAGACTGCCGCCAGTATCAGGGCAGCACGACAACAGGTCAGGGAGGCGCTGAAAGCGGAACTGCCGGCCCTGAAAACGTTCTATCGCAACCTGGCCGGCGAGGCGCAGCTGGGCAAGGCCCAGCTGGTGCAAAGCAAGGGGTAAACAGCAGCGTCAGTCCTTGTGAGACTTCAGCAAACTGTCCACCTTGTCGATGTATTTCTGCTGGGCGTCTTCGGCTGACATGCCCTTGAGCTTGGCCCAGGCGTCATACTTGGCGCGTCCCACCATATCCAGCATCCCCGGGCGCTTGCCGCTCACGTCACCCGCACTGCCCTGCTTGTAATGGGCATAAAGGAAAAGCAGGTCATCGTTGCCGGGTTTTCTGGACAGGGTCTGGACATCCTTCTGGGCTTGTTCAAAACGGGCAGAATCGGTCATGATGCTTCCTGTTGGTTGTGATCATTATCGGGGTTTCGCTACCAGACAGTAGCGATAGACTTTCCAGAAATAGTGCGCTGTGGTCTTGTACAAATCAACACGTACGCAACGAATAACAACCGGATAAAAGCATGTCCAGCGATTTGCAAAGCTCGATCAGCAAGCAGCAGGAAAGCGTGCTTCGCGAGGCACTCGATACCCTGCAGGTCAAATTCGATGGTGAACTCGAGCGTCGCTACCTCCGGCATTCCCATCGCCGAGCCCGAGACCTGATCAGCCAGTCCATCTACCTGCTGGTCTTCCTCTACCTGCTGGTGATCCTGCCCGTCATCGCCCTGGTGGACAGCCCCGAAATGACCCAATGGCGTGCCTACGGGGTCTACCCCATTGCTATTGCCCTGCTGGCCCTGTGGTCCACCACCCGCCTGGCCTGGCTGCGCCCCCACACAATTGGTGTCATGTATTTCGCGCTCGGGCTATCACTGTGCGGCACCCTGCTTGGTGCCATTGCCCTGGAAGGCCATTTCCCCGGCCAGATTTCCGCCTTTGAAACCATCTACCTGCTGATCATTGGCTTTTCCATTTTGCGTCTTCCGCCACGCCAGACACTGATCACCTGCGTGGGCGCCCTGGCTGTCGCGGTGATCGGGGCAATCATGCTCGGTTTTTCCCTGCCGCTGCTGGCCATGCTGCTGTACTTCGCCATTCCGCTTTTCATCTGCACCATCAACGGCTATGTGCTGGATATCAGTGCGCGGCGCAACTTTGCCAACAACCTGCTACTGGAAAGCGAATCTCAGCAGCTCGCACGCTGGCGCCAACAGGCGGAAAAGGACACCCTCCGCCAGCAGCAGCTCAATCTCTTTATGGAAAGCATTGCCGGCAACCTGACGCCACCGGTATTGCTGGAACGGGTGCTGGGCTACCTGGTGGAACAGGTGGACGCCCGGGCCGGGGCCGCCTACATACTGCAGGATGACGAGCTGCTGCAACAGGCGACCTGGGGGCTGAATGCCCAGGCCCGTGAGCGGCAGCATTTTGACCGGGATGAAACCCTGCTCGGCGCGGCCCTGAACCAAAAGCTGGCACTCCAGCAACACCAGGTCCCGGAAGGCTACCTGGATCTGGAAGTGGGCGAAGGCCGTCGTCAGCCAGCCTCCCTGCTATTGTGGCCAATACACCAGGGGGATCACCCGCTGGGGGTCATCGAGATCGCCAGCACCCGAGCCTTCACGGAAGACGAACAGGCTTTACTGAACGAACTGCATCGTCCCCTCGCCTTTGCACTGCAATCCGCCCAGCGGCGCCAGCATTTCCTGGATCAGATGGAAAAGCAGAAGGCCGCACAGGCAGCCAATCAGTGACCGGTCCGGAAAGGAGCAGACAGCCGTTGGGGATGACGGGGCTCAATCTCTGACAGGGTGGCCACGATGGACGCCAGGTCCCGGTCCATGTCACCAGTTGGCATGATGCTGCCCAGAACCCGCACCTGACGGCGCCGGTAGCAGAAACCGATCACCACGATGGGGACCCGCATCTGGTCAGCGATACGGTAAAACCCGGTTTTCCAGCACTTCGCCCCCTTGCGGGTTCCTTCCGGGGCAATCCCCAGCCAGAAGGGCTTTTCGCGCATCACCGCCGTGGTCTGCTCCACCACATCTTGGGCACTGTCGCGGTTGACGGGAATGCCGCCCAGCCAATACATCAGCCTGCCCAGCCGACCTTCGAACAGGGTGTGCTTGCCCATGAAACGCACATGCACTTTCAGGCTCTGGATGGCGCTAAGCCCAATCACCCCATCCACATTGGATGTATGCGGCGCCACAACCAGCACCGCCCTTTCCACATCCGGCAGGTTGCCAACAATACGCCAGCCCATGATGCGCAGGATCAGTGAGCCAAGCCCAGCCAATAGCCAGTGACCGCGCCTTGGGACCCGGTTCCCCAGGGTCCTTGCCGAAACCGGCGGCAATTCTTTTTTCATGCAAATACCGTGTACGTCTGGCGGCTCAACGCCACCGCCTTGCCTTCCCCGTCCCAGATACAGGCCTGACTCTGCCCATAGCCTTCGCTGCACTGGTCAGTCTTGACCTGATATTGCCACAGGGTGTCAGCCGGGCGCGTTGCCGGATCGTCAAGCAACTCCAGCGTCCAGGTCAGTGAACTGGCCGGCGCCGGCCCTTTGAGCATGGGCAGCACCGACGGCGGCCAGGTATCTACCAGGGCAATCAGCGCCGCCGTGCTCATGGTTTGCGGCGGTGTCACAAACCCCATGTAACCGGCAAAATCCGGCACCTGGCTGCCACTGAACGGTGGCATGCCCTGGGCGTAGCGCATGTCGAATTGCTGGATGAAGTCCGGAGTCAGGCCCGGGATATAGGGCAACGTCATACAGCTCTCCGGTGCCGGCATGGCCGGAGCCACCGGGGCCTCCACCGCCACAGACGATTCCCGGGCCGCCCCCAGGCTCACCAGCATGGCACTGACTACCTGATCGCCCTGACGCGCGGTGACCATGGCCTGCATCACTGACTTGCCTTCGCGCAGGACTTCGCTGTGCAGGCTTACCGGCCCCGGCGCCGCCGGTGCCACGAAAGACAGGGAAAAGCTGCGCAGCTGTCGACCGGCTGCCACCGTCTTCTCCAGGTGGTCAAACAATACGGCGCCCACCAGGCCACCAAACAGGGCCCGGCCCTGCCCCCAGCCTTCCGGCAGCGTGGCGTTACCCTTGCCATCTACCGAGGCCAGAATTTCATCAAAGGTCATATTGACGCTCCCTTTTTCGAGGCGCTTTTAATAGCATTACCCGCCTCTCAGTAAAAGGCATGATCCGGACAAAGCCCTAGTGACATCCGACATGCCGGCTGGGCTGAACAAATAATCACCAAATCCGGCGATTTGGCCATGCGCCCATGCCCCCTTCCGGGTAGCATAGGCGCCAATTTTGTCGCCGGTTCGGAGTATAAGCATGACGTGGTTGAAATCCCGTCGCCTCCAGTACCTGTTGTCCATCACCGCCCTTCTCTTTGCGCTGATGGTCGTACTGCGTGCGGTTTTCCATTTCGGTTTTTCCGGCGTCGCCGGTGATCCGGACTACACCACTGGCGCCATCCTGGACGCCTGGAGCATCGGCCTGCGCTTTGACCTGCGCCTGGCCCTGTTGATGATGCTGCCGCTGGCGGCTCTGGCCTATCTGCCCCGTTTCAACCTGCTGCGCAGTGCCACGATCCGTTTCGTGGCCCACGCCTATCTGCTGCTGGCCCTGCTGCTGCTTGTCCTGACCTACATTCTCGACTTCGGCCATTACGCCTATCTGGGGGTACGGCTGAATGTCACCGCCCTGCGTTTCCTGCAGGATACCGCCATTTCCACCCAGATGGTCTGGGAAAGCTACCCGGTGGTGTGGATCACCCTGGGCTGGCTCGTCAGCGTGGCCCTGACCTTCTGGGCGGCCCTGTGGCTGGAGCGCAAATTGCTGCAGCGCACGCCGACACGCATCAGCAAGGGCCAGGCCAGCCTGGGTTTCCTGATCTGCTTCGTGCTGTTCTTCTTCGCCATTCTTGGCCGGGTCAGCAACATCAACTTCGCCAACCCGATCCCGCTCCGCTGGAGCGAGGCCTTCCTGTCCGGCGACAAGGCACTGGGCAGCCTGGGCCTCAACCCGGTGCTGTATTTCTACGACACCACCCTGATCCCGGCGTCCCCCTACGACAAGGAAGCCGTCGAGGAATACTATCCGCTGATTGCCGAGTATCTCGGCGTTCCGGAAGCCCAGCGCCAGAACCTCAACTTTGACCGTATGGTGGATGTGCAGAGCCACAAACTGGACGTTGAACGTCCGCCCAATGTGGTCTTCGTGATGCTGGAATCCCTGGGGGCCAGCCGGGTAGGCGCCTATGGCACCCCCTATGATCCGACCCCCAATCTGGACCGCATCGCCGAAGGCGGCTGGTTCTTCAAGCACTTCTATGTGCCGGTAACCGGCACGGCGAAAACCATCTGGGCCACCTTCACCGGCATCCCCGATGTGGCCCCCACCGAAAGCGCCAGCCGTAATCCGCTGATCAGCCATCAACGCATGGTGCTTAACGAGTTCAAGGGGTATCGCAAGTTCTACTTCGTCGGTGGCAACGCCAGTTGGGCCAACATCGACGGGCTGGTACAGCAAAGCATCGACGGCCTGGAACTCTACGAAGAAGGTGACTGGAAAGCCCCCAATGTGGACGTGTGGGGCATCTCCGACCTGGAGCTGTTCCGCGAGTCCAATGACATTCTCGACAGCCTGCCCGATGACCAGCCGTTCTTTGCCTTCATCCAGACCGCCGGCAACCACCGCCCCTTTACCATTCCCGCCCAAAACGGGGATTTCGAAGTGCGTGACGTGGCCGAGGATGAACTGGCCAAACACGGCTTCCGCAGTGCCGCCCAGTACAATGCTGTACGCCTGCTGGATTACAACGTGGGGGAATACATGAAGTGGGCCCGCGAAAGCGACTACTTCGACAACACCATCTTTGTGTTCTTCGGGGATCACAATAACCGCATCACCACCCTGCCCCATATGCCGCCGGCCATGGAAAAGCTGGGACTGGAAAGCAACCATGTGCCACACATGATCTATGCCCCCGGCCTGATCGAACCCCGGGTCATCGAAGATGCCGTTAGTCTGGTGGATGTGATGCCCACCGTGGCAGGCCTGGTCGGGCTCGATTATCACAACACCACCCTGGGCCGGGATATCCAGATTCCCGCCCCGGAAGGCGATCGCGCCAACTTCGTGGTGCTTCAGGAAGGCCCGCAGCCGGTCTACGGGGCCATCACCAGGGACTTCTTCGTGCGCATGAATCACGATGGCAGCAACGCCACCCTGCACAAGCTGGACAGTGACGACCCCATGAAGGACTGGTCCAAAGAACATCCCGAGGTCTTTGAAAAGCTCTTCAACCTGGCACGGGGTCAGTACGAGACCTCCCGCTACATGTTCTACGATAACGTGGACGAGAAGAATTAAACGCCTCCTGCCTTGCCCAAAAACGCGAACGCCCCCACACTCTGGGGGCGTTCGCGTTTCCGGGGACAGGCACTTGCAGACAGTGGATACCGTCATCATCGGCGCCGGCGTTGTCGGCCTCGCCGTGGCCCGCCGGCTGGCTGCCAGCCGTCAGGTGGTGGTGCTTGAGCAGGAACGTCACAGCGGCGAGCACCTGTCATCGCGCAACAGCGAAGTCATCCACGCCGGCCTGTACTACCCGCCCGGCTCGCTCAAGGCGCGGCTGTGTCTGGAAGGCAACGAACGGCTGTATCGCTACTGCCTGACAAACCGCATCCCACACAGTCGCTGCGGCAAACTGGTTGTGGCCGGTGCCGGCCAGGAAGACGCCCTGGAGGCCCTCTACCACAATGCCCGCGACAGTGGCGCCGATGGCCTGGAGCTCCTGCCACGCGCAACACTCGCCAATGAAGAGCCCTGGCTCAACGCCACCGCGGCCCTGCTCAGCAAACACAGCGGCATCATCGACAGCCATGCCCTGCTTCAACAACTGGCCATGGATGCGGAAAACCGTGGCACCCTGCTCGCCTTCCGTCACCGGGGGCAGCATGTCCACTGCACCCCCGGGGATTTTGAACTGACCGTGGAAAGCGACGACGGCCCGTTCAAGCTGCGTTGTCGTCAACTGATTCTGGCCGCCGGCCTCGGCAATGTCCCCCTGCTGCACCAATCCCTGGGATTCCCTGCCCATGCCATCCCCGAACAACGCCATGCCCGGGGCAACTATTTTTCACTGCATGGCCGCAGCCCCACGCAACGGCTGATCTACCCGCTGCCGGAAGAACATGGCCTGGGCGTCCACCTGACCGTGGACCTGGCCGGCCAGGCCCGCTTCGGGCCGGATGTGGAATGGATCAACGTTGACGACCCGCCAGATTACCGGGTCAATGAAAACCGTCACACCGCCTTCGTGGAGTCCATTCGACGCTACTGGCCCAGACTGGAGGCAAAACGATTATCGCCATCCTACGCGGGCATCCGCCCCAAGCTGTTCTTCAATGAACAACCGGTTCGCGATTTTCTGATACAGACGGAACAGGACCACAGCCTGCCCGGCCTGATCAACCTGCTGGGCATCGAATCCCCGGGGCTTACGGCTGCATTGGCTCTTGCTGCACAAGTGGAAGCCCTCCAGGGATAATAAGCTGCCCGTCAGCGATGACGCCCCATAACGGCTCC
Source organism: Pseudomonadales bacterium (assembly GCA_022360555.1). GTDB lineage: Bacteria > Pseudomonadota > Gammaproteobacteria > Pseudomonadales > Alcanivoracaceae > Alcanivorax. Next base: position 13,074 of record JAKSCQ010000069.1, read on the forward strand.
TGCCAGACGCACTACCGCGCTCATGGGCAGGCATCTCACCAGGGCGGTGAGTAGTTTATAGTGCCAGCCCGGTACCGCCACTGCCCTGCCTCGGGCCAGGGCGCGAAGCCCCGCTGCCGCCACGGTATCCGCCGGCATCATGGCCTTTTCCAGGTTCGGGTCCAGGCTATCGCGGGCCTTGCTGGAAAACTCCGTGCGTGTGCCGCCGGGAGAGAGTGTGGTCACGGTGATGCCGGCAGGTTTCCATTCCTCGTGCAGGGCCCGGCCCAGGGTCTGGACAAAGGATTTGCTGGCGGCGTAAGTGGCCATGCCGGGAATGGGAAACCAGGCGGATACCGACGCCACATTCAGTATCCAGCCTTCTCCGCGCTCGGCCATGGGTTCGGCAAAGAGCCGGGTAAGCGCCAACAGACTGCGAACGTTCACATCCACCATGCCCATCTGCTCAGCCATGGGGATGTTCAGCATGGGCCGCTGAAAGCCGAAGCCAGCATTGTTGATCAGGATATGGACGGGCTCACCCAGACGGCTTACCTGATCAAAGATCGACTGTGGGCAATCAGGCTCAGCCAGGTCCGCGGTTATGACAGCAACCCGCACCTGATCCAGCTCCTGTGCCAGACGTTCCAGCTTCGCCGTGCGACGGGCCACCAGAATCAGGTTGCAGCCCGCCGCCGCCAATTGGCGAGCCATTGCTTCACCAATGCCACTGGAGGCGCCGGTGATCAGTGCGGTTTTTCCCGAAAACATTTTTGCTCCCGCTTCAGCTGTGACTGTCCTGCCCCGGACTTGATCCGGGGGCGGCCCGCAGGGTGAGCGCAGCGAATAATCCCTTCCAGGGGACGAGCCTCGCGAATTTCCTCGCTGTCGCTCGGTTCGTCCCTCAAGAGGAACTCCTACAGCGGCTTCGTAGAAATCCCGGCATCCGGGGAACCTTTAGACCTTTCTTAATCCAATTTTTGTAGCTTGTAGCCAAAAAACAAAAAACCCGGCACAAAGGCCGGGTTTTTCGTGGTGCGGGAAGCAGGCTTTTACAGCTTGCTGTCCAGCTCCGGTACGGCTTCGAACAGGTCGGCTACCAGGCCGTAGTCCGCCACCTGGAAGATGGGGGCTTCTTCGTCCTCGTTGATAGCAACGATGACCTTGGAGTCCTTCATGCCAGCCAAGTGCTGGATGGCACCGGAGATGCCCACGGCAACGTACAGCTGGGGGGCCACGATCTTGCCGGTCTGACCGACCTGCATGTCGTTGGGTACGAAGCCTGCATCAACGGCGGCACGGGAAGCACCCACGCCAGCGCCCAGCTTGTCAGCCAGCTTGTACAGGATTTCGAAGTTCTCGCCGTTGCCCATGCCACGACCACCGGAGATCACGATGTCGGCGGAGGTCAGCTCGGGACGGTCGGACTTGGCCAGCTCTTCACCCACGAAGGAAGAGGTGCCGGCATCCTTGGCGATGTCGATGTTCTCGACAGAGGCAGAGCCGCCTTCAGCAGCCACGGCGTCGAAGGAAGTACCACGCACGGTGATCACTTTCTTGGCGTCGGAGCTCTTCACGGTAGCGATGGCGTTACCAGCGTAGATCGGACGCTTGAAAGTATCCGCGTCGATCACTTCTGAGATCTCGGAGATCTGGGCCACGTCCAGCAGTGCAGCAGCGCGCGGAGCGAAGTTCTTGCCGGTGGTGGTGGCGGCAGCCAGGATGTGGCTGTAATCGGCGCCCACTTCAGCAACCAGTTCGCCCACGTTCTCGGCCAGCTGGTGCTCGTAGGCATCGTTGTCAGCGCACAGTACCTTGGAAACGCCATCAATCTTGGCAGCTTCTTCAGCCACAGCGCCGCAGCCTTTGCCGGCAACCAGTACAGTGATGTCACCGCCGATTTCTTTGGCAGCAGCAACCACACTCAGAGTGACCTTGTTGAGCGCGGCGTTATCGTGTTCGGCGTAAACTAATACACTCATCAGATCACCTTCGCTTCGTTCTTCAGTTTCTCAACCAGCTCGTCAACAGAGCCAACGATGATGCCAGCCTGACGCTCGGCCGGTGCTTCCACTTTCTCGACGGTGACACGCGGAGTCAGGTCAACGCCCAGATCAGCCGGAGTCTTGGTGTCCAGCGGCTTCTTCTTGGCTTTCATGATATTCGGCAGAGACGCGTAACGCGGCTCGTTCAGACGCAGGTCGGTGGTAACCACCGCCGGCAGCTTCAGCTCCACAGTCTGCAGGCCGCCGTCGATTTCACGGGTTACCTTGACCTTGCCTTCTTCTACGTTCACTTCGGACGCGAAGGTGCCCTGCGGCATGCCAGTCAGCGCAGCCAGCATCTGGCCGGTCTGGTTGTTGTCGCCGTCAATGGCCTGCTTACCCAGGATAACCAGCTCGGGCTTTTCTTCGTCGACGATAGCTTTCAGCGCCTTGGCGATGCCCAGCGGCTGCACTTCTTCGTCGGTTTCAACCAGGATGGAGCGATCAGCGCCCAGCGCCATGGCGGTACGCAGCTGTTCCTGTGCGGTCTTGGGACCGATGGAAACGGCAACGATTTCGGAAACCACACCCTTCTCTTTCAGGCGCACCGCTTCTTCTACAGCGATTTCACAGAAGGGGTTCATGGCCATTTTAACGTTAGCGAGATCAACACCAGAGTTGTCCGCCTTCACGCGAACCTTGACGTTGTAGTCAATGACTCGCTTGATGGGTACAAGAACCTTCATAGGATCCTCGGAATGTTCCATTGGGTGACTTGTAGAAGGAGGCGACATGACGCCG
>JAKSCQ010000247.1 GCA_022360555.1 Pseudomonadales bacterium
TGTTTGCCGACAGCGAAAAACGCCAACACCAGGGCCTGGCCGCCGCCGGTGTGGTGGAGGCCAATCGTGGCGCTTTGGAAAAAGGGCTGGCGTTGATCGATTCCCTGCATCGTTCATAGTCGCCCGCTGGTTGTTGGCGGACGCATTCCCGAATATCGACGGGTGGTGCCCCGGTTTTCGTAACTCGTTACTTCCTCCATAGCCATGCAAGCATGGCTCATGCGGTGAATGTGGAATGTCGGCAGATTGGTTTGCCGGCACTGCCGGGGACTCTTTAGATTAACGGTATGACTCTTACCGATAATCAGGCACGCCGGCAACGGCATTGCCGGGTGCTGGAACAGGATCTCTCCCGTGGCGCCAGTGCCCTGGCGGATCAGGCGCTGGTGGAGGTGGCGAGATTTGCCCGGGAGTGTCCGGTGCCGGATACCGCGGCGCTGGCGGCGGAACTGACGCTGCTGGCTGACGAGCTGGCGGGTACGAGGCCGGGGATGGTGGTGATCGCCAATGGGCTGGCGGCTTGGCGCCAGACCCTGCCTGCCCTGTCGTCCCTGCCTCTGGAACAGGCCCGGCAGCGTGCGGGCGAGCAGGCAGAGGCGGTGCGCCAACAACGGGTCGCGGCCCGGCGGGCGGTGGTGGCGAACACGCTGGCGTCCCTGCAACCTGGCACCACCTTGATGACCCACAGCCACAGTGGTGCCGTGGAAGCCCTGTTCGCCGCCTGCGCGGAAACCGGGCTGGCGGTCTCCGCCATTCTCACCGAATCGCGCCCCGGTTACGAAGGCCATGCCCTGGCGGCACGCTTGTCTGCGTTGTCCATTCCCGTGCAGTTGATCACCGACGCTCAGATGGCCCTGTTTGTGGGGCAGGCAGATCGGGTGGTGCTGGGCGCGGATACCGTGTTGGCCGATGGCAGTGTGATCAACAAGGCGGGCAGTGCCCTGCTGGCGCTGGCGGCCCGGGAAGCCGGGGTGCCGGTGTGGGTGCTGGCGGACCGTTTCAAGACCGCCACGCAGGAGGCGGTGGACGGATGTCATGAGGAAAAAGCGGCGGACGAACTGGGCGCGCCTTCATTGCCCGGCGTGCGGGTGAGGAACTGCTACTTCGAGGTGGTGCCCGCTGCACTCATCCACACCCGGGTGGACGAGCACGGCGCCCATTGGCGCTTTGCTCGCAAAGCGAAGGGGTGAGGGGATTCTCTGTACGGTGCTTCGCAGCATTGTGCGGGAGAAGGCGCTTGCACGCGAATATCCCTCGCGTGCAAGCGCTTCTTCGCCTGAATTGGCGATGAGCCCTCCGACCAGAAGCTTCGCTTTGCGAGCAAAGCTCCAACGGCGGGGCTTGCGTGCGTTTACCCTTGGTATTCCTGGGTCTGCTGCATCATCTCGTCACTCTGGCCTTCCAGATCCGGGTTGTAGAGATCCAGGGTTTCGCTCTCGGACAGCCACTGGTTGACCGCCGCCAGGTCGCCCTGGTGCAGGTCGCCGGTGGCGGATTTCAGGGTCAGGGAGTTGATGATGTAGTCGTAACGGGCGTTGGCGTAGTCACGCTCGGCGGAGAACAGGGCGCGCTGGGCATTGAGCACGTCCACCACGTTACGGGTACCCACTTCGTAGCCGGACTGGGTGGCTTCCAGGGCGGAGCGGGTGGAACGGATGGCCTGGGCACGGGCCTTGATGCGCAGGGCGTCGGCTTCCACGGTGCGGTAGGAGCTGCGAGTCTGCTGGACGATGTCGCGCAGCGCCTGCTCGTACTGGTAGTCGGCGGCATCGGCACGCAGGGCGGCTTCCTTGCGGCGGCTGTTCAGGCCGCCCCCCTGGAACAGGGGCATGGAGACTTCCACGCCAATCTGCTTGTTCTGGGTGTCGTAGAGGCTGTTTTGTCCGGTTGGGCCCACATCATCATCCGGCGAGGTGTGGCTGTGCTGGTACTGGGCCACCAACTGCACCTGGGGAAGCTGGGCGCCGAGCTGGCGCTTGGCGGTGTTTTCGGTCAGCTCGGAATTGTAGCGGGCGGCCAGCACGGACGGGTTGGCGGCCTTGGCCTTCTCGATCCAGTCGTTCATGTCCGCCGGCTGCGGGCCTTCCATGGGCAGGTTGTCCTGCAGCTCGGCGAGGGTGTCCCACTTCTTGCCGGTAAGGGTTTCCAGCTGGTCCAGGGCGATATCGTAGTTCTGCCGGGCCACGATCAGGTTCACCTGGGTCAGGTCGTAGGTGGCCTGGGCCTCTTCCACATCGGTGGCCGGGACCAGGCCCACGTCGAAGCGTTCCTGCGTCTGTTCAAGCTGGCGGCCGATGGCTTTTTCCTCGGCCTTGGCCGATACCCAGTTGTCCCAGGCGCGCAGGACGCCGAAATAGCCCTGGGCGACACGCAGGACAAAATCCTGCCGGGCCTGTTCAAAATTTGCCTGCGCGATATCGGTGCTGGATTCCGCTTCCTTGTAGCCGTACCAGGCATCCACACGGAACAGCGGCTGGGTCAGGGTGAAGGTACTGACCTCGCTGCCGTAGTTCTGCTCCAGGCCCAGATCCTCGATTTCGCGCTCGTTGTCATAACGGCCGTAGCTGGCGGACACATTCGGCAGCAGGGCAGCGCGGCCCTGTACCAGTAACTGCTGGTCGGCGTCCCAGCTCATGCGGGCGGCACGCCAGGTACCGTCATAGCTCCAGGCAGAGTTGGCCACATCCACCAGATCGGCGGCTTGAACGGCGCTGGCCAGTGAGGTCAGCATGAGGACGAGAGTCTTGGTTGGGCTGCGCTTCATTCTGGTGCACTCTTTCCTTGGTCAGTTTGGTCATTATAGTACTGGCTGGTACAGAAA
>JAKSCQ010000161.1 GCA_022360555.1 Pseudomonadales bacterium
TCCGACGAGGAAATCGTCAAGCTCAACATCCCCACCGGGGTGCCCATGGTCTATGAGCTGGACGACAACCTGAAGCCCATCAAGAACTACTACCTGGGCGACGCCGAGGAAGTGGCCAAGGCCGCTGAAGCCGTGGCCAACCAGGGCAAGGCGTAAGACACGACGCCAGCCCCAAAAGCCCGCCCCGGGAGACCGCGGCGGGCTTTTTTGTAGGTGGAAGATGAGTTGCGAGTAACGAGTTTCGAAAGGCAAAACCCCTCCTTGCGACAGTCTGTTTTTTTGCGTTTCGCAACTCGAAACGGTCTCTCAAACCCGTCGGGGCATCTCCGTCACCGCCCCGCCCTCCTCCCCGCTCAGTTCCGGGAACAGCGGACACGTATCGTGTAATTTCAGGGTCGCGACCCGGCCTGTGATGTGAGTACGGACAAACTGCCAGTCCCCCGCCACCACCTGCCGCGTGACCCGGCAAATATCCAGATTCAGCAACATGCCGTGCTGATAGCGCGCCAGCTTCAAGCCCGTGGTGGCATCGCCCAGCGAATAGGCCACCAGCGTCTCTCGCCCGCTGGCATCGGGATAAAACGTCACCGGCCCCGGCAGATGGCTATGGTGGCCCACCACCGCATCGAAGGTTTCACTGAGCGCCTTTGCCCGTGAGATCCAGTCCGGTCGTGGATAGCGCTCCATTTCATACCCCCAGTGCGGGTAGAGGATGTTGCAATAGCCCTCGCGCAGGCTGTGCTCCGCATGCTCGAGAAAAGGCAGATAGCCATGACGCTGGTTGGTCCACTGCGTGGCCCCCACCAGACAGACCAACCCGTCGATTAACGCGGCAGGCTGATCCCGGGAACCAAACACCTGGAATCCCCGCTCGCGCAGACGCGCCTTGGTCAGCAAGTACTGGTCATAATCGAAATCCGCCGCGTGATTGTTGGCAACCGACAGATAAATCCGTTCCGCCGGCTTGAGCCGCTCCAGGGCATCAAGAATCTTTTCATCGTGTTTCTGTTGCAGGCAGGCCCAGGGCCCGTCGCCCAGGCTGCCCTCGAAATTGGCCACCAGATAATCCGCCCGCGCAATGCGATCACGCAGCGCCTCATCGAAAGCCAGCGAACATGACTGCATCGGCATCAGGTCGCCCAGAAAAGCGATACGGCATGGCCGTTGCGATACCTCCTTCAAGCGAAATTGACGTGCCGTGAAAGGCGTCAGCTCACGATAGCGCTTGCCGGGTGGAAACAGGTTATGCCAGACCACACGCCCAAAATCCGCTGGCCCGTAGGGCACGGGGAAGCGGCGAAGCCCCCACTGGCAGCGCCAGTGAGTCGCCTCACGATATGCCCGGTCACGCTCGGCAAGGTGTTCCTTCAACAGGGCTAGCGGAAACAGCACATAATAGAAAACGCTGGCCGCGGTGGCGCTGGCCACGGTCTTGAAAATTTCGGGGGTGCCAATCAGCCAGTGCACCAGCGTCATCAATGCCAGACTGGACAGGCCCACCCCGGCAGACGCGGCCAGGAACTTGAGAAAGGGATGACGGGGAAGCTTGAAGGCCACCTGCATCAGGGTGGCCGACGTCAGGGTCATGACAAAGCACAGCGCCATTTGCCCCAAGACAGCAATGGCAATGCGTGCGGGCGGGTGCCCCCAGTTGGCTGCCAGTGCCAGGCCGGCAATCAGCACCGTGCCCACCGTTGCCAGCAGCACCGAGCGGAGGATTTCCTGCCGACCGGCCAGTTGCCGTTCTGCCTGTTGTAGAGCCATTGCCTCCCCCCAATACCGGCGCTCGTTTTCAGCCTCCGGCCATTCCCGGTTCACTTTCGCCATGATCTTGATGACCGGCTTCCCAGGCAGAACGCAGCACCGCATCCTGGTAGGGATTGACCGCTCTCAACCCCACATGGCGGCGGCCCCGTTCGTAGGCCATTTCCACGCTATCGTCCTCGGACGCCGCCGGGGCCCGCCACCGGAACAGCCATTTGTCCACCGTGCTGCGCACATCGTGGCTGACCACCAGCAGGCAGGGCACCAGCAGCAGGCTGACCAGGGTGGCAAACAGCACGCCAAACGCCAGGGACACCGCCATGGGGATCAGGAATTTCGCCTGGGCACTGGTTTCCAGCATCAGTGGCGCTACCCCGGCAAAGGTGGTGATTGAGGTCAACAGCACCGGACGGATGCGGCCGGTCACCCCGGCAATCACGGCGTCACGCAAACGCCGGCCTTCCGAGCGGAACGTATTGATGGCATCGATCAACACCAGGTTGTCGTTGACCACCACCCCGCTCACGGCAATCACCCCCACCAGGGACCACAAGGTCACGCTGTGGCCAAGCAGGAAATGGCCCATGAAGGCCCCCACCATCCCGAAGGGAATGGCCGCCATCACCAGCAGCGGCTGGCCGTACCCTCCGAACAGCACCGTCAACAGGAAGAAGATCGCGGCCAGGGCAATCAGATAGCTGACCGACAGATAATCGAGAAAATGTTCGATCGCCGCTGGCTTGCCCGCCACCGTCCACCCTGCCTGGTCGTCAGCTTCTTCCATGGGGTCCAGCAGCGTTTCGCGCAGGGCGGCCATCACCTGTGCCGGCGAGGTGACATGTTCATCCACAAAGGCGCTGATGGTGGCACTGCGGCGGCCCTCATAGTGACTGATCATGGCCGGGGCCTGGCGCCGGGACAGGTCCGCTACCGCCGCCAGGATGGTGATCTCGCCATTGGGTAGTTCCACCGGCAAGCGCTCCAGGTCGGTGAGCTGGCGGCTGTCCTGCTCCGCCAGCCGCAGCATCACCGGCACCTCCTGGTCCCGTTCGAACCAGCGATCCAGTTCGATGCCATGAAAGGCATTGCGCACCTGTGAACCCACCTGCTCCGCACGCAGGCCAGCCTGCTTGCCCCGCTCCCGCAAACGGATGTCCACGATGGTCCGTTTCGCGTGCAGATTGTTGGCCACTTCGTGCACCCCCTCCATGCGCGACAGCGTCAAAGCGGCCTGTTCGCTCAGTCGCTGCAATACCGCCAGGTCCGGGTGGAACAGGTTGACGTGAATATCCGGCTTCACCTGCATCAGGCTGGCGTGAAACTTCACCGACAGGGCATCGGCAATGGCACCGTGCTGGTCCCGCCAGCGGCCGGCCAACTGGCGTGGCGATATGGCGGCGGTATCCCCGCTGATGGCCACACTGACCCGCACCCGGAAACGGGCCGCCGGATCCTGGGCATTGGAAATCTTCTGGCGCACGCCCTGCTCGCTGAGTACGGCCTCCACCGTCACTGGCGCGCCCTCTTCTTCCAGCGAGCGGGCAAGCTCACGGGCCGAGCCTTCCAGGGCCTGCACTTCCCGGAGCAAGCGGGCTTCACCAGTTCCCTGGGGAAAGACCACTTCCGCCATCACCCGGTCACCTTCCACCCGGGAAAACAGCACCATGGTCAGCCAGCCGCTGTTGACCAGGGCGCAACAGAAAATGAATAGCCCCACGAAGACCACCACCAGCACATAACGCCAGCGCAGAGCCTGACGCAGCAGGGGCCGGGCCCGCTGTTCCAGCCAGCGTTCCAGGCCGCCATTGAGCCGGGCGGCCAGCTGTTCCGACTTCAGCCAGAGGCCCCGGGCTGGGCGCTCCTGGCTCAGGTGGGCGGGCAGAATCCACAGGGACTCCACCAGCGACAGCACCAGAATAGCCATGGAGACAATGGGGATGACCCGCATCAGCACGCCTTCCGGGCCGGGCAGAAACAGCA
>JAKSCQ010000034.1 GCA_022360555.1 Pseudomonadales bacterium
GCTCGACAGGTCTATCCAGACAATGCCGATCCGGTGCCACCCCAACCCCATTCGCCATGCAAGCATGGCTCCCACGGGCGTTTGGGGAAACTCGTCCCTTCCCTGCGCAGAATTTCCTGGCAACTTTCCTGCCTTTCAGCTTGGCTTTTCGAAACTCGAAACTCGTGGCCCGCCATTCCATCGCCATGCGAGCACGGCTCTACCTGCCACGAATCAGGCGAGCAATTCGGCAAACTGGCGAATAGCTTCCATGCCCTGCACGTCATCCTCGAGCAATGGCATGTGGTGTCTTGGCAGGTCACCCAATGCGTCGGACAGTTCCTCCATATGCCGGTTCTGCCTTGCCAGCCGGGCGGCGAAGAAGGGACTGTCGGTGACATCGGGCAGGACCCGGTTGACCACGGCACCGGCGACAGGAATGCCATTGTCCCTGAGGCTGGATACGGCGCGCCGGGTTTCCAGGATGGGAAGCCGCTCCGGGGTCAGCACGAACAGGAAGGCGCTGCTGTCGGCGTCGGACAGGCGTCGCCGGGTACGGTGGAAAAGCCGTTGTCGGGCGAGCAGGGTGTCGGCCACCTCCCGGGTGCGCGGGTCCAGGTCGGCGCCAGCGTGTTCAGTGGGGTCCTGCATGGGGCTGTCCAGGTCTTTGCCCGGCGTCAGGTGCTCCAGCACCTTGCCAAGCTTGCGGGCCTTTTCGTTGTGGCGCAGCAGCCCCTCGGTCCAGACCGCCATGATCTCCGGCAGGCTCAGTAGCCGCAGGGTGTGGCCGGTGGGGGCGGTGTCGAAGATGAGCAGATCGAATTGGCGGGCCTCCTCGTCGATCAGCCGGGCAATGCGTTCCAGCAGGGCCGCCTCTTGAGCGCCGGGGGACTGGCGTGTCAGGCGTAGCTGTTTCTCCAGTTGCCGGACCTGGTCCGGGCCGGCAAAGCGCCGCATTTGCGCACTGACGCGTTCCAGATAGGCGTCCACCTCGGTATCCGGGTCGATTTCCAGGGCGGTCAGATTGGGCGCCAGGCAGACCGGGTCGTTGCCGATGGCGTGATCGAAGGCGTCCGCCAGGCTGTGGGCCGGGTCGGTGGACACCAGCAGGACCTTGCGTCCCTGATCCGCGGCCCGCCAGGCCAATGCCGCAGCCGTGGTCGTCTTGCCCACGCCTCCCTTGCCGCCCACCATGAGCAGCGATTTGTGGGTAAGCAGGGCATCCAGGGCCAGTGGGGCAGGGGAGTCAGTCATCAGCAGCAACGGAAGTGGTCCAGCGGCGAGCGTTCCATGCCCATACGGGTATGCCATTCATGGAAACGCGCCATCAGCAGGGGTTGCAGTTCCAGGGTGCTCCAGGCGGCGGGATTGGGAATGCCCATCATCTCGGAGAAAACCAGCAGCATGAACAGGTCTTCCTCGTCCCGCCGCGCGCGGGCAATGGCGGCACGGTAGGGGGCGTTATAGTACTGCGCCCCCAGTTCACCCAGGCGTTTGAAGAATAGCTGTGCCTTGCCGGCCATGTCAGACAGTCTCCGGCGGTGCGCTGAAGGCTCGCTTGAGGGCGGCCAGGCACTCCAGCGTTACCAGCAGTGCGGCGACCAGGACCACCACATCCAGCCCCAGCAGGAACCAGTCTTCTTTCTCGTAGAAGCTCTTGAGCTGCATGAGCAGGGCGAAAACCGTCATCACCAGCAGGAATGCCAGCGGTGCCAGGGTATAGATGGCCGGGCGGCCACGTTTAACCAGCATGATGGTGATCACCAGCAGGGTCAGCCCGGCGAGTAGCTGGTTGGTGGTGCCGAACAGGGGCCAGATCAGCAGACCGCCGGAACCATCGGCGCCACCGGCACCGAATGCCAGCAGCAGGCAGCTTGCCACTGCCAGCAGGGTTGCCGGAAGGGGCCTTGTCATCCACTTCTGCTGATAGATTTCGCCCCATTCCTGGAAGATGTAGCGCTGCAGGCGAAGGCCGGTATCCATGGTGGTGCCGGCAAACAGGGCGGCCATCACGGTGAGCAGGGTGGCGGCGACGCCCACATCCATGCCCAGACCTCCGGCAAGGATATTGGCGCCGCCATCCACGAAGGCGGTCAGGCTGCCCTGACCAAAGGCGGTGTAAACCGCCTGCCAGTCCGCCAGCGAGGCGAAGCCGGCGGTGGCGGCGATGATGGCGGCCAGCGCCAGGGAGCCTTCGCCGATGGCGCCGAAGTAACCGACGAACCGGGCATCGGGTTCTTTGTCCAGTTGCTTGGAGCTGGTGCCGGACGCCACCAGGCCATGAAAGCCGGAAATGGCCCCGCAGGCGATGGTGACGAACAGCAGCGGCAGCAGAGACGGCGTATTGGCGGGCAGGTCACTGTTGATCATGGGCGCCACCACGGTGGGATTGCCGATCAGCACCGCGCCGTAAAGCAGGATCAGGCCGACGAACAGTTGCAGGCCGTTGATGTAATCGCGCGGCTGCAGCAGCACCCATACCGGCAGCAGGGAGGCGATGGCGGCGTAGCCGAACAGCAGCAGAATCCAGCTGGCATTGGCGGACAGCCCCATCACCTGGTCCGGCAGGGACACCGGCACCTGGGGGCCCACATAGATCAGGCCATAGAGTGCAATAACGCCCACCACGGACACCACGCCAAGGCCGATCACCCGGCGGTAGATCAGTTGACCGATAACCAGTGCCACGGCAATGGCGCCCCACACCGGAACCACGGAGCCGGGGTTGTTGATCAGCAGCTTGGCGATGACCACGCCAAACACGGCATTGACCATCAGCAGCACAAGGAAGATCACAATCATGAACACGGTGCGGGCACGGGCACCGACCACCTCGCCCGTCAGCGCCCCCACGGACTTGGCACGGTTGCGCACGCTGGCCCACAGGGCGCCGCTGTCATGGACACCGGCAAAGAAGATGGTGCCCAGCACCACCCACAGGAAGGCGGGCAGCCAGCCCCAGATAACGGCAATGGCTGGGCCGACAATGGGCGCGGCCCCGGCTACGGAGGTAAAATGATGGCCCCAGAGCACATAACGATTGGTGGGCACGAAATCCACGCCATCTTCATATTCATGGGCAGGTGTGCGGTAATTCGGGTCAAGCTTGTAGATATGCGTGGCGATAAAGCGGGAGTACACTAAGTAGCCGGCGGCCATACCGCCAAGCCCCAGCAGGAGCAGGATGATTGCGCTCATGGGATGCCCTTTGTCATTGTCGCTGTCTGTGGCTTCTGGTCTCTCGACAGGTCATGGTTGGTGTTTTTGACTGACCGGTCAACGCGACTAAAGGCTAATACACAGCAACATGACTGGCGAGTGATGGTCACCATTTGTTAACAGTGTCCTTTGCAGGAGGGTGCACAAAGGCTACCCTTTGTGTCTACCGAAAAAGAAATGGGTAATGGATTACCCGGGGGAAAAGCAGTAATGATCAAAGTATTGGTAGTGGACGACCATGATCTGGTCAGAACCGGCATTGCAAGGATGCTGGACGAAGTGGACGGGCTGCGTGTCGTCGGCGAAGCCTGTTCGGGCGAAGAGGCCGTACAACTGGCCAAGGACACCGCGCCGGAAGTGGTGCTCATGGATATCAAGATGCCGGGCATTGGTGGGCTGGAAGCCACCCGCAAGCTCCTGCGTGTCGATGAGGGTATTCGCGTGATCGCCGTGACCATGTGCGAGGAAGAGCCTTTCCCGTCACGACTGATGAAAGCCGGTGCCGCCGGTTACATGACCAAGGGGGCCGACCTGGAAGAAATGGTGCGGGCGATCAAGGTGGTCAACAGTGGCCAGCGTTATATCAGCCCGGGCATTGCCCAGACCATGGCGCTCAAACCCTATACCGGTGACGACACCTCTCAACTGGATATGCTCTCCGAGCGTGAACTGCAGATCATGATGATGATCGTCAATTGCCACAAGGTGCAGGACGTGGCCGACAAGCTTTGCCTGTCTCCGAAAACCGTGAACACCTATCGCTACCGGATTTTCGACAAGCTGGGCGTTTCCAGCGATGTGGAAATGGCCCTGTTGGCGGTACGACACGGCATGCTGGATGCGGTGGAGAACAGCGTTCCCTGACCTTCCCGTTGCCTGTAGGAGCCGTCTCTCGGACGGCGATCTTCCCGAGCCCTGGGAATGTCGCCGTCCGAAAGACTGCTCCTACAGAGGGCTCTCGTGAAACTGTTACACTTGCCGTGCCGTTTTGTACGAGACCGTTCCCTTGCCTGATTTCGACGCCAAACATTTTCTGGATCATTGCGCCCGCAAGCCGGGTGTATACCGCATGCTCAACGCCGAAGGCGAGGTGCTTTACGTCGGCAAGGCGCGCAACCTGCAGGCCCGGGTGAGCAGCTATTTCCAGAAGAATCTCACCAGCGCCAAAACCCGGGCGCTGGTATCGCGCATTGCCGATATCCATACCACAGTGACTGGCAGCGAGGCCGAGGCCTTGCTACTGGAGCAGTCGCTGATCAAGGAGCTGCGCCCGCCCTACAATATCCTGTTGCGCGACGACAAGTCCTACCCCTATATCCGCATCACCACGGCGGACACCTTTCCCCGCATCACGTTCCATCGCGGCAGTCGCCGCAAGGGCAGTCATTATTTCGGCCCCTATCCCAGTGGCGGGGCCGTGCGCGAAGCCATATCCCTGGTGGAGAAGGTGTTTCAGATCCGCAACTGCAGCGACAGTTATTTCCGCAACCGGACCCGGCCCTGTCTGCAGCACCAGATCAACCGCTGCACCGCACCCTGTGTGGGGCTGGTCAGCGAGGCGGATTACGCGCTACAAGTAAAAATGGCCATGGATTTTCTCGATGGCCGCAGCCGGGAAGTGGTTGAGCAGCTTAGTGCGGACATGGAGGCGGCCGCCCGGGACCTGGCCTTTGAGAAAGCCGCGATTCTGCGGGACAAGCTGGCGGCTATCCAGGCCGTGCAGCAGAAACAGTATGCCGAGACCGGGCAGGGCAACCTGGATGCAGTGGCCATCGAGACCCGCCACGGCCTGGCCGTGGTGGAGGTGCTGATGATTCGCGGTGGCCGGATTCTCGGGCATCGCACCTTCCGACCAGACACCCGTGGCGAGGAAGATCGCGAGGAAATTCTCGAAGCCTTCCTGGCCCAGTATTACCTGGGCGAGCGGGAAGACCCGGCGCAACCGCAGGAAATCCTGCTGAGCACCGAGCTGGAGGGAGCTGAAGCGCTGCAACAGGCCATCGCCTCCCAGTGGCAAAAGAAGGTGCGCCTGGCTTGGCGTGTGCGCGGTGAGCGGGCCGCCTGGGTCGCCATGGCCCAGACCAATGCCGAACAGTCCCTGGCCGCGGAACTGGCCGCCCGGGAGCACATGGAGCAGCGTTTTATGGCGCTGGAATCCCTGCTGGAATCGGAGGAGCCGGTCCGGCGCATCGAGTGTTTCGATATCAGCCACACTCAAGGTGAAAAAGCGGTGGCATCCTGCGTGGTATTTGATCAGCAGGGCGCCAGGAAACAGGATTACCGCCATTTCAACGTGTCGCCTCCGGTGGGCGGTGACGATTACGCGGCACTGGAAGAAGCGGTACGGCGGCGCTATCAGCGTGTAGTCAAGGAGCAGGGCAGGCTGCCCGATCTGCTGCTGATAGATGGTGGCAAGGGGCAGATGCAGCGGGCCTGGGAGGTAATTCAGGCCCTGGCTTTACAGGACAGGGTGCGGGTAATGGGGATCGGCAAGGGGCCCAGCCGTCGTCCCGGTTTCGAGGTGCTGTACCTGCCGGATGGCCAGGAGCTGACCCCGGGGCCGTCCCATTCCGGGCTGCACCTGTTGCAGCAGGTGCGTGACGAGGCGCACCGTTTCGCCCTGACCGGTCACCGTGCCCGTCGTGGCAAGGCCCGTAAGCAGTCCACGCTGGATGAAATTCCTGGTATCGGCCCCAAGCGTCGCAAGGCCCTGCTCACGCATTTCGGTGGTCTGAAACAACTGCGCAATGCCTCTGCCAGCGAGCTGGCGCGGGTGCCAGGGATCAATGCCCAGATGGCCCAGACACTCTACGACTGGTTCCACGATTGACCCCACCGGTTTTTTTCGACAGTTTCGTCGGTAAATCAACAATGAGTCGCCGCAGCCTTTTCGCTATACTGGCGGCTTAGTCATTTTACGGTAGTACTCATGCAGAAGACGCACCCGATCCTGAATTTGCCCAACATCCTGACCCTGATCCGTGTGGTGGCAATTCCCGTCCTGGTATTGGTCTTCTATCTGCCGTTCAAATGGAGTGATCTTCTTGCCGCAGCCCTATTTCTTGCTGCAGGCATCACTGACTGGCTGGATGGTTATCTGGCTCGACGCCTGAACCAGACCAGTCCCTTCGGCGCCTTTCTGGACCCGGTGGCCGACAAGCTGATCGTGGCGGTGGCGCTGGTTATGCTGGTACAGGTTCATGCCACGGCCTGGCTGGTCGTGCCGGCGATGGTGATCATCTCCCGTGAGATCACCGTTTCCGCCCTGCGCGAATGGATGGCGGCGCTGGGCCAGCGGGCCAGGGTGGCGGTGAGCCAGCTTGGCAAGATCAAGACAGTGACGCAAATGACGGCCATTACGCTGTTGCTGGCCCAGAAGCCGGATTTCGATCTGGCGGGTGACATAGTCATGACGCCCTGGCTGTGGCTCAGCTATGGCTTGCTGTACGTGGCCACGGGGCTTACCTTGTGGTCGATGGGGTCCTATCTGCGGGCTGCGGCCCCCGAATTGCTCAAAAGTCAGTCAAAGTCCTGAAAAACCAGAAAAAACGGTTGCAGCCGGGTTGACAGGGTAGGGGGGATGAGTAGAATTCTCTCCCGCAACGAAGCACGGCTTCAAAGCGGCTCCTAGAGTCAAGAATGCGGGAATAGCTCAGCTGGTAGAGCACAACCTTGCCAAGGTTGGGGTCGCGAGTTCGAATCTCGTTTCCCGCTCCAAGTTTTCAAAAGCCTCGGCTCCGCCGAGGTTTTTTCTTGGTAAAACCGTTTAAGGCGCGGTGGCAGA
>JAKSCQ010000224.1 GCA_022360555.1 Pseudomonadales bacterium
ACCACCGCGCCGGGGTAATCCACCATATCGTTGAACCACTGGCCCATGGTCATGTGCTCGGTCACGTATTCCCGGTCGGCGATGTTTCGCACCAGATTCAGGTAGGCCTGTACCACCCCTGGTGGATTGGTCATTTTGAAGCCAAGCGTTAGCAGGCTGGCGGGGATATGGAACAGCTTGTCGTCGAGGGGCTCCAGGCGCACCTTGAACCAGTCATGTAGCTGCATGGCCGGAATGGAGGCCAGGCCCAGTGCCTTGCCGAAGGGCCCGCTCTTGTGGAAATTCACCGGGCTGGCAATGGTAATCAGGCTGCGTACCGGGGCATCCGGGTGGCCGCCAAGGTACATCAGGCAAAGCAGCCCCCCCATGCAGTAGCCCATCAGATTGACCGCGTCCTGCCCGGAATGGGCCTTGACGGTTTCCACCGCCGCCGGCAGCCAGCGGTTCACATAGGTGTCCAGATCCAGGCTGCGTTCTGCCTGGGAGGGTTTGCCCCAGTCCACCAGATACACATCATAGCCCCGGGCCATCAGGTAACGGACCATGGAGCGGGTGGGCATCAGATCGTAGGTCCAGCAATGGATACCCAGAGCCGGCACCAGCAGCAGCGGAATACGGTGCTTGTTGCGCTCCACCGGCAGCATCTCGTCATTGACCGGAATCTCCTTCATGGGCGGCAGGCTGTAATGGCGCAGCGCCATGATGCCGTCACGGTAGATTTCATCCCAGGGGCACTTGTCCACCTGAATGAACCGCTGGGGATGGCGGCGACGCTCGACAATGTGGCCCACCGCACGCAGGCCGGTTTTCAGACGCGATGGTGTTGCCATTCAACTGGCTCCGGTCACAGGGAAGAGGGGGATGGTAACGGGAGACTTTGCCAATTCCAGTGTAGAAAAGTAACACTTCAAGAAGGAATGTTTATCTTTTCATGCATTGGCAACCGTCTCTTGAGACACTAATCTAGCGCGTCCGCAGAACAGGAGGCATTGGCCGTCGTGACAGAGTCATCTCTACCTTACACCCGTCTTGATGTCTGCAACCGGTTCCTGGAGTCCGTCAGACACTCCGTGGTCCTGGGCATGCAGGTCGTCAGCGCCGAGGAAAATGCCGTTCGCGTCCGGGTGCCGTGGCGCGAGGACCTGGTGGGTAACCCGGATACAGGCGTCATGCATGGAGGGGCCATCTTCGCCATGATGGACCATGCGGGAGGCATGTCGGTCACCTGTCGGACCTTCCCGACCTTCGAAATTACTCCCACCATCGATTTTCGCGTGGATCACCTGCGCGGGCCGGCCAAGGGAGCCGCGGTGGTCTGTGAGGCAAGCTGCTATCGGCTGACCAACCATGTGGCCTTTGTACGGATCACCACCTGGGAGGAGGGTAACGAGGACGAACCCATAGCCACCGGACTGGCAACCTACACACGACTGAAAATCGATAACGCGGGCAAGGTGGTGGGACAATGAAAGCACTGAAGACGCTGATAGAAGAATGCCGCACAGGCGAGAGCGACTACCAGGCCCTGATTGATCGGGTGCCCTATGCGCGTTTTCTGGGTATCAAGGTGCTGGCGCAGGGGGATGAGCTAACCTTTGTGCTGCCCAGACATGACAATGTGGTGGGCAACCCGACGCTGCCAGCCCTGCACGGCGGGGCAGTGGCCGGTTTCATTGAGCAGGCGGCAATCATCTTTATCCTGCTGCAGATGGGCGAGCCGCGGGTACCCAAGACCATCGATTTCACCATTGACTATCTGCGTGCCGGGCTGTTCCGGGATACCTATGCGGAGTGCAGCATCACCCGCCTGGGCCGCCGGATCGCCAATGTGCACATCAGTGCCTGGCAAAAGAATCGCCAGGAGCCCATCGCCATTGCCCGCGCCCACTTCCTGCTGTCGGATGATGTGACAGCGGATACCTGAGCGCCTCTTCGCAAATCCGGGGGAGGGGTGATGTTGTTCGCTGACACGCAGCACGCTTGCACGCAAAAAACGGGTTCATCACGGATAAGAGGATCGGCACCTTTACTCAGCGAGTTGGCCATGTGTAGGTTTGCTTGAAAGCGAACAGCTTGCCTATTGAGAGGCGAGGGCCTCGTCCGCGGCCCCGCCGTTTGCAGGATGGCGTGCAAGCGTGGTGCGTGTAAGCGTGAAAGCATGACTCACCCCGTTTCCATGTAATTCCACGAAACGCCTCACGCAAGAGCCGCAATCAGGGCCCCTTCGAGTTGTGATTTTGCGTCACCCGTCACAGGGTTTGTCATAACACGACATTGCCTCGGCCCCGACATCCGCCTAGCGTTGAAGTGAACCGTCAGAGCCCCTTTGGCTCTGGTTTGCGCGACAACGTTGAATAAGGGTGTCTCAATGAAAATAAAACAGGTCACCGCTCCGCCCACCTCGGTCAGCATCTACGAGAACTGGGATGGTCCCGGCGCCGATGATATCGAAGACAAGCTCACCCCGGCCCACGTTGAGGATGTGGTGGAAATCTTCCAGACGCCGCTGACCGGCCACTACAACTGGGATTATTCCTCCGCGGACGGGCGTATCCGCAAGCTCTACCGGCTCGGCAAGGAGCTGAACTGGAACGCCGATATGGACCTGGACTGGAGCCAGAATTTCCCCAAGAGCGAAATTCCCCTGGATCAGTCCTTTAACCCGTTCAATGGCTGGGACACCTTCGAAGCCCTCAGTGATGAGGAAAAACTGCGTTTCGGGTGGCATAACCTGGCCTGGATGCTGGCCCAGTTCATGCACGGTGAGCAGGGGGCCCTGCTGGTGGCTTCCCAGTTGGCAAGCTGTGCGCCCACCTATGATGCCAAGCTCTATGCCGCCAGCCAGACCTTCGACGAAGCCCGCCATGTGGAGGTGTTCACCCGTTATTTGCAGGAAAAGATCGGCATCCTTTATCCGGTCAACCCGAACCTGAAGGCCCTGCTGGACAAGATCCTCTCCGACCCACGCTGGGACCTGAAATTCATCGGCATGCAGATCATCATTGAAGGGCTGGCGCTGGCCGCCTTCAATACCCTGAAGCTCACCGCCCAGGACCCGCTGCTCAAGCAGATTATCCACCTGGTGATTCGCGATGAGGCTCGCCACGTTACCTTTGGTGTCAATTACTTAGAGGATTTTGTTGAGACGCTTTCTGAAGAAGAGAAAGAGGAAAGGGCGCACTTTGCCTTCGAGGCCTGCGTGGTCATGCGCGAACGCCTGATCAGCACCGAAGTGTTCGAGCATTTCGGCTGGGATGTGGAAGCCGCCCGCGAGCAGGTGTTGTCCTCGTCCATCATGGCCCAGTTCCGCAACCTGCTGTTCACCCGCATCATGCCCAACCTCAAGCGGATCGGGTTGCTCACCGAATCGGTGCGCCCCCGTTTCGAGGAGCTGGGGATTTTGCAATTCGAAAACCTGGTGGATGACGGCCAGATCGACTGGGCGGAACTGTCCAAGCCCCTCTACGACGAAGCCTCCTGACGCCTTTGTTGATTGCGTGTCTCCGGGGTATTCATTGCGTTTGTACCCCGGAGCCTGCTTCTGGTCGTCTTTGTCTTTCCAGGGGCGTCCAAGGAGTGGGCGAAGCGAATAACCCCGGTATGACGTTGAGGCGCTGAGCCAGGCCTTGCTGCAGGCGCCGCCGCATTGTTTCCCAAAACCTCAATTCACCGTTCAGGCGAAGGGTCTTTCCGGCAAAGGCCGGGACAGGGCCTGCCGGGTCGCCTGATACGCCTTTTCCAGTGCTATCCTCCCCTGGTCCAGCCGGTTCGGCCCGGAACGGGGGAGGTCGTCAATGGCCAGGGTTATCAGGTTGGGACGACGTGGCGGCTCCAGGGCAGGGCTGTTGGGCCGGCGCCATGGCGATCGGGACTGCAGATGGTGGTAAAGTACGCGCTCGCCGGGCCAGGTGCTGGCCAGGCCGTGCCGATCCGCGATGCCGCCATCCCAGTAATAGCCACCCTGTATCCGGGCCGGCTGGAAAAGGAAGGGGACGGCGCAGGACGCATAGACCGCCTCCACCGGGTCTCCACTGGCAAGCACCCGGGTGCGGCGGCTGCCGCCATGCCAGGCGGAAACGGCAACGGGGGTGGAGGTATGCGCCAAATCCGATACCGGTAGCAAGTCCTTCAGCATTTGCCGGAAGGCATCACCCGCCAGCAGACCCAGGCCGGGGATGGGTCCCAGAAATCTGCCTTGCCCAGCGACAACAGGCGTTGCTCCAGCGCGGAACAATCGCCGCTGGCGGCCATGCAGGCGCCCACCAGAGCGCCTGCGCTGGAGCCACAGTAACGGGCCGGTTTCAGCCCCTGTTCGTGCAGGGCCTTGACCACCCCGAAGTGGGCAAAGAAACCAAAAAATCCGGATGACAGGGCGAGCGTGAAAGGAACATCCGCCAGCCAGTCGCCCAGAGTGGAAGTGGAATATGTCACTGCAAAATCCTTCCCCTGATAGCGTGGGCAAGACTAGCTCGCCTGTGCTCAGTCATACAATCCTTCTTGCGGCCGTGGGGGTAACTGCCCTGGGCCAGACGCTGGTTTTCACGCTGTTGCCCTCGCTGGGGCGTGCTACCGGCCTGGCGGAAATGCAGGTGGGGCTGATCATCAGCTGTTCGTCACTGGTGTTCGCCTTGGCCAGCCCGGTATGGGGTACCTTCAGCGAGTCCCTGGGGCGCAAGCGGGTGCTGGTAATCGGCCTGACCGGCTATTCCCTGGGAACGCTGGCTTTTGCCCTGGTGTTTGATGCCGGGTTGCGCGGTTGGGTGGCCGGCGGGCTCCTGCTGGCCGGCCTGGTGGTCAGCCGCATGTTGCAGGCGGCCATCATGGCTGCTACCCCGGCGGCGGCCGCGGCCTACACCGCCGATATCACTACCCCGGAACAACGCACTCAGGGGATGGGGCGCATCGGGGCGGCCAATAATCTGGGCACCGTGATCGGCCCGGTGTCCGGCGGTGTCCTGGTGGCGGTGGCGCTGGTCTTTCCCCTTTATGGTGTGGCGCTGCTGACCGGGCTGATGGCACTCCTGGCTGCCTGGTGGTTGCCGCAATCTCCACACCAGCCCAGCGAAAGAACCCTCACTCTGGGGCAGACCCTGCGGAAAGGGCTGGCCGCCTATGCGGACCCGCGCCTGCGGGACCTGCTGCTCACCGGGGTCATGCTGTTCATGAGTTTTGCGTTGATCCAGCAGACCCTGGGTTTTCTGTTTCAGGACCATTTTGCCCTGTCGCCGGCTGAGGCGGCCCGGGCGTTGGGGCTGACCATGATGGCCGCTGCCGTCATGTCCCTGGCCGGGCAGATTATCGTGGTGCAATGGCTGCGAGCGCCGGCGACGCTGCTGATCGGGCTGGCGATTCCCGCCATTGCCACCGGTGCGCTGGTGCTGTGGCTGGCTGACCAGAAATGGGCCATGAGCGTGGCGGTGATGCTGGTAGGGCTTGGCCTGGGTTTCGGCATGCCGGCGGTGATGTCGCTGGCCAGCCTGCGGGTCAGTCCCGAGGAACAGGGGCGGGTAGCTGGCCTGGCCAGTGCCTGTCCGGCACTGGGGTTCATCCTTGGCCCCTTGGTGGGAACCGGGCTTTACACACTGGATCACCGCTGGCCGTATCTGCTGGTCATGTCCCTGAGTGTGCCCCTGGCGATTCTCGGGTGGCGGCTGGCGAGATCAGGCACTCAGTGACAGCGACCGCCACAGATGGGCCGCCACCAGGGCTCGCCATGGCGAGAACCCGGCCAGCCATTGCTCAGTGTCCCTCGCTGACATGGGCTGCTCCCGCCTGAGCAGGCGCTGCAACGCCTTCCGCACGGCCACATCACCATGCAGGCTGCCATCCAGGTCGGCATAGCCACGCAGTAACGCGTAATTCACACTCCAGGGCCCCAGCCCCTTGATGGCCAGCAAACGTTCCCGAAGGGCCTCGTCTGTTGCCTCGTCACCGGGGATCGGCAGCAGGCCGGATTGTCGACAGGCCTGAACCACCCGGCAAAGGGTCTCAGCCTTGGCAACGGAAAAACCACAGGACTTCAGGTCTGCCACAGAGGCGTTTGCCAGCCTGTCCGGCGAGGGATAGCAATAGAGGCCGTTATCCAGGCGCGGTCCGAAGCAAACGATGAAGCGCCGGCGAATGGCCACGGCGGCACGGACGCTGATCTGCTGGCCGATAATGGCCCAGCTCAAGGCTTCAAAAGGGGTTGCACACTGGGGAATGCGCAGCCCGCTCTGGGTTTTCAGCAACCGGCCAAGCTCGCGGTGCCGGGCATAGCGCTGCTCGAATGCCTCGACAGGCTGATCCAGGCCCAGCAGGTGACGGACCAGGGGCGCCGGCGATGGCGGCAAGCCGGGGGCGTCCAGCGTTGCCTGTACACTGCGGGGGCGGAATCGCACGGTCAGCATGGCGGGGCCATCAAGAGACAACCCTTTTATCAGGGTCTGGCCATCCACTCGCTCCGCGGTGCCTTCGCCATCACGGCGATGAAAATCCAGAAAGGTGTCCCGGTCAAAGGACTCGGGCAGGGGGATCCGGGTGTGCGTGACAGGCACTCAGTGCGCCTCCCGTTCCAGCAAGGCCCGCTTGCGTTCCACGCCCCAGCGATAGCCGGACAGGCCGCCGTCATTGCGCACGATGCGATGACAGGGAATGGCCACGGCCAGAGTGTTGGCGGCACAGGCGGAGGCCACCGCCCGGGCGGCACCGGGTTTGCCGATACGTTCGGCCAGGGCCTGGTAGGAAAGCGTGGTGCCGGCGGGAATGGCGAGCAGTGCCTGCCAGACCTGTTGTTGAAAGGCCGTGCCGCGAATGTCCAATGGCAGCGTTGGCGACGTGCCTGGGGATTCGATCAGTCCGATAACGGTGGCGACGGTCTCGTTGAATGGGCCGTCACCGGGGATGAGCGTCGCATTGGCAAACCGTTCTTCCAGTTCATGCAGCAATTGTTGTGGATCGTCGCCAAGATTGATGGCACAGACACCCCGTTCGCTACTGGCAACCAGCACCTGGCCGAGACTGCATTCACCGATGGCGAAATGCAGGGTTTCTCCCTTGCCGCGGGCCTTGTAGCTGCCCGGCGACATGCCGATGAGGCGGTCGGCATGCTGATAGCCATGTCCGCCGGAGGCAAAGCCGGCATCCAGAAAGGCCCGGGTCACGGAACCAGGCTCGCGCAGGGTTTTGCCCAGACGGCGCCGGCGAATGGCCTGGAAATACTGATAAGGGGTCACGCCGGTGAGCGCCTTGAAACGGCGCTGTAGATGATGCCGCGACCAGCCGGCCAGAGCCGCCAGTTCCGACAATGAGGGTGTGCTGTCGCTCCGCTCGATATGTCGGCACAGGGTGATCACCGTAGCGGCCGATGGATTCGTATCATCCAGGGGGTGGCAGCGCAGGCAGGGGCGATAGCCGGCGCGGATAGCCTCTTGTGGCGTATCAAACAGGCGCAGGTTGTCAGGCCTTGGCCGGCGCGAGGGGCAAGAGGGGCGGCAGAAAATGCCCGTGGACAGCACGGCATAGACAAAGTGGCCATCGGCCTGGCTGTCGCGACGCAGCACCGCGAGGCGACGGGATTCGGTCTGATCAGTGGCGGTGGTCATGGACTTTCCTCTCTTGAGTCCGGTTATACCATGTTGGGCGGTCGAGAGGAGAGCGCACCCGTGATGTTGCGTTTGAATTGAACAAGACAAGGCCAGCACCGTAACCCATAGCGGAGAACCCCCTCATTCCGGGCCCCGTTGGCAGAGCGGCAATCGCTTGGGGAGATGCAGGCAGGGGAGGAAGGAGGGCGCCGGGCGCCCTCCGGGGGACTTACTCGGTGTAAGGGATCAGGGTCAGCTCGACACGACGGTTCTGTTCGCGCCCGCTGGCGGTGCTGTTGCTGGCAATCGGCTGGGTTTCGCCAAAGCCGACGATGTCCATGCGCACCTGTTGCACACCATAACCACCGAGCACGTTGGCCACGGCCTGGGCACGATTCTGGGAAAGCAGCAGGTTGTAGCGGTCGCCGCCGGTGCTGTCGGTGTGGCCGGCGATCTGGATCATGGTGGACTCGTACTCTTTGAGGACTTCCGCCACGGCATCGAGAACCGGCTGGAAGGAAGACTTCACCGTGGTGCTGTCGGTATCGAAAGTCAGGTTGCCCGGCATGTTCAGGATAATGTTGTCACCGTTACGGGTCACGGAAACGCCGGCGCCTTCCAGTTTCTGGCGCAGCTTGGCTTCCTGGACATCCATGTAGTAGCCCACGCCGCCGCCGGCAACGGCACCGATGCCGGCACCGGCCAGGGCACGTTCCTTGCGTTCCTTGGCGCTGTCGGAGGTGGCAATACCGATCAGGGCGCCTGCCACGGCGCCGATGGCGGCACCCGAGGTGGCCTTGGAGGTCTGTTTTTCACCGGTGTAGGGGTTGATGGTGCTACAGCCGCTGATGGCAACGGCACCGGCAAGGGCAAGGCACCCGGCAAAACGTTTCATGGAAGCTCCTTAGGGAATGTATCACTTACTGGTTTTGTAATGGTTTAGGCCTGAATGAACCATAGCTGTCGTGTAAAAGCTGGTAAAGTGGCGCGTTTCCAACATTGGTAACCAGTTGCAGTTTTACGGATAAGACATTGACTTCTGACGATTTTACGCCACCACCGGTCAAGCTCATGGAGCGTTTGCTGGCGCCTTCCAGTGCCTGGTTTCAGCCACGACTGCGAGGGGCCGATAATGTTGACCCGCAGCGCCCGGCACTGTTTGTCGGCAACCATGGGCTGTACGGGCTGATCGATTCCCCGTTGTTCGTGCTGGCCCTGTATCGCCAGACCGGGGTCTTTCCCCGTGCCCTGGGTGACCGGTTGCACTTCCAGGTGCCCGGTTGGGGCAAGCTGTTGCAGCGCTGGGGCGCAGTGGAGGGAAACCCCGACAACTGCCGGGCACTGATGCAAAGCGGTCAGTTTGTACTGGTGTTTCCTGGTGGTGCCCGCGAAGTGGCCATGCGCCGCGATGAAGTGCATCGGTTGGTATGGAAGCAGCGTACCGGTTTTGCCCGCATGGCCATCGAAAACGGTTACGACATTATCCCGTTTGCCTCGGCGGGCTGTGACAGAACCTATCGCGTGCTCTACGACGGTCAGGATTTTCGTCAGTCCCGTCTGGGCAAGCTGTTGCTCAAATCGCGGCGTCTCAATCAGGTCATGCGCGATGGTGATACTTTCATGCCACTAGGTCGCGGCGTGGGCCCGACCCTGATTCCCAAGCCCGAGCCGCTGTGGTTTCAGATCGGCAAGCCGATTTCCACCGCACCCTGGTCGGGGCGGGCGGGTGACAGGGAGGCATGCTGGGCCCTGCGCGATCAGGTCTCCGCGTCCATCGAGCATATGCTGGCCACCCTGGAAGCGGAGCGTTCGGCCGTGCGCTCACGGGGCTGGCGAGGCTGGCTACTGAAGGATTCCTGACAGCAGTGTCCGAAATTGTCCATGCACTGACCCGCAACGCCAGTGAAAAGGACGCCGTGCAGCGCTAACATGCCCGGCAGCCTGCTAACGATGCCGATATCCAGGCAAAAAAGCAGATTCTGAACAGGGAGTCCTTGCATGCGACGCTGGAACGGCTGGGGCGACAGCGCCAATCATTACCCTCTCAAGGCTTCGGGCCTGGCATTTCTGCAGGAGCGGCTGGGTGCCGCCACGCCACTGACGGATGCTGAACTGGCCAGCGTGGAAAAACAGGTGCCGCCATCGCGCCTGCCTGCCCATCCGCTGATAAAGACCGACCACGAAACCCGCATTCGCCATGCCCGGGGGCAGAGCCTGCCGGACTGGCTGGCCATGCGGTCCGGCGACTTTAAACGGTTCCCCGATGGCGTGGCCACCCCCGAAAACAGTGACCAGGTGCGGGCCTTGCTGGACTGGGCCGCGGAGCAGGGCGTGGTGGTGATTCCTTATGGCGGCGGCACGTCCGTGGCCGGGCATATCAATCCACCGCCATCGGATGCGCCGGTCCTGACCCTGTCACTGGCCGCCATGGACCAGTTGCTGGCACTGGACCGGGAAAGCCAGATCGCCACCTTCGGGGCCGGCACCCCGGGGCCGCAGGTGGAAGCGCAGCTGCGCGCGCAGGGCTACATGCTGGGCCACTTCCCCCAGTCCTGGGAGCTCAGCACCATCGGTGGCTGGGTGGCCAGTCGTTCCAGTGGCCAGCAATCCATGCGCTACGGGCGCATTGAACAGATGTTTGCCGGAGGACGGGTGGAAACCCCGCAGGGGACACTGAACATTCCCACCATTCCGGCATCTTCCGCCGGCCCGGATCTGCGCGAAATGATCCTCGGCTCGGAAGGGCGCATGGGCGTGATCACCG
Organism: Pseudomonadales bacterium; assembly: GCA_022360555.1. Lineage (GTDB taxonomy): Bacteria > Pseudomonadota > Gammaproteobacteria > Pseudomonadales > Alcanivoracaceae > Alcanivorax. Next base: position 10,330 of record JAKSCQ010000224.1, read on the forward strand.
AAGTGAAAGTGCGCGTGACTCCGTTACCGGAAAGCGAAACCTTCCAGGTGGCCTTTGCCCCGGACTGGGACACGGCGATTGCGTTGGTTCGCGAGCTGACCCAGGCAAAACTGCCGCTTTCCATGTTGCGGCTTTCCAACGCGGAAGAAACCCGCACTCACCTGATGCTGGCCGGCCATGAAAAAATGGTAGGCATGCTGCATCGCTACCTGTCCCTGCGTGGCTGCGGGGACGACAAATGCATGATTACCTTCGGGCTTACCGGCGATAAATCCCTGGTCCGCCACACGCTTGGCATGGTGAAAAAGCGGCTGCGAGCCGCCGGCGGTGTGTTGGTGGGCACCTTGTTGGGGAAAAAATGGGAAGAATCCCGGTTCCGGTCACCGTATCTGCGCCATGGGCTGTGGGAGCATGGCTATGCGGTGGATACCTTCGAGACCGCCGTGGACTGGAAAAACGTCACCGCTGCCATGCGGGCCATGGAGCAGGCGGTGCGTGATAACGCCGGCGATGACGGCCGGGTGCATGTTTTCACGCACCTGTCGCATCTTTATCCGCAAGGCTCCAGTATCTATACCACCTATGTGTTCCGCTGCAGCGACAGTTATGAGGCCACACTGGCGCGCTGGCAGGCCATGAAACGGGCGGCCAGCGATGCCATCGTCGCCCACGGCGGCACCATCAGCCACCAACATGGCGTGGGGCGAGACCACGCGCCCTGGCTCCAGCACGAAAAGGGGGAGCAGGGGATGGGCGCCCTGCGCCAACTGGTAGGGTATTTTGATCCACAGCACCGGCTTAATCCCGGTTGCCTGCTGGAAGACGCACCGCAACATCAATCAGGGACGGAGTAATGCTGGGTCAACGCCGCAGTCTGGCTGCAGTGGAACAGGAAGAGTGGGATCTGATCGTCATTGGGGGCGGCATCACCGGTGCCGGCGTGTTGCTGGAAGCGGCTCGCCGGGGGCACCGTGTGTTGCTGCTGGAACAGACGGATTTCGCCTGGGGCACCTCCAGCCGGTCTTCGAAGATGGTACATGGCGGCTTGCGCTATATCGCCCAGGGGGACATTCGTCTTACCCGCCATTCCCTGCTGGAACGGGAACGTCTGATCCGGGAACTGCCCGGCCTGGTGGAGCGTGCCACCTACCTGTTTCCCTTGCGCAAAGGGGTTTTCCCCGGGCGCTGGCCCATGAAGGCGGTGCTCTGGCTGTACGATTTCCTCGCCGGCATTCGCGATCATCGTTACCTCAGTCGCGAACAGGTGCTGCAACGGGTGCCGGACCTCAAGGGCGATGACCTGACCGGCGCCATGAGCTATACGGATGCTCTCACCGATGACTGTCGCCTGGTCATGCGTACCCTGCTGGAAGGTTGCCGTCATGGTGGTTGGGTGCGCAACTATACCCGGGTGGAGTCCACCTCCCGTGACGGTGATCGCTTTCGCGTGCAGGTCAAGGACCGGGAAAGCGGCGAAACCGCGACGCTCAACACTCACCGGGTGATCAGCGCCACCGGCGCCTGGGCAGACCGGCTTTCCGGCAGCGATCCCCGGGTGCGCCCCTTGCGTGGCAGCCACCTTTTCGTCGATCCAGCCAAGCTGCCGGTAAAAGACTGCCTGACGGTGATGCATCCCGACGATGGTCGCCCTGTTTTTGTCTTCCCCTGGGAGGGCGTCACCTGTGTCGGCACCACGGATCTGGACCATCCCCAGGACATGGATATCGAAGCCGCCGCCAGCCATCAGGAAGTGGATTATCTGCTGAAACTGGTCAACACCCAATTCACCGAGCATCCGGTATCACGGGAGGATATTTATTCCACCATCGCCGGGGTACGCCCGGTGATTGCTTCCGGCAAGGGGGTCGATCCTTCCAAGGAGCGGCGTGACCATGCGGTGTGGGGTGACAACGGTGTCGTCACCGTCAGCGGTGGCAAGCTGACCACCTTTCGGTTGATCGCCCTGGACGCGCTGCTGGCCGCCGGGCTACTGGATGAAACCACACATCGTCGTGAGCAGAAGTCCGACGCCCCCGGCTTTACCCCCATCACGGATGCACCTCGGGCGGTGGAGTCTTTCATGCAGGCGGACCAGACCGAGCCGGCCTTTATCCAGTGGATTCTGGAGCAGGAGGCGGTGGTACATCTGGATGACCTGATGCTTCGCCGCACCCGCCTCGGACTGCTCAACCCCGCTGCCGGCATGGCGGTGCTGGAACCAATGAAGGCGGCCATTCAGGCGCAACTGCAGTGGGATGATCAGCGCTGGGACCAGGAAGTGCGGCGTTATCTTGATATCCATCAGCGCTACTACGGCGTGCCCGCTGCGGAACCTCGGAAGGCCTGCGGATGAACGAGCCCTTGCTGCTGGCCCTGGACCAGGGCACGCAAAGTAGCCGGGCCATGCTGTTCAATGCCCGGGGAGAGCTGGTGGCCCGCTCCCAGCAGCATATCGAACCCTATGTCTCACCCCGGCCAGGCTGGGCGGAACAGGACGCCGATTACTTCTGGGAAATGCTGGGGCAGGCCTGTCAGGGGCTGTGGGAGCAGCACCCTGAGCTGCGCGAGCGGATCGTGGCGGTTTCTCTGACCACGCAGCGCGCCTCGGTAGTCTGCCTCGACAAGGCCATGAAGCCGCTGCGGCCGGCGGTGATCTGGCTGGACCAGCGACGCACCCATGACTTCCCCCGGCTACCTCTCTGGTATGCCGCGCCCGTGTCGCTACTCGGCCAGGGGGAAACCCTGCGTCAGTTTCAATCCAAGGCGGAATGTAACTGGCTGGCCGTGGACGAGCCGGAAATCTGGCAGCGCACGGCGCACTTCTTGCTACTTTCCGGGTACCTGAATTATCGCCTGACAGATGCAATCCGCGACTGCACCGCGTCCCAGGTGGGATATCTGCCGTTTGATTACAAGGGCCTGCAATGGGCTGCGGCCCATGATCTGAAATGGAAAGCACTGCGTGTACGCCGTGACCAGTTGTCGGAGCTGGTGCCCCCGGGGCAATCGCTGGGGCAGGTTACTGCCAGGGCCAGTCGCCACACCGGCATCCCGGCCGGGCTACCGGTGATCGCCAGTGGTGCCGACAAGGCCTGCGAGGTCCTCGGCGCCGGCGCCTTTACGCCGGATATCGGCAATTTGAGCTATGGCACCACGGCCACCTTCAACACCTGCAATGCCCGCTATGTGGAACCCATCCCTTTTGTGCCGGCCTATGGTGCGGCGGTGCCGGAGCGCTACAACTCGGAAATCATCGTCCAGCGTGGCTACTGGATGGTGAACTGGTTCAAGCGCGAATTCGCCCAGCAGGAGGTGCAGCAGGCCCAGGAGCTGGGGGTGTCACCGGAGACCCTGTTCGAGCGTTTTCTGGACGAGTCCCCAGCGGGGGCCATGGGGCTGACACTGCAACCGTTCTGGAACCCGGGTGTGAGAATCCCCGGACCCGAAGCCAAGGGCGCTATTATCGGTTTTGGCGACGTGCATACCCGCGCCCATCTGTACCGGGCAATCATTGAAGGGATTGCGTATGCCCTGCGCGAAGGGAAGGAGCGGCTGGAAAAGCGCAATCGTGTGCCGGTGAAATCCCTGCGCGTTTCCGGGGGTGGCTCCCAGAGTGATGCCATCATGCAGATTACCGCCAATATTTTTGGCCTGCCCGCCGAGCGGCCTCACACGTCGGAAACGTCCGGCCTGGGCGCGGCGATCAATGCTGCTGTGGGGGCGGGTATCCACCCGGATTATCCCGACGCCGTGGCCGCCATGACCCGACCGGGCCAGCGCTTTGAACCACAAGCGGCATTGGTCGACCGCTACGACGCCCTGTACCGGCAGGTATACCGCAAGATGTACGGGCGTCTTTCCCCGCTCTATCGTTCCATTCGCCAGATCACCGGTTACCCGGCCAAGGTATAGCAACACCCATCGCCGTTGGCGCTTTGCTCGCAAAGCGAACTTTCCAGTGCGGTGCCATTCGCTTTTCGAGCAAAGCTCCAACGGTGAAATGTCCAACCCAAAGCCTGTATCCTGAAGCCCTTCAACCATAAAAGGAACGCCATGCTGCGCTGGCTGATACTACCGTTTCTGATGCTGATAGGGATGCAGCAGGTCATGGCCGCTGACGACAGCGCTACCCTGAAGGCGCTGCGCAAGGATCTGTCCAGCGGCTCCCTGGAGCCCGTTATCCTGCGTCAGTCGTTGGCGCCGTTGCCCGACCCGGTATTGCAGCAGTGGCTGGCCGATGTGCCGGTTTCCCGGTTTGCCATCACCGGTTTCAACGAGAATGATCAACGCTTTGCGGCACGTGTGCGCCTGCATTTTGCCGATGGCGGTTTTACCTACGTTCGCATCGAAGGCAAGCCCGGCCCTGACTATGCACTCACCGAATGGCATGACTATGCCTCCGGATTGAGGCTGAGCGAGCTGGTGGCGTTGGCTCCCTGGTTCCGGGAAAAAGAAGGGCGGGCTTTTCTCGCGCTCCTTTCCAGGGCGCCGGATTCTGACGAACTGGGGAAGTATGTGGCACAGCATCCCGCCGCAGCGGCTCTGTGGCTCGCCCAGTGCAGCGGGCAGTCCTGTGAGCAGCAGGCCACCAGCCATCAACCTGAAAGCAGTGGCCCGACTTTGTGGGCCTGGCGGCAGGTCTTTGCCCAAGGGGAGCGGCAGACGGCAAAGGCCTTGCAGCAAGCTTTGGAAAACGCCCTGGGTGATGATCCATATTTCTGGTTGATGACAGGCCATTACGCCCTCGACAGCCAGCATTGTGACTGGGTGGCAACCGAGCTTCAGTCCGCCGCACTGCGTCATCATCTGGCCATACTTTCGGACGTGGCCTTGCAATGTTATCTGGCCGGCTCGGGGGCCACGCAGGGGGGAACGGAATTTCTCGATGCGCTGTCTGAGCAACTGGGTCGCTCGCTGGTCGAGGCGGCCATTCAACGGCACTATCATCTGCAAGCGTTGCCTGTCCCCGACAAGCTGCAGTCCTGGTAAGGAGAAATGAGTCAATGCGAGTGTCCGATCTGGCCCGCAAGGCAGATACCACCACGGAAACAGTGCGTCACTACACGGAAATTGGTCTGCTCAGGCCGGCTCGTGACGCCGGCAATGGCTACCGCCGTTACGGAAATACGGATTTAAGGCTGTTGCGGTTTGCGCTCAAGGCCCGCTACCTGGGCTTTACCCTGACCGACATTCTGGCGTTGGCCAAAGCCTCGGAGGAAGGGGAGAGCCCCTGCGGCCAGGTGCGCACCCTGATCGAAACCCGCCTGGAGCAGGTAGAGGCCCAGATCGCCGAGCTTCAGTCCCTGAGCCAGCGCATGCGTGATGCCATGACAACCTGGCAGGGCAGCCCGGACTGCCGGCTGGACGATGGCCGTGTCTGTGGACTGATTGACACCTTCGTATCGGAGTAGTCCGGTTGTAGACGCTTGCTTGCAAGCGAACATCGGCCTGGATTTTCCAGCCCGGCTCGCCTGCAAGCAGCCTCTGTGGGAGCCGTCACTCGGACGGCGAATTTCACTTGTTCTCGGCGGCTTTTTCCTTTTCCGCCTTGCGCTCCGCTGCTGCTTCCGCGCGGGCTTCCGCCTTCGCTTCTTCCTTGGCCGGGTCTTCTTTTATTAAACCCAGCACATGCCAGCCGGCTTTGGGTTCGGGTTGATCTTCGGCGGTGAAGACATAAATCCGCTCTCGCGGGTCAATGGCAAACAGCGGCCACACCTGGCGGCCTGGGCTTTTCAGGTAGGCTTGGAAATCAAATTCTTCGGTGATTCTGGTCTTGCGGATTTCGGCGCCCTTGCTCATCAGGCTGGCAAGGCGGGCATAGGTCATGTCGGTACCAAACAGGGTGGCGCCCCGATGCTCCGGTGCCACTTCGTGTTTGACTTCCTTTTCTGATTTCTGGGTCGGCAGGCTGAAAATGTTCGGCTCGCCGAATTCCAGGCGGTATCGCATGGTGGCCATGGTGTTCAGTTCCCGACGGGGGCTAAGTCCCAGCAGCTTGCCGTAGCCTACCAGGTCCAGATATTGGTCGGCATGTTGCGAGACCGGGTTGCCGTAGAAGGTGCCCAGCCCCTCCATCCGCGCCGCGCGGATAGATTCCCAACTGGAGTCCGTCACCATCACTGGGTACTGGTTTTTCTGCAGGGCACGACCAATGGCCCGGGCTACCGGGTTGGCACCAATGATGAGGAAACCCCGCGGGGCAGGTTCTGCGACCTTCAGCAGGCGAGCCATGGGGCGGGCGGTGAGGCTTTGCAGGGCCACGGTGCCGATAATCACCATGAAGGTGAGCGGCACCAGCATCTCGGCGCCGGCTACGCCGTTTTGCTGTAGCCGTTCAGCGAACAGGGCCGAGATGGCCGCTGCCACGATGCCGCGTGGTGCAATCCAGGCGAGCAGGGATTTTTCCCGCCAATTCAGCGAAGAGCCGGCGGTGGAAACCAGCACGGAAAGCGGCCGCGCCACCAGTTGAATAATGACTAGTATGGCCAGAGCCGTGACACCCAGCCGGGTGAGTTCTGCCATTTCCAGGCGTGCCGCCAGCACGATGAAGAGCCCGGAAATCAACATAACGGACAGGTTCTCCTTGAAGTGGAGAATGTCGTCCGTGCGCACTCCCTTGCGGTTGGCCAGCACAATGCCGGTGGCTGTCACCGCCACCAGACCGGATTCTTCACTCAGGCCATTGGCCAGTACGAATTCACCGATCACGGAAGACAGCACCAGGAAACTGCGCAGGTATTCCGGCACCAGATGGCGGCGCAGCAATTCAGCCAGGGCAAAGGCCACCGCACAGCCGATAATGGCACCGATGCCGATGGTCTGGAAAAACAGCCAGGCGGTATGAAGCAGGGCGCCTTCCTGGCCGCTGGCAACGACCAGCTCGTAGGCGAGAACCGCGAGAATGGCCCCCAGCGGGTCGATAACAATGCCTTCCCAGCGCAGCAGTCGGGCCACGCTGCTCACCGGCCGGACACTACGCAGCAGGGGCACAATAACGGTGGGGCCGGTCACTACCACCAGGGCGCCGAACAACAGGGACATTCCAAATGGCAATTCGAGCAGCCACCAGGTGGATGCGGTGACCACCGCCCAGGTGACCAGCGCCCCCCAGGTCACCAGTCGCCGGACGGTCTTTTCCAGGCCGCGAATTTCATCGAAATGCAGCGTCATCGCCCCCTCGAAAAGAATGATGGACACCGCCAGGGAGACCCCGGGCAACAGCAGGTCGCCGAACACATCGCGGGGCTCTAGCACACCGGTTAGCGGCCCGAGCGCCAGGCCGGTGAGCAGAAGGGGAAGAATGGCGGGGAGCTTGATCCGCCAGGCCAGCCACTGACAGGCAAAGGCAACGACGGCAATGATGGCAAGCTGGAAAGGGACGCTTAATTCCATGCGGTTCCTGTAATCAATCCTCTGTCCGGTGCGAGAAGCCGTTCTCGGCTTCCGTCACCTCGGGAGTCGGGTCGCTGGCGGGCCGTTGAGCGACCCCGCGAACGGGCTAATAGTCACAGCCCAGCCATAGGGTCGCAACCCGTTTTTTCAGGTTTTTCAGCAGCCTGTTAGGCCGGGGCTGGAGTCGGACGTTGGAAGTCAGACGCTATAACGGCAACCCGTCAGTGTTGAAAGCAGGCAGGCTTCGATCTCGGCGTGAGAATACTTCCGGGTAGTCCGGATTTTAGTAAGCAAAAATGAACCTGATTCATAAATTAACTGAAGGGTTGAAGTGGCTGGTGTAGTATCCGCCCATCAAGTGAAATGGAAGCCCTATGAAACCTGCTGTCACCCCTGGACGTCTTGCTCTGATGCTTGGCGCGCTCGTGGCCCTGGGGCCATTGGCCATCGATACCTATCTCCCTGCCTTGCTGAACATGGCCGGCCATTTTGCTGTGGAGATCCACGATGTGGAGCTGTCGGTCAGCGTCTATGTGATCGGTGTGGCTCTGGGGCAGTGGCTGGGCGGGCCGTTGTCGGATCATTTCGGGCGTAAGCCGGTGGCTTATACCGGGCTATTGCTGTTTTTTGTCGGCAGCCTGTGCATCCCGATCAGTGAGAACATTACGGGTCTTTACCTGTTCCGCTTCATTCAGGCGGTAGGGGGTGGTGCTACCGTGGTGATCGCCGCGGCCTCGGTGCGCGATCATTTCACTGGGCAGGCAGCAGCGGGGGTGATGACCACCATCGGCCTGGTGATGCTGATTGCGCCGCTGGTGGCGCCGGCGCTGGGTTCCACGCTGCTGCATCTGGCGGGCTGGCAGAGCATTTTCTACATGCTGGCCGGTTACGGGGTGCTGGTGTTCTTCATTGTGCGCTTTTTGCTCCCCAAGGTGGTGCCGTTGCCGGGGGGAGAACCTCTTCGCCAGCGGCTCTTCACTGCCTACGGGCGTGTACTGAAAAACCGGGCGGCCATGGGCTTCATTCTCGCCAACGGGCTGGCTTTTTCGGCCATGTTCACTTTCATCACTGATGCCGCTTTCCTTTACATGGATTACTTCGGCATCAGTTCCAAGGTTTTCCCGCTCTATTTTGGTGCCAACGTGCTGACCATGCTGAGCATGAACCGGCTGAATGTTTTACTGCTGCGCCGTTACGCCAGCGCCGGCATTTTCGGTGTGGCCCTGACCATCCAGAGCCTGGCCGGGCTCACCCTGCTGGGCCTGACCCTGGCGGGTTATCTGACCCTGTGGGCGGTGGTGCCACTGGTCATGCTGATCTGCGGCATGGTGGCCCTGGGCATGCCCAACGGCATCGCCAGTTTCCTGTCGCTGTTCGAGCGTGACAGCGGTGCGGCTACCGGGTTGAACGGGACCTTGCAGTTTCTGCTGGCCGGTCTGATCGGGGTGTTGCTGGGGATATGGCACGATGGCACCCCGGTGCCGATGGCTGCCCTGATGGCGGGCAGTAGCCTGGCGGCGTTCACCGCCTACCGGCTACTGACCCGAGCGCCCCGTTGAGCGGGTGGGGCGCAACGGTGGCAGCACGAATGCCAGTAGCACCAGGGCGCCAGCAATGGCCCACGGCAGCAGCAGCCACAGACTGACCGGTAGTTGCCCGTCAAACAGTCGCTGCCCCAGTGGCCACAGCGCGGCCAGATGAATCAGGTTGGCCAGCAGCGCCGCGCCACCGATCAGGAACAGCGCCTGCAGTCCGGCCGTGCGCCGTAACAGGCGGCTGCGCGCGCCGATCACGATCAGCAGATGGTTGTCCTTGCGCATTTGATCGGCGGTGGCCAACAGGGCGGCCATTAGCACCAGCAGCGCTGCCGCCATCAACAGCAGCCCGACAAAGAATGCGGCTTGGCTGGCCTGGCCAATGATGTCCTGCAGGGTGGCCAGGATGGCATTCACGTCCAGCAGGCTGATCTGCGGATAACGGGCCACCAGGCTGCCGAGTTTGCTGCTTTGTTCGGGAGGCAGATAGAAGCTGGTCATCCAGGTACGGCTTTGTGCGTCCAGGGTGCCCGGTGAAAAAATGAAATAGAAATTGGGGGCGAAACTCTCCCAGTCCACTTCCCGCAGACCGACTACCTCGGCCTTGATCGGGGTGGCGGCACCGGTGAAGGTAAGGCGGTCGCCCAGTGACAGGTCCAGCGCTTTGGCCAGCTTGCTTTCCACGGTCACCTCGCCTGGCTGTTCGCTCCAGCGGCCTTCCAGCATCAGGTTGCTGTCTGGCAGGGTATCCGCCTCGGTCAGTGACAGGTCGCGGTTCAGCGCCCGATCGCCCCGGTCCTCTTCCTTGGTAACCGCCTCGCGTACCGGCTCACCGTTAATTGCCGTGAGACGTGCCCGCACCACCGGGTAAAGGGGGCGCGATTCGCTGTCATGCTCATCCAGCCAGTGGTTGAAACCGTCCAGGTCCTGGTCGAACAGGTTGATAATGAAATAGTTGGGGGCATTTTCCGGCAGGGTCGATTGCCAGTCGTCCAGCAGTTGCCGACCGGTCTGGATAGACAGGGCCAGTACCGCCAGGGACACCACCATGGCCGCCAGCAGGGGCAGGGTGGTGGTCTTGCGTCGACTGAGGCGGCGGAATGCCAGCCGGGCGGGCAGCGGCATGCGCCCACTGGTCCGGTCCAGCAGGGCCATTAGCGGCCACAACACCAGCGGCAGCCCCACGGCGACCGCCAGCGTCAATGCCAGCAGAGGCCATAGCGCCGCCAGTGAACCGGTCATGAGGGCTGCCAGCGGTAGCGGCGTAAGCAGGGCGATTACCAGCACATAACGGGGGTGTCCTCCCTGGTTCTCACGGTGCTGTAGCAGGCTGGTGGCAGGCTGGGAAAGATGTGACCACAGGGTGGGCGCGGCAAAGCCCAGCCACAGCAATATCGGCCCCAGGATGCCGGGGAGCAATGCCATGACCGGGAAGCGGGCACTGTCGCCCAGCAGGTTGATCACAACCTGGCCGAGCAACGCGGCGGTGGCAACGCCGGCAAGAATCGGCAGCAACAGGGCCAGGGCATCCCCCCCGAGCAGGCGCCGTACAATCTGGCGCTGACTGGCGCCGACGGTTTTCATGACGGCGCACAGGGTTTGCTGATGGCGGGCGCGGTGGCTGGCCGTCAGGTAGATGGCGGCGGCACACAACAGGATAACCAGCATCACGGCAAGCTGGGACCACAGGAACAATTGTTTCACCGGGCCGCGACTGCGCAGGTCGGTGTTTTCCACGGTCTCGAATTCCTGGTCGGGGCGCAGGGTACTTTCCAGCTCGGCCTGCAGTTGTGTTCGCTCCTGGGGGCTGGCCCGCACCAGCAGGTTGTGCCGGTAGCGACTACCGGCACCGAGTACGGCGGTGCTTTCCAGATCATCAAGATGAATCAGGGCGCGCGGGTTCATGCTGTAGAAGCCGGCCTGCTGGTCTGGTTCCTGAACAATGACCTTGTCGATCAGGAAGCTGCGCTCCCCCAGGGTAATGAATTCGCCGGTCTTCAGCCCCAGACGATCCAGTGCCTGCCCGGCCAGCCAGATATGGCCTTTTGCCGGGCCATGATTCACCGGATAGGGATCGCCAAAGCGGCTGTCACTGACGATCATGTCGCCGTACAGCGGGAAACCATCGGACAGGGCCCGGATACTGGCCAGCAGGAACTGCTCGCCGTGGATCAGCACACTGGCAAATTTCACATTTTCCGCATGGGGCAGCGATGCAAAGGGCTGGCGCTGTTGCGGCTCGGGGAAACGGGTGCCTTCCAGTATCAGGTCTGCCCCCAGGGCTTGTGCCGTGCGCTGATTGAAGCGCTGGTCCACGGTGTCGCGCAGGATCAGTGTGGCGCTCATGGCAAAGGCGGCGACCAGTAACGCCAAAGCTTGAATACGAAACGCTGGAGAGCGCCATGCACGAGCCTGAAAATTCCGCCAAAACGCTACAGACCAGTAACTTGTTCTTTGTTGGGCGGTCATAGCGTTATTCTCGTTAGAGTGCATCGATTTACCTCTACGCTGGGTACGCATCAGCCGATCTCAAAATGCGCCTGCTACGCACCATTTGATGGAACGTTCAGGCTGTCACCGAGACGTCCTTCCACCAGCGATACGGAGCGGGCACAGCGGGACGCCAGAGTCTGGTCGTGGGTAACCAGTACCAGCGCTGTGCCCTGTTCACGATTAAGCGAGAACAACAGGTCGGCCACATGCTCGCCATTGGCATAGTCCAGGCTGCCGGTGGGTTCATCGGCAAAAAGCAGGGAAGGGGAGACCGCAAAGGCACGCGCCAGCGCTACCCGTTGTTGTTCGCCGCCGGAAAGCTGGGCAGGGAAGTGGTGGCAGCGTTTGCCCAGCCCTACCTGTCCCAACCAGTGCCTCGCGGTCTTGCGGGCGCCATCGCGGCCAAGGATTTCCAGCGGCAGCATGACGTTTTCCTCGGCGGTCAGGTCCGCCACCAGCTGGAAGTGCTGAAAGACAAAGCCACAGTGTTCACCGCGCAATCTGGCTCTTTCATCCTCGCTGCCATCGCTGAAAACCTTGCCCTGCAGACTGACATCGCCGCCGCTGGGCACATCCAGGCCTGCCAGCAAGGAGAGCAGGGTGGACTTGCCGGAACCGGACGGTCCGGTAATTGCCAGGCTGTCACCGGCATTCACGTTCAGCGTGATATCCTGCAGCAAATCCAGACCGCCTTCCGGCCCCTGCACACGTTTGCTAAGGTTTCTGGCGCTCAAGACAGGAGTAGATGTATTCATGGTTCGGCTTCTTTTTCTGGCAATACTATGGATGGTATCGGTCCCGGCCCTGGCCCGGGGGATATTGGTGCTCGGCGATAGTATCAGTGCCGCCTATGGCATTGAAAAGTCGCAGGGCTGGGTGGCGCTGCTGGAATCGGAAATTCACCAGCGTTGCGATGATTACCCCGTGATCAATGCGTCGGTCAGTGGTGAAACCACCGCCGGCGGCCGTTCCCGCCTGCCGGCACTGCTGGACCGTCATCAGCCGGATATCGTGGTGATCGAGCTGGGAGGCAATGATGGGCTGCGCGGGCTCTCCCCGCTGGCCATGGCCAACAACCTGCAGCAGATGGTTCAGGCCAGTCGCGATGCGGATGCCAACCCGGTCCTGCTTGGTATGCGTATCCCCCCGAACTACGGCCAACAGTATACCCGGCTGTTTGAACAGCAGTTCGCCAAAGTCTCTGACGCCACCGGCACGCCTTTGTTCCCGTTTTTTCTCGAGGGTGTAGTGGAAAAAGGCTGGATGCAGGATGACGGGATTCACCCCACCGTGGACGCCCAGCCGCTGTTGAAACGCCATGCGCTGTCCGTGCTTGAACCGCTGATGCCGGGCCAATGTAGCGGAGGTGGCAATGTTTGATTTTTCTTCCCCCTGGCAGGAAGTGCTGGATTACTGGTTCGAGGATGGTCTGGAGCGTGGCTGGCCCAGTACGCCAGCAACACGAAAATGGTTTCGGGCCACCCCAGGCGATGACGCGGAAATCGAGCACCGCTTCGGCAATCTGGTAGAGGCCGCTTTGCAGCAGGAGCTGGTGGACTGGGAGCGTCACCCGCTGTCCCGGCTGGCGCTGATTCTGGTACTTGATCAGTTTTGTCGGCACATCCACCGCGGTACCGCCAGGGCTTTTGCCGGCGATCACCGCGCCGCAACCTTGTCAGTGGAAGGGGTGTCCCGGCGGATGCAGGAGAAACTGCCACTGTGTGGCAAGGTATTCTTTCTCATGCCATTGATGCACGCCGAAGACGAGGATCTGCAGGACCTGTGCGTAACACAGATGACAACGCTGCAGGAGCAGGCGGATAGTTGCTGGCAGGAAAACCTGGAAAGCAGCCTCCGGTCAGCCCATCAGCATCGCGAAATCATTCGCCGTTTTGGGCGCTTTCCTCACCGTAATCAGGCGCTGGGCCGTGACAGCACGGAAAAGGAATTGAAGTACCTGGCCACGGCGAGCCGCATGGGGCAATAACAGCCTCTGCTCGGTGCACGCAAGGAGCGTTATTCAGAGGCTTCCTGGTTCGCTGACTTGCGACGGATGTAAAGGGTCTTCTTCACCTTGGCGACCCTTTCTCCCCGGTCATCGTTAATGCTCACCTCCCAGGTGGGCAGGTACTTGTCGCCTCCTGCGGTGTGTTCGCGGATAGTTTCAATCATGGCGTCGGTGAGCTTGAAGCTGGCGTGAACGCGCCCTTTGCCAGGGCGCTGAAAATCGATTTCGGCGCTTTTGTCCCAAACGATATAGTCTTTGCCCAGCACGTTCATGACCATGAGCATGTAGAACGGGTCCACCATGGAGTAAAGGCTGCCACCAAAATGGGTGCCGACATAATTGCGGTTATACCAGTGCAGCCCCATGGAGACCTTTAGCTCCCGAAAGTCCTCGGCCAGATAATCCACTCGGACGCCGGCCCCGAGATAGGGGCCGTAGAGGTTCAGAAACCACTGCAAGCCTTTGGGAGAACGCGCCAGTCGTGATAGCCAGTTACGCATTGCCTGGCTCCAGCACGGTCATGGCGGTTTCCATGCGTTGACGGGCCACCGGACAGATCGGGGCCTCATGGCCGGCCAGCAATTTGCGCATTTCCTCAAGCGCGGAGAAGTTGTGCTGTTTCATGGCGCTGGACAGGGTTTCCAGTTGCCATTGCAGGCGCCGCTGGCGCTCTTCTTCCGGGCTGGGTACTCCGGCCAGGGCTTCAAAGGCCACCGCCAGGTTCAGCGCGGCTTCATCGCATTCCTCTGCAACGGGCAAGGCTTGCAGGGTTTGTCTGAGCTGTTGCCATTCGCCCTGATGCGAGAGTCGTTCATTGGCGCGGCGCCGTAATTGCTGAACCTGGCGGTTGAGCTGACGCGGTAATGGGCCTTCCTCGCACGCTTCGTCCAGTTGGCCGACAGCATCGCGAAGTTGGCTGGCACTGTCCTCGGAGAAGGGCGCATTCAGACAGCTTTCAAGATGGGCCATGGCGGCTTCGACCTTTTCGGCCACGGCATCCTGCTGCGCCTTGCGTTCTTCACTCTTGCGATCACGGGCTTTGAAGATGCTGTCCATGGCTTTCCGGAAAGCCTTTTGCTGGCCGCGGTGCTCTGCCGGCGGCAGCCAGGGGGCATCCCGCCACTGCCTTTGCAGGTCGCGCGCCAGGCGCGCGGCGCTTTCCACATCTTCCAGGTTTTGCAAATCGCGGGCCTGATCAACCAGCCGTTCGCGAGCCGCCTTGGTGTCGGTAACGTAGTCGGCCAGTTTTTCATCCAGCGTTCGCAGCAGGGCGGAGAACTGTTTTTGCACCTCGCGACCATCGGTAAAACGAACAGGTTGAAGCTGCTTCCAGTCCTTGGGGGCCTGCTGGCGAATCTGCCAGACGCCATGCCAGTCCGCCTGGTCCCAGTTCTGTTTGGCGATAAAGGCTTCCAGTTGTTCGCACAGCTCGCGGCGTTTTTCCAGGTTGGCCTGGCGCTGGGCATCCAGCTCGGCAAAGTGGGCTCGGCAGGGTTCGTAGGCCTTGTCCGTGGCTGCCTTGAAACGATCCCACAGGGCCTGGTCCTCATCCTGGTCAGAGCTCATCAGGCTTCGCCATTCATCGTGCAGCGCCTGGATGGCGCTGGCCAGTTGCGGGGCATCCATGGTGCTGTCGGCCAGGGCCTCCATCTGTTCACACAGCGAGGCTTTTTTCGGTTCGGCGGCGAACCGGTGCCAGTCCTGCAGTTCGGCACGGCGGGGTTCCAGGCGGGCGAGCTGGTTGGCCAGGTGACGGTCATTCTCTTCAGTGATAATGGCCTGGGCTTTGTGCCAAAGACGGTTGGCATGGCGCAGGTTGCCCTGGCGCAGCTCCCGTTTCAGTGCCACCAGCAGGCCCTTGTGCGGCGTGGAATGGGACGCCTTGGCGGCAGCCGGTTCTGCCTGGTCCGAGGCGGGAGAATTGTCCACGCTCATTAGCACGGAAGGGCGAGGGTATTCCGCCGGCCACTGGCTGGCCAGTTCCTTGAGTCGGTCCGGATAGTCCCGGGCATCCGCGGCGTCACCGGCCAACATCAGCATGCGTTCGAAAGCCGCGGTGAGATCGGAAAAAGCCCGTTGTTCTTCTTCCGGTGCCGGAGCCTGCTCATTGGCGCTTTGCCAGCGGCGTTGCTGGGTGGCCAGGGCAGATCGCAGCTCGCCGAGCTGCTGGTCCCAGGTTTCGGAGGTGCTCTGGGTCAGGAGTTGATAAAGGCTGTGGGCGGCAGCTTCGCGTTCTGCCCGGGCCGTATCGGCCAGCGCCTGGCGGCGGGCTTCTTCCTGAACTGCGGAAAGCTGATTGCGGCATTGTTGAAGGGCTCGCTGTACCCGCTCCGCCAGCTCCGGGGAGGCCTTGTTGCTGGTGTCCTGCCATTGCTGCTCGAGCTGCTCCAGGCGCGGGCCATAGAGAGCATCCACGCTGCGCTTGGCATGCTGCTCCAGTCGGTCAGCCAGATGGATCACCTTGGCAGACTCTGCCTGCTCCTGCTGCTTTTTCTCCTGCAGGGCTTTCGCCTGATCCCGGGCCAGGCGGGTGACGCGCTTGTCACGGCCCTCGCGGGCGAGGCGCTTGAGAACCGTCAGGTTGTGAATGCCCTGGGCGGCGGAAACGCGCAGGGCTTCGGTGCGGCTTTCCACGGCAAGCTGAAAGAGTTGCTCGTCGTCATCCAATCGCTCGATGGCGGCCTGCTGGCAGATTTCGTCCGGGCTGTTGGCGGCGATAAAGGCCAGCACTTCGCTGTTGTCCGTCAGCCGTATCAGTCGCAGTCGGGTTTCCTGGTTGGGAGCGTCATCGGTGGTGCCGGCCAGCAGCGCCATGATGCGCATGGAGGCAGCCTGCCGAACGCTGGGGGCTTCGTCGCGCTGGTGAATCTCGTCGAGCAGGCTGAAATCGGTCACTCTGCCGGTGGCAGCGGCACGCACCAGGGCGTTGGCGTCGCCCCGGGCGAGTTGAGCAAGAACGGCATCGTCCTGCTCGGCAGACAGTTGTTCGATCGCCTTGAGGCGAATGTCGGGATTGGCGTGTTGCCAGCGTGGTTTGAGAAATCGGCCAAACATATAAAGGTTCCAAATGCGCTAGCACGCAACACGCCTCACGCCTGCATGCGGGTAATTGAAACCCGGTTTGCGGTGCTCAGGAAATGTGCTGCGTGTTGCGTGTTGCGTTCTTTTTTTCCAGCAAGGCGTCCTTTTCCGCCCAGAGGTCACCAATCCATTGCTGGAATCGAGCCCGGAAGGCCGGGTCGGATTCGTAGTCACCCTCTGAGGCCCAGGCAGGCACGACCCGCTGCTGAACGATCACTTCAATGGATGGCATGGCACCACCGAGGTAAGCCAGCAGGTCACGGGGCACGCCCGGAGGGTAAATGATGGTCACATCAAGCAGATTTCGCAAATGTCCTGACATGGCATTGAGCGCAAAAGCGGCACCACCGGCCTTGGGTTTGAGCAGGTGTTTATAGGGGGAGTCCTGGGCCGCGTGTTTCTGGCTGTCGAAACGGGTGCCTTCGAAAAAGTTCATCACCGAGGTAGGAAAGTAGGCAAATTTCTCGCAGGCCTTGCGGGTCGTCTCCAGATCCTTGCCTTTGAGCGAAGGGTCGCGGGCAATTTCTTCCTTGCTGTAGCGCTTCATGAACGGAAAATCCAGTGCCCACCAGGCCAGGCCGAGAATGGGTACCCGGATCAGTTCCTGCTTGAGGAAAAATTTCAGGAACGGAATGCGGCGGTTGGAGAGTTTCTGCAACACCAGGATATCGGCCCAGGACTGATGGTTACAGGTCACCAGATACCACTGATCGCGGTCCAGGTTTTCCATGCCGCTGATGTGCCAGCGGGTCTGGCTGGTGAGGCCGATGATGGCGTTATTGATGCCGATCCAGGTTTCCGCGATGACCACCAGCACCCTTGAAAGGGCGACCTGGGCTTTATCAAAGCGCAGAACCAGACGCAGCAGGGCAAAGAAGAACAGGGGAATGCAGAGGATAATGGTGTTGGCCACGATGCCCAGCAGGGCAAGGCTGCCACGAATCTTGTGCCAGATTGTCATAGCAAAATCGTCAGTTCAGGGTAAACACGCATGCTACCCAAAGGGGCAGAGCTTGTCCCATGTCCGTTTCGGTCAATTATGGTGGCGAGACAGCGGTGGGCAGGAAAGGAGTCATCACGGATGAGCGGGCAGGTACGCTCAAGACAAGCCGATACGTCGCCATGCCGGACTTGATCCGGCATCTCCATCCGTGTCCCGAAGCCGGTATTCAGCGCTCTGCCGAAGTAGGGAGATGCCGGATCGGTGTCCGGTATGACGACATTGAAAAAAGACGGGCGCTGGAATGGGGTGCTCAATAAATAACCGGGCCCGTGAAGGGCCCGGTGCGGTGTGCTGGTCAGTTGGCCCAGCCGGAGTTGCGGCGGCGACCCGAGCGTGAACGCATGATGATGCCGGCCACCAGGCCCAGCAGCAAAATGGCGACACCGGTGATCCACTGCTGGGAGGTGTTGTTGTTGCGCAGCATGACGTTTTCGCCTTTTACCTGGTCCAGCTCGGAGCGCAGCAGGCTCAGCTCCTCATTCAGGCGGCGGTTTGCCTGGTCCAGACGAATCGGGTCGGACGCCACTTCCTGAAGCTGCTCCAGTTCGTTGCTGCGAGCGTTGAGTGAATTCTTCAGTTCGGAGGATTGCTCGGCCAGCGCATCCCGCTCACCTTTGAGTTCGGCAAGCTGGGTGCGCAGCTTGGCGGCTTCGGCCTTGGCGGCCTCGCTGGCCTTCTGGGCGCGCTCCAGCAGGATTTCCGCCGTGGGAGTCTGGCTCAGGTACTGTTTGCCGATATAGCCTTCGATGTCGCCATAGCGGATCTTGGCCCAGTCGCCTTCAAAACCGAGAAATTCGATTCGGGTGCCGCTCTTGATGCCGCGGTGGAGAATGCGACCGCCGGGGCTGGCAGAGGCGCGGATAGGCACATAAATACTGTCATCTACCCAGGCTGCGGAAGCAGCGGCAGTGCCGGAAGCACTGAGTACAGCCAGAAGGCAAACAAGTCTCGCGAGCATCGGTTACTCCTTGGAATCAGGCCGCGCAGTCTAAATCAGTCAGCGGGACAGCATCGCTACCCTAATCACATTTCGCGGTACGGGCCGTGGTGTCTTTGTAAAAAATGGCAAACTGCCATTAAGGTCAGGGCAGCACTTTCTTGAACGGCTTCACCGTTACGTTGGCGTAAACTCCGGCTTCGATATGAGGATCGGCGTCAGCCCAGGCCTGGGCTGCCTCCAGAGACGCAAACTCCGCCACCACCAGGGAGCCGCTGAAGCCCGCTTCCCCCGGATCGTTGCTGTCGATGGCCGGGTGGGGGCCGGCCAGAACCAGGCGGCCTTCTTCCCGGAGCTGCTCAAGACGGGCCAGGTGGTCAGCGCGGGCGGTCTTGCGCAGGGGCAGGGAGTCTTCCACGTCTTGACTGATGATCGCGTACAACATGATGGGCTCTTTCCGTTAATGATGGGCAACAATGTCTTCCAGTTTCAGCCCGGTCAGCTTACCGATGCGACGAAACAGGAAGAACATGGCCAGGATCAGGACAATCATTGAGGGCACGACAATAACCGGGTAGCTCAGGGCTGTCATCTTGCCCAGCTCGGCATTGAAGGCCTCACTGCCCGGCGGGCTGGTAAGAATAACCTTGGCAAGGATGTAATTCAGCGCCGAAGACAGAAAAAAGGAGCCCGCCACCATCCAGGAAGCCTGTTTCAGGGTGCGTTCGAAGGCGCTCTCATTGCCCCGATCGGCCAGGTGGTCGGCAATTTTTTCGGTGTTGAGTACCTTGTCGTTATAGAGAAAGGTCTTCACCAGCGGCCACCGGGTCCGCAGGGAGGCGATAGTGGCAAGGCCGAGCAGGCCGGGGATAGCGGCTTCCTTGATGGCAATGTACTTGGCATCCAGCTCCATCAGACTGATGCCGCCGGTGAGCAGGATGCTGATAATGCCCAGCGCCGAAAAGAAGTTGACCTTGCCGCTCTGGAACAGGTCGCGCAGCCCGTAGGCCAGCGGGAAGGCCAGCGCCACGACAATGGCCCACTTGGTACCCAGCCAGTCGTCCCCGGAGAGCTTGGCGAGGATCAGGGCGGGAATGACAATATTGATCAGCAGGTTGGCCAGCAGGCTTTCCCTGGGGGGTTGAGACTTGGCGGTGGCCTTGTCCTGGCTCTGGGTGTGGTTATCGCTATCGGTCATGCTTGATTCCGTATGATGCGTTCAGCGAAAAGCTGCGGGTCCGGTGTCTAAAAATGGTACCCTAGCCGGGCCCTGGCGACCTGGCAGGTTGCTATGGACCGCAATTTTATGTCCGGGTTCGTTGCCTGTCTGTTTTCCGGCCCTGAGTGCAACACCGAGGAGAGTGTTATTTCTTTCAGCACGGGATTGATTGACCTGCACAGTCACAGCACGGCGTCCGACGGTATTCTAAGCCCTGAAGCGCTGGTGTCGAGGGCCGCCGACTACGGTGTCTCCTGTCTGGCGCTGACGGACCACGACACCCTGGCCGGGCTGGACGAGGCCCGTCAGGCGGCGTCCGCGCGCGGCATGACGCTGGTCAATGGCATTGAACTGTCCGTACAGCATGAAAAGCGGGAGTTTCATGTGCTGGGGCTGTGGCTGGACACGGAGTGCGAGGCGCTGCGGGCCCGGGTGGCCGCCCAGCAGGCGGCCCGCGTGGAGCGCGCCCGGGAAATCGGGCGGCGGCTGGACCGGGCGGCGGGACTGGCCAATACCTACGAGCATACCTGTGAACTGGCTGGTACCGATGCCCCGGGCCGCCCCCTGTTTGCCCGTTATCTGGAGCAGGCCGGGCGGGTGCGTAATCAGCGCCATGCCTTCAATCGCTTTCTCAAACAGGGGCAGTCGGCGTTCGTGGCTACGCCCTGGTGCTCGATGAAAGAGGCCATCGACGATATTCATGCGGCAGGCGGCACCGCGGTGCTGGCTCACCCCCATGCCTACGGCCTGACCCGCAAGAAATTGCGCCATTTTCTGGGTGCTTTCAAGGAGGCCGGCGGTGACGGCCTGGAAGTGGCCATGCCGGGCCTGACCCGACAGCAGAGCGAACTGCTGGACGAATGCTGGCAGCATTTCGATCTCCAGGTATCCGCCGGCTCGGATTTCCATTCCCCAGAACAGAAATGGCTGGCCCTGGGCCGCCTGCCCCCCATTCCATCCGGGGCGACGCCAGTCTGGGAGGGGAGGCTGACATCAATGAATAGTTAATAGTGAATAATTAATAGCTTTAAAAACAATTCACTATAGCTTTCTCTTGATGTTGATTATTAATTATTCATTGTTAATTGCTTATTTATGACCGACACCCTCTACATCCATCCGGAAACGCCCCAGCCGCGACTGATTCGTCAGGCGGTGGAAGTGATTCGCAATGGGGGGCTGATCGCCTATCCCACCGACACCACCTATGCCCTGGGCTGCGGTATTGGTGAGAAAAAGGCACTGGAACAGCTTATTCGGGTGCGCCAGCTGGACAAGAAACACCAGTTCACCCTGCTGTGTCAGGACCTGTCCGTGCTGGCCGTGTATGCCAAGGTGGAAAACCCGGATTATCGGCTTCTCAAGGCGCATACCCCGGGCCCCTATACTTTTATCCTGCAGGGCACCACCGAGGTGCCGCGCCGCCTGATGGACCCGAAGAAGCGCACCATCGGTATCCGTGTGCCGGATCACCCCATTTGCCAGGCGCTGCTGGAGGAGCATGGTGAGCCCATCATGACCTCCACCTGCCACCTGCCCGGGGACGAGTTCCCGCTGACCGATCCCCAGGACGTACGAGATTTTCTGCAGGGTCAGGTGGATCTGGTCATTGATGGCGGCTTCTGCGGGGTCACGGAAACCACCGTGATCTCACTGGCCGACGGCACTGGCCCGGACGTAATTCGTGAAGGGGCGGGGCCGGTGGACAGCATTTTTTAACGAGACACAGAACGTGTCATGCCGGGCCGGAATCAGCCTGGCACCTGCGACGTCGAGCGCAGGCGGGTGTGGGGGCTGGCGGCGGCAGGCCCCGACTGGCATGAATTCCCGCCAATGCGCGATGAGTCATGCCCGTCCGGTTGTTCATCTTTTGTTCAGGCCGGCCCAAACCCGGGCCTTGCCACTGTCACTGGGGCCCCGGTTCACCGTATAATCGCGGGCTTTCCCCTGTGCCATGCCAGTAAGTATGGCACCCGAGATCGGGCATTAAGGAGTTGGCTTTGAGTTCCGTGGTTCCCTCCCAGCGAGTTGTTTCCGGCATGCGCGCCACAGGCCGCCTGCATCTGGGTCACTACCATGGCGTGCTGAAAAACTGGGCGCGTCTGCAGCACGAATATGAATGCTTTTTCTTCGTGGCGGACTGGCACGGCCTGACCACGGAGTACGAAAACCCGCATAACATTGAGCAGCACGTCTGGGACCTGGTGATCGACTGGCTGGCTGCCGGTGTGAACCCGGGGTCCGCGACCCTGTTTATCCAGAGCCAGGTGCCCGAACACGCGGAACTGCATCTGTTGTTGTCCATGATGACTCCGCTGTCCTGGCTGGAACGGGTGCCCACCTACAAGGACCAGCAGGAGAAGCTGCGCGAAAAGGACCTGAGCACCTACGGGTTTCTCGGCTACCCGCTGCTGCAATCGGCGGACATTCTGGCCTACCGGGCCGGCCAGGTGCCGGTAGGCGCGGACCAGGTGGCCCACGTGGAGCTGACCCGCGAGGTGGCCCGCCGTTTCAACCACCTGTATGGCCGTGAGCCGGGCTTCGAGGAAGCGGTGGAAGCCGCCATCAAGAAGATGGGCAAGAAACAGGCGAAGGTCTATATCAATCATCGCCGCCAGTACCAGGAGAAAGGTGACGAAGCGTCGCTGGAAACCGCCCGGGCACTGGTGGAAAACCAGCAGAACATCACCCTGGGGGACAAGGAGCGCCTGCTCGGTGACCTGGAAGGTGGCGGCAAGGTGATCCTGCCCGAGCCTCAGGCCCTGCTGACCCCGGCGTCCAAGATGCCGGGGCTGGATGGTCAGAAAATGTCCAAGTCCTACGGCAATTTCATCAGTATGCGTGAAGAGCCGGCGGAGGTAGAAAGCAAGATCCGTCGCATGCCCACGGACCCGGCCCGGGTGCGTCGCACCGATCCCGGCAACCCGGATAACTGCCCGGTATGGCAGTTCCATATGGTGTACTCTGACGACGATACCCGCGCTTGGGTGAGAGAGGGCTGCACCAGTGCCGGCATCGGCTGCCTGGACTGCAAAAAGCCCATCATCGAGGCGGTGCAGGAAGAGCTGGAGCCCATTCGCAAACGGGCCGAAGAACACCTGCGCAACCCGGACCTGGTGCGCACGCTTGTGGCCGAAGGCTGCGAAGAAGCCCGCGAGGCCGCCCGTGCCACCCTGGAAGAAGTGCGCGCCGCCATGGGGCTCAACTACCGCTGATTGCGGAGCAGAATAATGACAGAGACCGTAGAACAGACCCTGACACCCCTGCATCCCAGCCAGGCTGAGATGCCGTTCGGTCTTGTCTACGGCAAGGCCATCACCAAGCTGCCGGACGACCTTTACATCCCGCCGGATGCCCTGGAGGTCTTCCTGGAAGCCTTTGAGGGGCCGCTGGATCTGCTGCTTTATCTGATCAAGCGCCAGAACCTGGACATCCTGGACATCCCGGTCGCCACCATCACCAGCCAGTACATGGAGTACGTGGAGCTGATGAAGGCCATGAACTTCGAGTTGGCGGCGGAGTATCTGGTGATGGCGGCCATGCTCGGCGAGATCAAGTCGCGCATGCTGCTGCCGCGGCAAAAGGAAGAAGAGGAAGACGAGGGCGAGGACCCGCGTGCCGAGCTGATCCGCCGCCTGCAGGAATACGAGCGTTTCAAGAAAGCCGCCGAAGACCTGGACGAACTGCCCCGCCTGGAACGTGATGTCTTCCCGGCGGAGGCCAAACGCCCGGACTTCACCCGTGCCAAGGCCCAGCCGGACGTGGATATGCGCGAACTGCTTCTGGCCCTGAAAGAAGTGATGCACCGGGCTGACATGTTCGAAAGCCACCAGGTATCCCGGGAGAAGCTGTCCACTCGCGAGCGCATGGCCAATGTGCTGGATCGCCTCAAGGGCAGGGAATTCGTGCCCTTCGTGGAGCTGTTCAATCCGGAAGAGGGCAAGCTTGGCGTGGTGGTTACCTTCCTGGCGGTGCTGGAACTGGTGAAGGGAGCACTGATCGAACTGGTGCAGAACGAGTCTTTTGCCCCGATTCACGTAAAGGCCAAGACCCTGGTGATGGAAGAATCCGATGTGCTGGCCCAGCTTGAGCTGGAAGATGAACCGCTTGAGGCGGTCGATGAGGAAACCGATGCCCATGACGGAACTGAGGGGTAGGCGTGGAAGCTGAACAGATAAAAAAAATTATTGAAGCCGCCATCCTGGTTGCGGAAGGTCCGCTGGACCGGGATGCCATGCTGACGCTGTTCGACGAAGAAGACCGGCCCAGCAAGCAGGACCTGAGCAAATATCTGGACGAATTATCGGAAGACTACGCCGAGCGCGGCGTCTACCTCAAGGAGGTGGCGTCGGGCTTCCGCTTTCAGGCCCGGGCGGAACTGGGGCAATGGGTTAGCCGCCTGTGGCAGGAAAAACCGCCGCGCTACAGCCGTGCCATCCTGGAAACCCTGGCGCTGATCGCGTACCGGCAGCCGATTACCCGTGGCGAAATCGAAGAAATTCGTGGCGTTTCGGTAAGCTCCCATATCGTCAAGAGCCTGCTGGAGCGAAACTGGGTCCGAGTGGTGGGGCACCGGGACGTGCCGGGGCGGCCAGCCATGTTCGCCACCACCAAGCAGTTTCTGGACTACTTTGACCTGAAAAGCCTGGAAGACCTGCCCGCTTTGTCCGAAATTCGCGACCTGGACAAGATCAACGAAGAGCTGAACCTGTCCGATGTGCCGCCCACCGAGGCGTCCCCCGGCGATGCGGATGAAGCCCCGGAAGGGGAGGATGGCCGCGGCCTGCTTGAAGAAGAGCAGGAGCACCGCCTGCCCGGCGACCAGGAAACCTTTCCGGGCCTGGAGCAGGAGCCAGAAGAGGATGAAGCCGACCTGATGAGCATGGACAAGGTGGATTCGGTTCTGGCCAGTTTCGAAGAAGAGTTCCGGCGCAAGCCATCAGCGGACAAGGCGGAGCCTGCCGATAGCGCTGAAGCGCCGGGGGCCGACACCGTGGTGGACAACGAGCAGGATGATGTCGACCAGGCTGCCGCTGAAAACAGTGAAGACAGTGCCGATGAAGGCACCAAGGACAGCCAGATACGTCATGAGTGAGACGGAAAAATTGCAGAAAGTCCTGGCCCGCGCCGGACTGGGCTCCCGCCGGGAGCTGGAAAAATGGATCGCTGACGGGCGAGTGTCCGTCAACGGTAATATGGCCACCTTGGGCGACCGTGTCAGTGCCAAGGACACCTTGAGAGTTGATGGCAGGATTATCAAAGTGAAGCCGGAAGAAGACATCGTTCAACGTGTCATCATGTACCACAAACCCATGGGTGAAGTGTGTTCGCGCAATGACCCCGAGGGTCGCCCGACGGTATTCGACAATCTGCCGCGCCTGCAGGGCATGCGCTGGGTGCAGGTAGGCCGCCTGGATATCAACACCACCGGCCTGCTGCTCTTCACCACCGATGGCGAGCTGGCACACCGGCTTATGCACCCGTCCAACGGTTTTGTCCGTGAGTATGCGGTACGGGTGCGTGGCGAGCTGACCCCGGAAAAGCGTCAGGCCATGCTGGACGGGGTGTTGCTGGAAGATGGTGTGTCAAAATTCGACAGCATCGATGATGCCGGTGGCGCGGAAGAGGGCGCCAACCACTGGTACAAGGTCACCCTCACCGGCGGCAAGTACCGCGAGGTGCGCCGCCTGTTCCAGTCCCAGGACCTGGAAGTGGCCCGTCTGATGCGGATTCGCTTCGGCGAGCTGACTCTGCCGCCACAGTTGCGTCAGGGGCGCTGGATGGAGCTGGAGCCCGAGCAGATTCAGTCGTTGATCAACAAGGTGGAGCTGAAGGGCAAGAAATACACCGGCCTCTATGGTCGGGCCCGTCTGCGTCACCAGCGCGGTGGCAGCAAACCTCCGCGCAAACCCCGCCGAGGGCCTTACCGTCGCTAGGAAGGCCTTGGCTCTCCCGCAGGAGCGTCGCTGGCGAGATTGTGCGAGTACCGAGTTTCGACATTTAAAAGCCAAAAACCGGATTGTTTGAAGGTTTTCGCTTCTCGTAACCCGGTACTCGAAACTGATTTATCCCGGCCTACGGCAACTTCATCAAGCGCCCGACCAGTGCCGGCAGGGCCGTCTCCACCCGCAGAATGCGCTGCCCGAAGCTGTGGCAGGCAAACCCCTGTTGCTGCAGCATCCCCGCTTCATAGTCCGTCCAGCCCCCCTCGGGGCCGATGGCCAGGGTAACCGGCTCGGTCAGATCGCAGGGCATGGCCGGATACTCACCGGGATGGGCCAGAATCCGCCGGCCGGGGCCGGCCCAGTCATCCAGTTCGTCTTCCACGAACGGCTTGAAGCGTGGCGCCAGCCGTAGCGCGGGAAGGCGAGTATCACGGGCCTGCTCCAGGCCCAGCAGCATTTTTTCGTGCAGCAGCGCCGCCTTCAGATTGGGGGTCTGCCAGTAGCTCTTGTCTACCTTCCAGCTATTGATAAGCACGATGCGCTTGATGCCCAGGCTGGTGGCATCGATCACGATGCGCTTGAGCATCTTGGGCCGGGGCAGGGCGAGCAGCAGGGATAGCGGAAGCGGTGAAACAGGTTGTGAATCTACTTTAAAGTCCACCTCTATACTTTTGTTATTAATGGACTTTATGATTGATTTGCCAGTATCGCCATTGACAATGCCAGCCCGACAGGTGTCACCCAGAGCAAGCTTGAGCACCGTGAGGACATGGTGACACTGGCGCTCATTCAGCCGCCACAGGCCGTTGGGGAGCTGTTGCTCCGGGTGCAGAAGTAGCAGATTCATGGCGCGGATTATCGCACAGTGCTGACGCAAATCACTGTTTTCTTGGCTTTTCCGGCCCTTTGCCCGGCGGTTGCAGGTTGGTAGAGTGTGCGCCTTCGATCGATTAACTGTATTTGTGGAGAACGTCATGCAGTTTCAGGGTACTGAGCAATATGTGGCCACAGATGACCTGAAAATGGCCGTTAACGCAGCCATCGCTCTCAAGCGTCCGCTGCTTATCAAGGGTGAGCCGGGCACTGGCAAGACCCTGCTGGCCGAACAGGTGGCCGAGTCCCTGGGCCTGCCACTGCTGTCCTGGAACATCAAATCCACCACCAAGGCCCAGCAAGGCCTGTACGAGTACGATGCGGTCTCGCGCCTGCGCGATTCCCAGCTCGGCGCCGAAGGGGTGGAAGATGTGTCCAACTACCTGAAAAAGGGCAAGCTGTGGGAAGCGTTTACCCATGAAGGCCAGGTGGTACTGCTGATCGACGAAATTGACAAGGCGGACATCGAATTCCCCAACGACCTGCTCCAGGAACTGGACCGCATGGAGTTCTTCGTCTATGAAACCGGCGAAACCATCCGTGCCAAGCAGCGCCCCATCGTGATCATCACTTCCAACAACGAGAAGGAGCTGCCGGACGCCTTCCTGCGTCGTTGCTTCTTCCACTACATCAACTTTCCCGATGCGCAGACCATGCAGGCCATCGTTGATGTGCACTTCCCGGAGATCAAGAAGAGCCTGGTCACCGAGGCCCTGGAGATCTTCTTCGACCTGCGCAAGGTGCCGGGCATGAAGAAGAAACCGTCCACCAGCGAGCTGATCGACTGGCTCAAGCTGCTGATGGCGGACGACATCCCGGAAGACATCCTGCGCAACCGTGACACCAAGAGCGCGGTACCGCCGCTCTACGGTGCCCTGGTCAAGAACGAGGCGGATGTACAGCTGCTTGAGCGGCTGGCATTCATGAGTCGTCGCCAAAGCTGAACGGCTGCTGACCTATGCTGATTGGTTTTTTCGAGAATCTGCGTCGCTACCGGGTGCCTGTCACCCTGCGCGAGCTGCTCGATCTGTTTGATGCCCTGCAGGCCCATGTGGCCTTCGGCTCGGTGGAAGATTTCTATCTGCTCAGCCGGGCCGTCATGGTCAAGGACGAGAAATACTACGACCGCTTTGACCAGGCCTTTGCCAACTACTTCGAAGGACTGGAGCAACTGGAACCGGACTGGCTGAACCAGGTTATTCCCGACGAATGGCTGCGCAAGGAGCTGGAAAAGAACCTGAGCCCGGAAGAGTTCGAAAAGCTCAAGGGCCTGGGCAGCCTGGAAAAGATCATGGACGAGCTGCGCAAGCGGCTCGAAGAGCAGGAAAAACGCCACCAGGGCGGCAACAAGTGGATAGGCACCGGCGGCACCAGCCCGTTTGGTGGCTACGGTTCCAACCCGGAAGGGGTGCGCATGGTCGGCCCGTCCCGTAACAAGCGGGCGGTTAAAGTCTGGGAGAAGCGGGAGTTCCGCAACCTGGACGACTCCGTGGAACTGGGCATCCGCAATATCAAGCTGGCCCTGCGCCGGCTGCGCAAATTTGCCCGCACCGGTCGCGAAGAAGAGCTGGACATGGACGATACCATCTCGTCCACTGCCAGAAACGCCGGCCTGCTCGACATCAAGATGCGCCCGGAAAGGGAAAACCGCGTCAAAGTGCTGCTGTTCTTCGATGTGGGCGGCTCCATGGACCCGTACATCAAGACCTGTGAAGAGCTGTTCTCCGCCGCCAGGCTGGAGTTCAAGCACATGGAGTACTTCTACTTCCATAACTTCATCTACGAGTACGTGTGGAAAGACAACCGGCGTCGCTGGGACGAGAAAATTTCCACCTGGGATGTGCTGCACAAGTACGGCAGCGACTATAAGGTGATTTTCGTGGGTGACGCCGCCATGAGCCCATACGAGGTGAACTCGGTGGGCGGCAGTGTCGAGCACTGGAACGAGGAGCCCGGTGCGGTCTGGTTCCAGCGCATTATGGAAACCTACGACAAGGTGGCCTGGCTGAATCCGGAGCCGGAGAGAGCCTGGCAGATGACCACCTCCACCCAGTGGATCAAGCAGCTCAGTGAGCACAAGATGTATCCGCTGACCATCGAAGGGCTGGAAAAGGCCATGCGCTACCTGAGCCAGTAAACGCCGCCCCAGCGGTTGGGCACGGCACTGTCTGTGGGAGCGGTCGTTCTACCGCGATTATTCCCCTGAGTTGGAGAT
Source organism: Pseudomonadales bacterium (assembly GCA_022360555.1). Taxonomy (GTDB): domain Bacteria; phylum Pseudomonadota; class Gammaproteobacteria; order Pseudomonadales; family Alcanivoracaceae; genus Alcanivorax. Next base: position 39,031 of record JAKSCQ010000224.1, read on the forward strand.
CGCGGTCGAACGACCGCTCCCACAAAAGCCGCCCAAGGCGCTTTTCGCCTTTCCTTCTTGTTCCCTTTCCCAAACCCCCGTTTGACCCTATCCAAGAAAGTGCACGCCGTCCGTCAGCGGAAGCGACTTTTCTGCACCAATAAACAGCATGTCTAGTGGTCAGAAAAGCATCATATCCGTATCCTCCGCGCCTTTCGCGCTTCGCAGGCACAACAATAGCTCACAAGGCATATCAATCCGGCAGGCTCCCAGCTGCTTGCCAGGGGGAAAGCGAAGCAGGGTTATGAACGCCCGCCGAGATCCGGCGGACTTCAGGAGAATCGCAATGTCCAGGGTGAGAACCACTATCTGGATGGCGGTGATTTGCGTGACAGCACTGACCAGCAGTGTCGCACTGGGCGATAACACCCAGGCAGAGATCCGTCGTCTACAGGAAGAACTCGACCGCCTTCAGGCCAGTCTTGATGCCGGAAACACCGGCAACGAGCTGGACTGGCCCGCCTTCAGTTTCTTCGGCAAAGTCAGCGTGGATGCCATCTACGACGACAAGAATGCCGGCCTCGAAGAGCTGCTGATCCCCAGCACCATCCCTTCCGGTGATATCCATCAGCAGAATTTCACCCTGCACGCCAAGAACAGCCAGTTTGGCTTCCGGGTAGGGGAGAGCGAAGGGCCGCATATGGTATTCGCCGCGGATTTGTTCGGCAGCATCGACGGCTACGATATCCGTATTCGCGATTTCTACTTCCAGCACGGCGCCCTGCGTGCCGGGTATGGCTTCACCGCACTGCTGGATGGCGCCGCCTGGCCGCTGACCCTGGATGCCCAGGGCCCCAACAGCGCCATCTTTGCCCGCCAGACCGGCGTGCGCTGGCAGGGCGAACACCTGACCATCGCCCTGGAAGACCCGAACCCGGAAGTCTACGACCCAACCAACCTGAGCAGCGCCAGCGGTCGTCGTCCGGACGCCATCATCACCTGGAAGCAGCCGTTTGCTGTCGGTCACCTGCAACTGGGGCTGGTGAACCGCGAAATCGGCGTGGAATTCGCCGATGGGGAACAGCAATTTACCACCGGCACCGGCGGTGTTCTCAGTGGTGCGCTCACGCTGGCCGATACCGTCAAACTGATGGGTAATGCCAGCTATGGTCAGGCCATGGCGCATTACTACAATGACCTGTCCGGCTTTGGTGATGGTGGCATGGATGGTTATGTGTTCCCGGACGGGCAGCTTGAGCCGCTGCTGGGGCAGGGCGGCTATGCCGGCATCGAATGGCAGGCCACACCAAAATGGACGCTGGCCATGGTGGGCGGGCAGATCGTGATCGAGTCTGACCAGGCACTACCGGATGAGGCCTTGCGCCGCACCCGTTACGGCACACTCACCGCTGAACGGGCCATGAGTCCACGCCTGAGCTACGGGGCGGAAGTCTCCTACGGCCTGCGGGATACCCAGGGTGGTGATCGCAGCGAGGTGCCGCGTATCCAGCTCAACGTGACGTACCGCTTCGCACACACCAGCCGGCACTAGGGAGCCTCAGAATAACTCCTTGCGTGCTCAGTCTTTCAGGCTGGCTCGCCCCCTCGGCCAAGGTAAAGAGGGGCGTGCTTTTGAAGGTGTATGTCCA
>JAKSCQ010000211.1 GCA_022360555.1 Pseudomonadales bacterium
GTCGGAGGACGTGTTTGCACCCAACGTCAAACAACCCAACCCGTTGGAGCCTTGCTTGCAAGGCGAAGGCTCGAAGAAGCCCCAGTGCTTTCTGACACCTTCGCTTTGCGAGCAAAGCGCCAACGGCGTTTATTCGTTGGGGGCTGCCTCTGTCTCAATCACCTTCAACAACCGGTCCGGCCCCAGCTCCACCGGTTTCGGTTCGCCTGGCAACTGCCAGTGCCCGGCATGCCTTTCGTTGGGTTTGCTGTCCATTAACGGCAGGCTGGTGAGGTCCGCCAGGGCATCGCGGAACAGGTCCGTGCGATAGCACTGGGCCGCGAAAGTCTGTTTTTCTTCCAGCGTGCATTGTCGCCAGCGTTGCATTTCTTCCAGCAGAAAACGGGCGTCGGAACGCCAGGGGAAATTGGCGTGAACGCCGGCAAACACATGGAAATGATGGGCCGGAAATGGCTGGCCAGTGAGGCCGCCGGGCAGGCGCTGGCTGAATGGCGCGCGGATGATTTCCGCCGGCACGTCCAGCCAGGCCGGGTGGGCCAGCAGTGACAGGCTGTCCACCAGATTGTCGTCCGCATGGCAGGCGGCCTTGTAGAGCGCCCGCAACATGGCACGGTGTTCATCCGGGTGGCGAGCTACCCAGTCACGGGTTACCGCCAGCACCTTTTCCGGGGCATTTTCCCAGATCTGGTAACCGGACAGGATACAGTGCCCCGCTCCAGTCATGGCGGCCAGGCTGTTCCAGGGTTCGCCCACGCAGAAACCGTCGATATGCCCCATGCGCAGGTGATCCACCATTTGCGAGGGCGGCAGGATCACCAGCTTCACATCGTGGTCCGGGTCCAGGCCAGCCACACTGAGCCAGTGGCGTAGTTGATAGGCATGGCAGGAAAACGGGAACACCACCGCCATCACCAGCGGCTCTTCCCCGCTACTGGCCCGGGCTGCTACCAGCTTGTTCATGGCATCGGCCATATCATTGGGGGTGGGCCCTTCGGACAGGGCACACAACCCCTGGAACAGCATGGGGGACACGGTGATGCCGTTGCCGTTGAGGCCCATGGAAAAGGCGGTGGCCAAGGGTTTCTTGATGCAACCCAGCCCCATGCTGGTGGACATGAGCATGGGCGCCAGCATGGGTGCCGCGTCCAGTTGCCCCACCAGCAGGCGGTCGCGCATGCTGGCCCAGCTCCATTCGGGCTGTAGTTCCACATCCAGGCCTTCGGCGGCGAAATAGCCGGCCTCCTGGGCCACGGCCAGGGGCAGGCTGTCGGTGAGCGGCATGTAACCGATACGAATTTTCATGAGTCATGCTCCACAAGACGTCGGACGCTGGATTGCCGACGTTTGTCCCCCCGCACCCCCTCAGCCGATGTGGCACGCCACACTTTTTTTGCCGGTGGCGCGATCAGGCTCCGTGCTTTTTTCAATGGGCTCACTCTTCTCATGATCGCTCCTGTTTCGTGGGAGCGGTCGTTCGAACGCGAGTCGCCCACGGCATGGGAACCCCCCTTCGCGATGGAACCATCGCTCCCACAGGGCTGGCCAAATCCATCACCCCTGCGCCTTCAACATCTCGGCATAGTCCAGCACCGACCGCGCCACCTGAATCAGCGGCTGGCCGGTGTTCATGGCCTGGCGGCGCAGGGTGCTGTAGGCATCCTGCTCATTGAGTCGGCGGCGCTGCATCAACAGGCCCTTGGCGCGCTCGATGATCTTGCGCTCGGCCAGCGCCTCGCGGGTCTGTTCCAGTTCTTCACGCAGGGCCTGGTATTCACGAAAACGGGCGGTGGCCACACGCATAACGCCGCGTACCCGGGTCAGGTCGGTTTCCCCGGCCACATAGGCACTAACGCCAGCTCGCAGGGCCGCCACCACCAGGTCTTCATCATCCTGGTTGCAGAACATGACCATGGGGCGCGGCATGTCGCGCTGCACCAGCGCCATGCTTTCCAGGGTGTCGCGATCCGGGGCATCCATGTCCACGATCACCACGTCCGGGTTGCTGGTATGCACTTTCTCCGCCAGACCGGCAGCGCTGGTCAGACGGCACAGGATTTCGTGCCCTTCATCAATCAGGGCCCGTTCCAGGATGGCGGCGCGCGGTGGCTGGTCATCCACCAGCATGATTTTCAGAGCCATAACGTCTGGGGCATCCGAACAAAGTGAGTTACCGGATTGTTTAGCAACGGTTGTGCCAGCCATGATCTTCCTAACCCATTGTTTTAATGTGCATTTTAATTTCTACCAACACAGCACCCGAAAAGCGCACCACTGCGGTGCGCTTCCGGGTACCAAAAACGACCCAAGTGGTGTCGACTCAATAGTCAGCAGCGTCGATCATGGTCGTAGCCAGGAGGGCGTAAGCGGCGGTCCAGGCGGCCTCGGTCTCATTGTCGAAAGCATCCCCCAAACCCTGGCCCAGAGTCCAAAGCAAGGCCTGTGCCACCGTGTCGTAATCCGCCGGTTTCACTCCGTAATCCTTGTGGCGAGCCCCCAGCTTCTGTACTGCGGGCACAATGGTGTCGAGCTTGTCCAGCCCCTTCACCGCCACCCCGATCATGGTCATCAGCTTCTTGCCCTGCTCTTCCATGTTGCCCTTGAATAGCGGCTTGAGTGACGGGTCGGTGGTAAAGAGACGCTCGTAGAACAGCGCCGCGGCCTGATCGGAAATACCTTCCACTTTCGCCCAGCTGTCCTGTACCAGAGCAATCTGTTCGGGAGTCATGGTGTTTCTCCTGTTATTGAATACTGATAAGCGTGAAGATCCGCAGAAGGCGGTTTACATCGGTACGCGAATAACCACACCACCCATCACATCGCCCATTTCGAAATCGGTCTTGGGGGAATCCTTGTGGTTGTTATGACATGCCACGCACGGCGCAGCCACCGCCACGTCCGGGTACACCGCTGTGTAATAGGTCACATCACCCAGTTTTTCTTCACCGTAAAAGTTCTTGCCCGGGTTATCGGCGATGTACCGCAGACCTTCCTTTTCCAGATCGGTCTTGGGTGCATTCTGGGCATTGATCGGCCACAGAGATTGCAGGGAATAGGTGAAGTCGCTGGTCATTTCACTGACCGCTTCAGCGCCGTAACGGAACATCTGCGCCGGCAGCGGTGCCCCGTTTTCCAGGTCTTCCCAGTATTCATGGGGCTTGATGCTGTCAGCGCCGGCCGGGCCAAGGCGGCCAATGATCATCTTGGTGTAGTTGGTACGATCTGCCTTCATCACTGCGAACAGGGAATCGGTGTAGACCTTGGGTTCAATGCCCCCACTGGGAGCGGCTTTTTCTTCACCGCACCCACTCAGGATCAGGGCGGACATGGCGGTGGCCATCAGGATGGTGACGTTACGCTTCATGACGTGTTGCATGGGTACTACCTCCTCAGGTTTGGAATCGTTCAATCAGACAAATCAATAGGGTCCAGAAGGAGTTATTCATAGACTCCCCTCTTCTCGCCCCGGGCCTTGTCGCGGTCCACGGCCATATCAATGGACGGCACATGGGTTTGCGGCTGGCCATTGAAGTTGTTTTCACGCAAGTGGGGGTCTGCCAACGCATCCAGGGAAAATTCCAGGCTGTGGCATTGCAGACAGACCGGACGCGCCATCTTCTCCACCGGGCGCAGGGTCAGGTTCTGGTTGTGCTCAACAAAGATCTCGCCGTGGGTCTCTTGCCGCGGCATATGGCAAGAGGCACAGGTCACGCCGCTGCCCGGCGGCAGCTCACCGCGTTTTTCCTTTTTCCACAAATCATGATGGGGAGAGCGCAGGTATTCGTTACTGTGCTCATCATTGTGACAACCGATGCAGCTGTCCACGGCGGCAGTTTGCGTGTCGAATTCATGGGCGCCGTGACAGCTGATGCAGGTCAGCTCCCGATGACTGGCTTCCACATGCATGTTGAGCACTGATTGCGCCGGCGTCATGGGCGACAGCCCCTGAGCAAGGCGCATGCCATGCCGGCCCTCGAGGAAGCCTTCCGATTCCGGCTCGTGGCAGGTTGCGCACTGCAGCGGTTCCGGGGAATCCACCCAGTCCTCACCCCCACCGTGACAGGCGGAACATTCCACACCCGCCTCGGCATGGGCATTGCCATCCCAATGCTCCGGGGTTTCCACCTCTGCTGGCGGCGCGCCGTTGCCTTTCATCAGCGCCACCAGGTCGGCATCGCTCATCTGTCTGGCCAGCAAATCCCTGGGCGGCTGTTGGGCGGGTTGCTTCAGCCAGGGCTCATCGGCATGGGCCAGCAGGAAATCTTCATAGAGGGCGCGGTTATCATGAAAGTTATGGCAGCCGGCATTGGCACAGGTATCAAAACCCATGCCTTCATGACTGGGACGATCTTTTTCGATGTCTTCGTGACAA
>JAKSCQ010000033.1 GCA_022360555.1 Pseudomonadales bacterium
ATGAGCTGACCAAGGCCCTGGATGAGGCCGAAGACGAGGTCACCGGCTCTGACACGGCTCCTAAACGCCCCAGCCGCAAGAAACGCTGAGGCGTCCAACCAGTGTTGTAGCGCACACCGCTAACCCCTTAGTGGTGTCTTTTGACGGGTACCCCCCTCGGGTACCCGTTTTTTTTGTCTTTACGCTAGCACGCAGCACGCTTGCACGCTTGCACGCGAACAGGCGAACAGGCGAACAGGCGAACAGGCGAACAGGCGAACAGGCGAGGGGGCATTCGCGTGCAGGCACGCTCCCACAGAAGCAGTTTCTATCCCGACTACCATAAATGAAGCTGCCGTTTGCGGGTTTGGCGTGCAAGCGTGGTGCGTGCCCGCATGCAAGCGGGTTCTGGCATTATGCCTCTACACAAAGTGAGGAGGTACAGAAGGGGGGGGGGGCTACTGCGGTTTTCGCAGTGGTTCATTACGACCTGCTTCTGGACGTGGGTACCAGGGTGTCACTCCTGGTAACGTCTTGGCGCCCCAATTTTGTACACAGGTTTCTGTCAATGGGCATTTTCTGAAAATAAATATGACAAAGTGGTGAAATAACCATAAAAAACAATGTAAGTTCATGAAAATAAAAAAGAAATTTTATTGTATAAAAAATAGCCACTTCGTCCAAGGTCGTGAAATAACGGTGATGACGCCCGGTTTTGTACCGTTTGCTCACAGGCTTATCCACAGAAGCTGTGGAAAAGGTGGCGGAAATGTTGACGGTGTTGTTTGGGGGAGAGAAAAGATCGTTCGGGCCGGGTAGATAGCACACTGTCCGTGGCGGTTTTGCACAAGGTTGACTGGCGGCCACGTGGGTTCCTGTCATCTGCCGGTCATGGATGTCTGGTTAAAAAGTCGCCTTTAACCTATTGAAAGAACAAGGAAATCTTTATCGGATAAAAATAGGCCAACTTGGGGGAAGTGCCGTATTGTCTGGGCTGTAGACACTTTTGGTCAGGTTGTTCACATTTTTATCCACAGGTTTTGTGAATAAGCTCGCCCTTCGGAGTTTGATGGCAGGCAGGGGATGGCGGGGGAGCTGGGGGAACGCTGATGAATTTCCACACAAACTGCTGGAAAGCCCATCATCAGTGGGCTAGAGAGGGTTTTCCGGTGCTCGTTAACAGTGTTATCCACAGCGTTGGTGGATAGATTGCTCCCTGTGGGCGGTTTGTGGCATGGACTTCCGGTAGAAAAAGGGCGCTGTAAGAGCCGTCTCTCGGACGGCGATCTTACAACGCTCTGGAAAATTCGCCGTCCGAGAGACGGCTCCTACAGGCAGAGAATGGGGAGAGGCCACAAAAAAGGGCGCCATATGGCGCCCTTTGTGGATCAAGAGTCTCAGCCAGTGATCAGAAACGGTATTCGCCGTTGTCGATGGCCTCCTGGGTTTCCTGGTCCAGTTGCTGATAGCAGTCGTTCTTGGGCAGCAGCACGTAAACAGCGTTGTCCTGCTGGCTCAGATCGTACTTCTGCTCCTTGAGCTTGTTTTTCTGGTGCTTGAAGGTTCCGGTGGTTTCCATGGCCTTCTCGTTGATGCGCAGGAAAACCGGGATGGCGTAGTGGGGCAGTTCCCGCTTCAGGTAGTCACACAGGGCCTTGAAGTCGAACTCGCTGTGTGGGCTTGCCAGGCGTACCTGGGCCATGCCGGCACGGCCGTTGGTGTTGGGGATTTCCACACCGTAAACCACGGATTCAACAATGCCGTCATAGCCATCCAGAATCTGTTCCACCTCGGTGGTGGACACGTTCTCGCCTTTCCAGCGGAAGGTGTCACCCAGACGGTCAACAAACTGGGCGTGCCGGAAGCCGATGTCGCGCATCATGTCGCCGGTGTTGAACCAGGCGTCGCCTTTCTTGAAGACATCGCGGAAGATGGACTTTTCGGTCTTTTCCGGGTCGGTGTAGCCGTCAAAGGGGGTCTTGTCGGTGATTTCGCCCAACATCAGGCCGGATTCACCCTTGCCTACCTTGATCATGTGGCCATTGCTGTCGCGGACCGGCTCGTCACGCTCCTTGTCGTATTTGACGATGGCGTAACCCACCGGGGAAAAGCCCACGGTGTTGTCGAAGTTGAACACATTGGTGAAGGCCACGTTCCCTTCGGAGGAGGCATAGAGCTCCACTACCCGCTCAATCCCGAAACGCTGCTTGAAGTCCTTCCAGATGCCCGGGCGCAGGCCGTTGCCCACGATGGTGTGGACCTTGTTGTCCTGGTCGTTGGGCTTTTCCGGCTGCTCGTGCAGGTAACGGCACAGCTCGCCCACATAGCCGAAGGCGGTGCAGCCGTGGCGGCGAATGTCTTCCCAGAAGCCGCTGGCGGAGAACTTGCGGGCCAGCACCAGGGTACCGGCCGGTGCCAGTACCGAGGCCCAGCAGATCACCATACCGGTGGCATGGTAGAACGGCAGGGTGGTGTAGAGGCGGTCTTCCTGATTCAGGCGTACGGCGGAAAAACCGAAACCCCCGAAAGCCTTTTCCCAGCGGCCATGGTTGAAAACAACCGCCTTGGGCAGGCCGGTAGTGCCGGAGGTGTAGATGTAGAACAGCGGGTCGCGCAGGAAGGTCTGTTTGCTGGACGCCGGGTTCTCGCTGGAGCAGTCCTTGATCTCGGTGGCCAGGTTCCGGTAGCCCTCGGGGGCGTCGCCCGGGGTTTCCAGGGTGTCCTGGTCGGCGAAGAAGAAATAATTGTCCTTCAGATCCAACTGGTCACGGATCTCTTCCACCGCATCAATCAGCTCTTCACCGACAATGGCGGCCTTGGGTTTCACCAGATTGAAAGAATGGGTCAGTACCTTGCCGCGCTGGGAGGTATTGATCAGCGCTGCACAGACACCGAGCTTGGCGCAGGCTACCACGGAGGCAAGCAGCTCGGGGCGGTTTTCGATATCGACCGCGATGGTGTCGCCTTTCTTGAGGCCGATGGAGGCCAGGTAGTCAGCGATGCGGTTTGCCCAGGCGTTGAACTGCTTGTAGGTCAGTTCGGTGTTTTCGTAGATCAGGGCAGCCCCGTTGGGGTTCATGCTGGTGGCGCGTTCGACGGCCACGCCCAGGCCCAGCGGCTTGTTGGTGTCGGTGATCTTGGCCATCCGCGAGCCTTTGATCAGGCCGGGCAGATTGGTGACCACTTCGGGAACCTTGGACAGAATCTTGGGCAACGTGATGATGTCGGCGTTGCTCATAGGATCTCCATTGTCAGCGTTCTTGGAAGGCCCGGGAATGCTTGTGTCGCCGGCCAATTCAATACATACCCGGGAGGGTGGCATTGAGTTAGCCGGAGCAAAATAGCCGGGAACCCAGTATTGGCAAGCGGGCGCTTACCTTAACCGCAGCACCAGGGCAGGGCAAGCGTCCTGCCCGGCAGCGGTGCCCGGGCAGTTCTGCGGGCTTCCTTTTGGCCCGATCTGCCTGGCAATGTGCCATTGAAGCACAAGGGAGTGTCCTTCTCCGTTTTCCTATTGTCACTGACCGAAAGTTACTCGCTGCTGTCCGGGGTAATCGCGGCCAGCAATTGCTGGCGCTTCACCTGGTCGCCAGCTTTCAGATCAATGCTGTCGAGCTGTCCGTCGCAGTCCGCTTTCAGGCTGTGCTCCATTTTCATGGCTTCCATGATCACCAGCACCTGCCCCTTGCTCACGCGATCACCACTGGCCGCGCAGACATCGATGATGGCGCCATCCATGGGCGCACGGATCTGGCCGGAGCCGGCCTGGTCACGGCCGGCTTCGCAGGCATGGGTAGTATCCTCAAAAATGGCCGTCTGGCCTTGGCATTGCAGCCAGCATTGGTTGCCCTTCTGGTACGTGGCAAAGGGCAGGGAGGTGCCGTTGAGGCTCACCCGGTTCGCGCCCAACAGCTCAATGGCCACGGTGTCCTCCCCCAGAGTGACCTGTGCCTGTTGGCCTTCGAAGCGGATGTACAGGGTTTGCTCGTGGCTGCCGCACTGCAGCCGTACCGGCTGGCTGCCCAAGGTGCTGGAGTGCCAGCCGCGCTGGTGACTGGCGGGCGTTTCTGCCTGGCAGCGCAGCAGGGCTGCCAGGGCCCACAGGGGCGTCGCCGGGGCATCGCCGGCCAGGCTGGCATCGTCGGCAAAATCGCCGCCAATGAAAGCGGTGGTGGCTTCCCCCTGGGCAAAGACCGGGTGACGGAGAATCGCCGCGAGAAAGGCGCGGTTGTCCCGCACGCCCAGCAGCCGGGTGTCTTCCACGGCACGGATCAGGCGGCGCCGTGCATCCTCGCGGGTGTCCCCCCAGGCGATGATCTTGGCCAGCATGGGGTCGTAGTGGCTGCCTACCTCATAGCCGGTGGTCAGGCCATGATCGATACGCACGCCGTCGCCGCTGGCCGGTTCCCAGTCGAGTACCGGGCCGGTTTGCGGCATGTAGTTCTGGGCTGGATCTTCGGCGTACAGGCGCACTTCCATGGCATGCCCTGTGAGGGTGACCTGCTCCTGGCTCAGGGGCAGGGCCTCGCCCCGGGCCACCTTGATCTGCCAGGCCACCAGGTCCTGCCCGGTAATCAGTTCGGTGACCGGGTGTTCCACCTGCAGCCGGGTATTCATTTCCAGGAAGAAGAAGTCGCCTTCCGGGGCCAGCAGAAATTCCACCGTGCCGGCGCCTACATAATTGCAGGCTCTGGCGGCATTCACCGCGGCTTCGCCCATGCGGGCCCGCAGGGTGTCATCCACTGCCGGGGAGGGGGCTTCCTCCACCACCTTCTGGTGACGGCGCTGTACCGAGCAGTCCCGCTCGCCCAGGTGAATGACATTGCCGTGCCGGTCGCCGAACACCTGGATTTCCACGTGCCGGGGCTGCATGACGGCCCGCTCGAGGATCAGTTCGTCGCTGCCGAAGGCGCTTTGGGCCTCCTGGCGGGCGCTTTTCAACTGGGCCGGGATGTCGGCGGCATCGGTGACCACGCGCATGCCGCGACCACCGCCGCCAGCACTGGCCTTGATCATCAGTGGCAGGCCGATGCGCTCGGCTTCCTTGAGCAGGGTGGTATCGCTCTGGTCCTCACCTTCATAGCCGGGAATGCAGGGCACACCCGCTTCGATCATGGCAATCTTGGACAGACGTTTGGAGCCCATCAGGTGGATGGCATCTTCATCCGGGCCGATAAAGGTGATGCCGGCGTCTTTGCAGGCACGGGCAAAGCCGGCGTTTTCCGACAGGAAACCATAACCGGGGTGGACCGCATCCGCGCCGGTCTGCCGGCAGGCCTCCAGCAGCGCCTCTACGTTCAGATAGGACGCGCTGGCCAGAGCCGGACCGATGCAGACTGCCTCGTCGGCCAGCTGGACATGTCGGGCGCCGGCATCCGGCTCGGAGTACACCGCCACGGTCCGGTAGCCCAGTGACTGGGCACTGCTGATAACCCGGCAGGCAATCTCGCCACGGTTGGCAATCAGGATTTTTTCAAAGCTCATAATGTTCCCTTACCGGTGTTCCGGTTGAAGATTCTCTCCCGCAGGAGCGGCGCTCGAGGACACGGGCAACCCAGGAGCGAGGTACGAGTAACGAGTCGCGAAATTCAAAAACGAAGCACTTGGTTTTCGCTACTCGTGACTCGCTCCTCGCGACTTTTGTCCTTATTGATTCCAGGACGCTGGACGTTTCTGTACGAACGCCAGGGTGCCTTCCTGGCCTTCCTCGCCGTTGACGGCGGCGGCGAAATCCACGGCGGCCTGGTCGAGCAGGCTGTCCATGGGTTCGTGGCCGACTTTCAGCACCAGTGCCTTGGTGACCCGGTTGGCGTTGGGGGCACAGCGACGGACTGCCTTGAGGGTGCTGGCCAGGGCGTCTTCCAGTGCCGCTTCATCGGCGGCCACGTCGTGGACAATGCCCAGCCGCAGCGCCTCGTCCCCGTTGAAGCGAATGCCGGTCAGGGCCAGGCGGCGGGCCTGGGTAAGACCGATGCGCTCGACCACGAAGGGGGCGATCTGTGCGGGAATGACCCCGAGGCCGGTTTCCGGCAGGCCGAAGGTGGCACCCTGACTGGCAATGGCCACATCGGAAATGCAGGCCAGCCCAAAGCCACCGCCCAGTACCGCGCCTTCCAGCACGGTGATGACCACCTGGGGCTGCTGGTTGGCCATGGTGATCATCTCGCCGAAACGGCGGTTGAAACTAACGTAGGCGTCGCTGTCACCGGCGGCGGCTTTCTGGCGGGCAGTGGCCATGTCCTTGATGTCCCCGCCGGCACAGAAATGACCACCGGCCCCGCGCAGCACGATGGCGCGCACGTTGCTGTCATCCTTGACCGCCGCGAACACCTCCATGAGCTCGTTGACCATGGTCAGGCTCATGGCATTGCGGCTTTCAGGACGGTTCAGGGTGATATGAAGAACCGGGCCATCGAGGTCAAGGGTTATTGTTTCGGTTTGTGGTAGCGTCATGGGGTCGTCCTTCGAATTGGAACCGCTTGCACGCACCACGCTTTCACGCTGGCACGCAAAAGCGTGGTGCGTGTTGCGTGCTGGCGTGTCAGCGTTTTTTACCCGGCAAAATATCCATGGTCTTGCAGATAATCCCGAGCATGACTTCGTCGGCGCCGCCGCCGATGGAGCCCAGGCGGCCGTCGCGGTAGAGCTGGCCGGCGGGGTTGTCCCACATGAAGCCGTTACCGCCCCAGTATTGCAGGCAGCTATCCGCCACTTCGCGGCTCAGGCGGCCCACTTTCAGTTTGGCCATGGAGGCCAGTTGCAGCACATCCTGGCCGTTGATGTACATCTCACAGGCGCGATAGGTGAGGGCGCGCAGCGCTTCCAGGTCGGTCTGCAGTTCGGCCAGGCGGAAGTGTACGCTCTGGTTGTCGATCAGTGGCATGCCGAACACCTGGCGGTCCTTGGCGTAGGCGATGGTTTCGTCGATCACGTGCTGCATGCCCATCAGGCTATTGGCGGCGGCAAACAGGCGTTCTTCCTGGAACTGCATCATCTGCATCATGAAGCCCATGCCTTCCTGGCCGATCAGGTTGCGCTGAGGCACGCGCACGTTGTCGAAGAACACCTGGGCGGTTTCCGAGGAGCGCATGCCCAGCTTGTTCAGCGGCTTGTCCACGGTGATGCCGCTGGCATCCTTCGGCACCACGATCAGGGACTTGTTCTTGTGTGGCTTGTCGTCGGAGGTGCAGGCCAACAGGCAGAAGAAATCGGCGCTGGGGGAATTGGTGATCCACATCTTGGTGCCGTTGATCACGTAGTCGTCGCCGTCTTTCTTCGCGGTGGTTTTGGTGTTGGCCACATCGGAACCGGCATGGGGTTCGGAGACCGCGATGGAGGCCACCATGTCACCGGCGATGGCCGGGGCCAGGAACTCCTTGCGCAGCTCGTCACTGCCGAAGCGGGACAGGGCCGGGGTGGCCATATCGGTCTGCACGCCCACCGCCAGCGGCACGCCGCCACAGTGAACGCGACCCATTTCCTCGCTCATGACCATGCCGTAGGAATAGTCCAGCCCCATGCCACCATATTCCACCGGTTTGGTGACCCCCAACAGCCCCAGATCGCCCATCTTCTTGAAGACGTCGTGAATGGGAAAACGCCCCGCGTCCTCCCACTCCTTCACGTGGGGGTTGAGTTCCTTCTCCACAAAATTGCGGACTGTGCGGCGCAGTTCTTCGTGCTCTTGAGTGAAATTCATTGGAAGCGTCCTGTTTTGTTCAATTAAGTACGTTGTGTTCTGTCGTGCCTGCGGTACCTGGCGATGCCGGTGCGTGAATTAATAATTAATAGTGAATAGTGAATAACGAGAACCCTTTGAGGCCTTTCGTTTGGTGAAAACGGCATGGGGTTTTCACGTTATTAACTATTAATTCTTAATTATTAATTGCCTCTACAGTCTTGCCACCCCGAACGCATTCGGATGCAGTTCGCGGTGCTCGGCGTCAGCACAAATGTCCAGGGCATAGGCCACTACACGTCGCGTATCGCGGGGGTCGATGATGCCGTCGTCCCACAGGCGGGCGGTGCCGTAGAGGGCGGTGGACTGGCTGTCCAGTTTCTGGGCCGTGGTCTGCTGCAACATATCCAGCACCTTTTCATCCGGCTCAAGGCCATTGGCCCGTTGTTTGGCTTCGGCGACGATGCGCAGCACCATGCCGGCCTGCTGGCCGCCCATGACGGCGACCCTGGAATTGGGCCAGGCAAAGATGAAGCGCGGGTCCAGGCCGCGGCCGCACATGGCGTAGTTGCCGGCGCCATAGGAGCCGCCCACCACGATGGAGATCTTTGGTACCCGGGCGTTGGCGACGGCCTGGAGCATTTTCGAGCCGTGCTTGATGACGCCGTTCTGTTCCGCGTCGGTGCCCACCATGAAGCCGGTGGTGTTGTGAAGGAACAGTAACGGGCGCCGGGTCTGGTCGCAGAGCTGGATGAACTGGGCGGCTTTGGCGGCCCCGCGTGGCGTGATGGGGCCATTGTTGCCGATGATGCCCACCGGTTTGCCTTCGATGGTGCTCCAGCCGCAGACGGTGGCGCTGTCCCAGTCGTTCTTGAAATCCAGGAAGTCGGAGCCGTCGGCGATGCGGGCGATGATTTCGCGCACGTCGTAGGGTTTCTTGGCGTCAGCCGGCACCACCCCCAAGAGTTCTTCGGGGTCGTGGAGCGGGGCGTCATGGCTGGGTGTGTCGGGGGCCGCGCGGCGCCAGCCCAGCAGCTTGACCAGATTGCGCGCCTGGCTGATGCCGTCGGCATCGTTCTCGGCCAGGTATTCGGCGGTGCCAGCGGTGCCGCTGTGCATTTCCGCGCCACCCAGTTCTTCATCGGTGGCGACTTCCCCGGTGGCTGCTTTCAGCAAGGGCGGGCCGGCCAGAAACATCTTGGCGCGGTTGCGCACCACCACCACATAGTCGGACAGGCCGGGCTGGTAGGCGCCGCCGGCGGTGGCATTGCCATGGACTACGGTAATCTGCGGAATGCCGGCGGCGGACAGGCGCGCCTGGTTGGCAAAGGTACGCGCGCCGTCCACGAACACTTCCGCCGCATAGTTCAGGTTGGCGCCGCCGGACTCCACCAGGCTGACCACGGGCAGTTTGTTTTCCATGGCGATGCGCTGCAGGCGCAGGGTCTTGTGCAGACCGGAGGGCGAGATGGTGCCGCCCTTGATGGCGGAGTTGGAGGCGGTGACCAGACAGCGTACGCCGGACACATAACCGATGCCGGCAATGGTGCTGCCGCCGGCTTCGGTGCCGTCCTTGTCGTCATGCATCTTGTAGCCGGCCAGGTTCATCAGGCTCAGAAACGGCGAGCCGGCATCCAGCAGACGGGAGATGCGTTCGTGGGGCAGAAGCTGGCCGCGTTTTTCAAACTTGGCTCGTTTGCTTTCGGCGGTATCCACCACCTTCTGCTCGATGGCGCGAAATTCCTCCACCGCGGCCAACAGGGCCTCACGGTTCTGGCGGTATTCCTCGCTGTGGGTATCCAGTGTGGATTCGATAACAGGCATCAGAGATCCTTGAACACGTCCGGGGTGGTGGCTCGGTGAAAGCCGTCAAAGGGCTGGCTCTTGTCGTGGTCGGGCAGGGGGAAGATGGCCACGTTGCCCTGGCTGGCGGCACCGTCGATGCGCAGGGTGTCGCCACTGATAAAGGCGGCGGCATCGCTGAGCAGGAAACAGATAGCGCCGGACACTTCCGATTCGTTGCCCATGCGCTTGAGGGGCACGGCGGCCCGCAGGGTTTTCAGGGTTTCCTTGAAACCTTCCGGGTAGGTGTCCATGCCGCTGGACATGATCCAGCCCGGCGCCACCGCGTTGACGCGCACCCCGCAGCTACCCCATTCGTAGGCGGCGGTCTGGGTGAAATTCACCATACCGGCACGGGCGGCTCCGGAGTGGCCCATGCCGGGCATGCCGCCCCACATGTCCGCCACAATGTTGACGATGGCGCCGCCGTTGCGGTTCATACCCTGGGTAAAGACTTCCCGGGCCATCAGAAAGCCGCCAGTCAGGTTGGTGCGCACCACGGTTTCCCAGCCTTTCTGGCTGATGGCCGCCAGCGGGGAGGGGAACTGGCCGCCGGCATTGTTGACCAGGCCGTGGACAACCTCCACGGCCTGGTAGATGTCGGCCACGGTGTTTTTCACAGCTTCTTCATCCCGGATGTCACAGGAAAAGCCGATGGCCTGACCGCCATCTTCCTCGATTTCCGCAGTGACCGCGTCGAGCTTTTCCTGCTTGCGACCGACCAGCACCACGCGGGCGCCCAGGGAGGCCAGCTCGTGGGCGGTACAGCGGCCGATACCGGAGCCACCGCCGGTGACGATGATGTTTCTGCCGGCAAACAGGTCGGGTTTGAATACGGAACGGTATGACATGGAATTCCCTTATCTATTAGTTGAAAGCGTCGGACGTCCGACGTCAGACGTCCGACGCTAAAATCAAAATCAGGCACCTACTTCGTCGGCGATGGCCTGGCTAACCGGAACGGGCATATCCTGCAACTGCTGAGCGAACGCTTTACCCTGCGGATCAATACGCAGGGAGGCGATGCCGCCACCGCCCAGGGCATTCTGCAGCAGGAAGTTCCAGGCATTCATGCCCGGTAGTGACCAGCGGCTGACACTGCCGGTGTCCGGATCGAGTACGTGCTGCATAAAGTCGGCCACGGCTTCTTCCGTGAGGGCCGCATTGATATAGGGCAGGAACTCGGGCTTGCGGGCAATGACACCGATATTGGCGTGGTTGCCCTTGTCGCCGCTGCGGGCCCAGGCCAGTTTCACCAGCGGCACCGCGACATCGCCACTGGCCGCTTCGCCGGGCGGGTCCGCCGGCAGTGAGGCCGGGTTGAATGCCGTGCCGGCAGGCACGCTTACTGGCAGGGTATTGCCGTCCAGGTCCACGGTCACGGGGACCTGGCTCTTGCTGACCAGGGTAGAGAACAAGCGAATGCGCGGGATGGGCTTGGGACGTCCGCCCACCAGACCGGACAGCCCCGGCGCCATGCCGGTGGCCGCCTGGGCGATTTCCCGGGCGAACAGACCCAGGGCCTTTTTGTCATCGTGTAGCGCGGCGATCTTGACCACTACTTCGCGGGTATCGCCCCGGCGGGCATTGGCGCCATAGGTGGTTTCGCTGCCCAGGATTTCCACGCTGGTATCACGGAACGGGGCCAGGCCCAGTTGCTCAAACAGGCCGGCCACCTTTTTCAGGATGGCGTCGGCCACTACCTGGCCTTTTTCGGGAGCGTCGATGCCCCCCATCAGGAAAGAAGCGGTGATACGGTTGCCGTCCGGGTAAGTGGCGGACACCTTGTAGCTGTCGGTGGGGGCGCGGCCCCTGGCGCCGCTGACTTTGACCCGGTGCTCGCCATCCTGCTCAAGTTGTATGCCGGTAAAGTCGCACACCACGTCCGGCAGGATATAGGCGCGTGGGTCGCCGATTTCGTAGATGATCTGCTCGCCCACCGTGGCCGGGGTCACCAGGCCGCCGGTGTTGTCCGGCTTGGTAATGATGAAGTGGCCGTCGGCAAAGCATTCGGCGATGGGAAAGCCCATGTTGTGAAAGTCGGGTACCTCACGCCAGTCGGTGAAGTTGCCGCCGGTACACTGGGCGCCGCATTCGATCACATGGCCGGCCAGCGAGCCCTGGGCCAGTTTGTCGTAGTCGTCTTCAGCCCAGCCGAATTCGTGCATCAGGGGGCCGAGCACCAACGCGGAGTCGGCAATCCGCCCGGTCAGTACGATATCCGCGCCGGCATCCAGGGCGGCCTTGATGGGCAGGGCGCCCAGGTAGGCATTCATGGTCACGGTCATGGGGGGCAGGGGCGCGCCGCTGTCCATTTCGGTGACATCGGCAAAATCGCCGCGGCGGGGGTTCAGGTCGTCGCCTTCCACCAGGGCAATCTTCATCTCCACGCCGGCAGCGTCGAAGGCCTTCTGCAGGGCCTCCCGGCAGGCGCGGGGGTTCACGCCGCCGGCATTACTGATGACCTTGAGGTTTTTGTCCCGGATGTCTTTGGCCAGGGGGGCCATCACATTGTTCACGAAATCGTGGGCGTACCCGGCACTGGGGTCCTTCATGCGGGCGCCGGCCATGATCGACAGGGTGACCTCGGCCAGGTAGTCAAAAACCAGATAATCCAGCTCGGCCTGCTTGACCAACTGGAAGGCGGCGCTGTTGGTGTCGCCCCAGAATCCGGCGGCACAGCCGATGCGAACGGGCTCGGTCATGGTGGCTCCATTTGCGTGTAATAGCGTGGTTTCGTAAGCTACCAAGCAAGCGCTTGGTTTGTAAAGAGTCATTAGCGACAAGCTTCAAGCTACAACGCGGTCGGGTCTTGGTGGTTGTTGATACGCTCGGGCCGCAAACCGGGTTTTTGGCGCGGCTGTGGTATTTCAGGTCTGTACAGCGATTAAGTCGTGTTGCAGCTTGCAGCTTGTAACTGCCCTGAGATAATGCCCGTATACAAAAAAGAGGATAACAATGGCTGAGTCACTGGCGATTAACGGAATTGATGATTCTCCCCGCGGGCGTTTGCTCAGTGCGGCAGCGCATCTGTTCCGGGACAAGGGGTTCGACCGGACGACGGTGCGGGATATTGCTGCCTCGGTGGGCATTCAGAGCGGTTCCATCTTTCATCACTTCAAAAGCAAGGAAGATATCCTCTATGCGGTGATGGAAGAGGTGATCCACTTCAATACCGCCCGGCTGCGTGATGCCATGGCGGCGGAGGCAACGACAAAGGGCAAGCTGCGGGCGCTGATCCGGGCCGAGCTGCAGTCCATTGTTGGTGATACCGCCGAAGCCATGACGGTCATGGTGACCGAGTGGCGCTGCCTGGGTGAGGACAAGCAGCGCAAGGCGCTGGAACTGCGCAGCATCTACGAGCAGCTATGGCTGGATGTGCTGACAGACCTGCACCAACAGGGAATTCTGAAGACAGATCCCTTCATCATGCGGCGCCTGCTCACTGGCATGACCGGCTGGACGCCCAACTGGTTCGACCGTGAAGGCCCGCTCAGCCTGGACGATCTGGCGGATATCATTCTGGCGCGGGTGATCGGGGAGCAAGAATGATTGGCAACGCCATGCCCTGGGGAAAGACTGGTTACACCATCATCGAGGAGGGTGAGCTGAACCGGCAGACCTGGGCCCTGGATGTACACCATTACCTGATCGCCGGCCCCAACGGCCAGCCACTGCCGGGGCAGTACACCCTGGAAGAGGCCAAGGCCCGCATTGAGGCGCTGGAGGTGGAAGGCTAGCTGCGCCCCTATTCCCTCTTCGTCATGCCGGGGGTATTCGCTGCGCTCACCCCTACGGGGCCAGACTCCGGCTGTTCTGCGCCCGGTATCTCTCTCCGCGGGCAGGGCGCCTGGAAAGGCTGCGACATCCTGAGGGGGCTCCGGGGCAAGCCCGAAGTGACGCCAGTGGCGGGTGCGCTTCCCCCTTCCTTGGCTCCTTAAATCGCTGTCTGTGGCAGGGCGCGTTGTAGCTTTATATGTGTCTCTTGCAGGGTATACCGTGCAAGATTTGGCCGTTTCGTCCATTTTGTAGTCAAACGAACACTTTTCTGAAAAAAGCCGTTGACACCCCCGGCCCAATCCCTAAAATGGCGCCCACTTCGCAACGCGATGCGGGTGGTTAGCTCAGCTGGGAGAGCATCTGCCTTACAAGCAGAGGGTCGGCGGTTCGATCCCGTCACCACCCACCAAAATTTGAAGAATTCCGTAAGGAATGTGGAGCGGTAGTTCAGTTGGTTAGAATACCGGCCTGTCACGCCGGGGGTCGCGGGTTCGAGTCCCGTCCGCTCCGCCACTATTTCACAAAAGCGCCCTCCTCGTGAGGGCGTTTTTGTTTCTGTCTGTTTTAGCCTTCTCTTTCCTGTATCGGCCGCCTCGCGGACGGCATGCCTCCAGTTTCTGCCCCTGTCTCTGTGGATTCATGAACTTGTCACCTGGGGCCTGTCTAATGGTTCATCCATGCAACAAAAAAAGGAGAGAACCATGGAAGACTATGTCGAAGAACGACTGGAAGAAAAACAGATGCTGGAAAGCCTGGAAGAATGGCTGGAAGACGACGGTTGGGCAGACGACGGGGAAGAGCTCTGAGCCTGCCCTTCCGTTTGTCCCTGTTTTTCTCTCGCCTGTCCCCTGAATTCCGCTCCTCCCTGAATCCTTTCGCAACGTGATCCCGGTAATAGTCCTGTAAGCCGGACTGGGGCATGCTTTGCCCGTCGATGTATCCGCTTTTTTTTAACTGCCATTCAGGTCACACTCTTTCTCTGGTGGCTGACTATAATTGGCAGCGCCTTGCCCCTCCGTGTCACTTTTGGGGGTGACGAAGTCCCAGGGCAAAGGCGAGGGTCTGAATGAAATCAGGCCTCAATACAATAATTTTCATGCAAAGGAAGGGCCCCATGTCTTTATCCGCTGTGACGTCCGAAGCCATTTTGTTCTTCGATCACCGGGGTATCAGCAAAAGTATGCTATATGCCGATTTCGAGGCGATTCTGGATGGCATGGTGGGCGTGCCCGAGTTTGCGGACAAGGAAGTGCGTGGCGCTTACTGCCTGGTTAACGGCCAGCTGAAAGTGCGTTCGCTGGTACTTTTCACCATCGATTTTGACGAAGACGGCATGGCCGATACCACCTGGAATGTGCCGCTTCGTCACCTGGCCGAACATGGTGGGCAGGGGCCGGACATGGGGGCTGGGCCGATCCGGCTGGCCTGCCGCAGCCAGTGTCCGGTGGCCTGGCATCAGGACCAGTTGTGGGATCCGAGCATGAAGCCCGGCGCCAACGACTTTCTCTCCATCCGTGACACCATCCGTGAACGGGGCCCAAAGATGGGGCTGGAAATGGATGATAACCTGGATACCTCCGCCCCGACCGTGCCTGTGCTGGACGCCAGCGCCCCGACCATTGCCCCGGAAGAAGACACCACCCGGAAGAAGGCCGATGAAGAGCGGGTGCGTCTGGCCAGAATCATCAAGGAGCTGCGCCTGCGGGTGCAGACGCTGGAAAATTCCCAGTCTGAGGAAGCGGCCAAGCTGCGTTATGCCGCCCAGCAGAAAGAGGAAATCCTCAACGCCCAGCTGGAAAAGGTCATGGGGCAGTTCAAGGCGCTGAAATCCCAGAACGGCGCCCTGCGGGAACAGAACGATTCTCTCAAGGCGCAGATCCTGTCGCTGAATCACAGCCTGGAAGAACAGAGCCGCCGCAGCCAGGACCAGGGGAGTGAGCTGGAAGTGCTCACCGAGCAGTACAAGCTGGCCCTGGAGCAGCGTCTGGAGGAAGAGCGGGCCAAGCTGTCCGAGGATATTCACGCCAAGGAAATGGATATCCTCACCCGTGATGACGTGATCAACCAGCTCAAGGAAGAAATTGGCGAGCTCAAGCGCAACCAGATGCGTGAAGCCAATTCCGGTGCCCAGAAGGTACTGGAAAAACTGGAGGATCTGGGGCTGAGCTTTATTGCCTTCCACCCGGGGGCCGGGCATATCTCAATCCCTGCGGACCAGATTTCCAGCTACATGGAAAACCCGGTTGCCTTTGCGGCCCGCAAATGTCTGGTCACCGAGGACCATTACCGGGCATGGCTGGCGCATTACGAGAACCCGGTCTGTCAGGTGCCCGTCGGCGCGGAGAAACAGGCCTGTGGCAAGCGTGTCATTCGGGTTGAAGTGCCCAACCAGTTCAAGCCGGGGGTGTCCGACTGCAATGCCAACCGTTGTCCCCACTGCCGCAACGATTCCGCCATCGATAATGTGCTGCGCTTCCGTTAACGGAAAATGTGAACTGGTTCCATTTTCTGAGGAAGTGGTAGGTTTTTTGCAGTAGCCATTGTTGATAGACCTGATGTGTAGTCATAAGAAGAACTTCGGGAGCGGCTGGTATGGCGCAGGAATCCATTGATAAAAGCCTTCTGCAGACATTCGTGCCTGTGAATGCCTTGTCTGGCGATCAGCTGGACTGGCTGCTGGATCAGCAGGAGGTGTGCCGCTTTTCGTCAGGTGAACTGCTGTTTTCTGTCGGTGACCGGGACAACACCACCATCTACCTGCTCAGTGGCAAGGTGGAGCTCACTGACGAGCAGGGCAATGTCCAGACAGTCAGCGCCGGTGACACGGCCTCCTGGCATCCGCTGGATCATGCCCAGCCTCGCCGCAGTACCGCCAAAGCGCTGACGGAAGTCAGCGTGGTGCGTTTCGACAGTTTCCGTCTGGACACCATCCTGTCCTGGGACCAGTCCGCCGGTTATGTGATTCTGGATATCAACGCCAATTCCGCCTACCAGAATGACCGCGAGTGGATGATTCGTCTGCTTCGCTCGAAACTGTTCCACCGCGTTCCGCCCACCAATATTCTGGAAATCTTCCGTCGCCTGAAGGCCCAGCGCCACAAGGAAGGGGATATGATCATTCGCCAGGGAGAAACGGCGGACTGCTGCTACATTCTCAAGGAAGGGGTGTGCGAGGTGGCGATCAGCATGGGCGACAGTCAGCCCACGCCGGTGGCCATGCTGGAAGAAGGGCAGTGGTTCGGCGAGGAGGCGCTGCTTTCCGGCAAGCCCCGTAACGCCACGGTGACCATGGCCACCGACGGGGTGCTGATGAAGCTCGATCGCAAGGATTTCGATGCCCTGCTGCGTGAGCCGATCATCAATACCATGGATGCGGACGCCGTGCTCGAAGCCGCCCAGCAGGGCGCCTGGTGGCTGGATGTGCGCACCAGCGACGAATATGACCAGGAGCACCTGGTTGGTGCCACCAATATGCCGTTGAATGTGCTGCGGCTGAAATCCCGTCTGCTCGACCCCGGCAAGACCTATATTGCCTACTGTGATACCGGCCGCCGTAGCGCCACGGCCGCTTTTCTGTTAAAAAACGCCGGCCTGGACGTAATCGTGCTGGATGGCGGCCTCAATGCCAATGCTGCTAACCTGAACGAGTACCTCACCCAGGAGTAGTTGCCCGTTACCGGGGGCTGCTCCGTAACGAGAACAGCCTTCCGGGGTTCGTGTGTCGCAAGAGAAGTTTCGCAATATCGGACTGATCGCCCGTTCGGAGAGTGAACAGGCGCTGTATTCCCTGCGCCAGTTGATTCATTTCCTCCACGGGCGGGACTGTACCGTCATCCTCGACAAGAACATCATCGACAGCCTGCCTGAAATGGGGCTGCAGGCCGCCAGTGCTGCCCAGATGGGCGAAGCCTGCGACCTGATCATCGTGGTGGGCGGCGACGGCAGCCTGCTGGGTGCGGCCCGCACTCTGTCCCGCTTTGACGTTCCCGTGCTGGGGGTCAACCGTGGCCACCTGGGCTTCCTGACCGATATCCTGCCTTCGGAAATCGAAAGCCGGGTAGGGCAGGTGCTCGACGGTGACTACACCACGGAAAAGCGTTTCCTGCTGGACCTGGAGGTGCGGCGCGGCAAGACCGTGGCCGGCGAGGGTTGCGCGCTCAATGACGTGGTGCTGTTGTCCGGTGACAGTGTGCACATGATCGACTTCGAACTGATGATCGATGGCCATTTCGTTTATGGCCAGCGCTCCGACGGTCTGATCATTTCCACCCCCACCGGTTCCACCGCCTATGCCCTTTCCGGCGGCGGTCCGCTGCTGCACCCATCTCTGAATGCCATCGTGATGGTGCCGATCTGCCCGCATACCCTGAGTAACCGCCCCATCGTGGTGGACGGGGACAGCGAGATTGAGATTCGCCTCGATAAGGCTCATGCGGAGGATGTACAGATCACCTGCGACGGCCAGTCGACGCTGCCGGTGATGCAGGGAGAGGTGATCAGAATCCGCAAGGCGGAGCACCATATCCGACTGATCCACCCCGAAGGCTATGACTACTACAGCATACTTCGCGCCAAGCTGGGATGGAGTGAGAACCCCAGAAACAATCGATGCTGACACATCTGCAGATTCGTGACCTGGCAGTAGTCTCCTCGCTGGAGCTGGAGCTATCTTCGGGCCTCACTGCCCTTACCGGAGAGACCGGTGCCGGGAAATCGATCCTCATTGACGCACTGGGCCTCGCCCTGGGGGAGCGGGCAGACAAGAGCATGATCCGCACTGGATGCGAACGGGCCGAGGTCACAGCGGTATTCGACATTACCGCCCATACAACTATCTCTGACTGGCTTGTGTCAGAAACGCTTGACGAAGCTGGCGAGTGCATTATGCGCCGCAGCCTCAGCCGGGAAGGGCGTTCACGGGCCTTTATCAACGGACGCCCCATACCCCTCCAGCAGCTGCAGACCCTCGGCGGACTATTGGTTGAGATTCACGGACAGCACGCCCACCAATCGCTTCTGAAAAAGCGGCATCAGCGCTACCTCTTGGACGCCTACGGTGGACATCTGACCCTGGCAGATGAGACAGATCGCGAATACAGAGCGTATCAGGTCAGCCGGACGAAGCTCGATCAGCTCATCGCAGAGGCCGCAGACCAGGCCTCCCGGCTCGATCTGTTGAGCTATCAGCAAAACGAACTCGCATCGCTCGATCTCTCACTCGAGGAACTCGAGCAGATCGACCATGAACACAAGCGCTTGAGCCACCTGGATCAACTGCGTGCCCAGTGCGGTGACATCGTCAACGGACTGGATGAAACCGAACCCAGCATACGCAGCTTATTGGCCCGTTATACGGAGCAGCTGGAAAGCCTGTTAGCAGTCGATGATACGCTCGGTACTGCACACGAGATGCTGGCAGGCGCATTGATCCAGGTCGATGAGAGTCTCGGCTTTTTGCGCAACTACCTGAGCAACCAGGAG
The DNA here is from genome assembly GCA_022360555.1 of Pseudomonadales bacterium. GTDB lineage: Bacteria > Pseudomonadota > Gammaproteobacteria > Pseudomonadales > Alcanivoracaceae > Alcanivorax. Next base: position 18,761 of record JAKSCQ010000033.1, read on the forward strand.
ATCGACCCGGCCGCACTGC
>JAKSCQ010000032.1 GCA_022360555.1 Pseudomonadales bacterium
CCCGGGCCGGTGATGCCGGTCGCGGTTTTGCGGCGGTCGCCAACGAGGTCAAGGAGCTGGCCAAGGAAACCGGCCGCGCCACCGAAGACATCGGCCAGAAGATCGAAGCCATCCAGGTGGATGTGAAAGGCGCCATCGACGGTATCGCCCGTATCAGCGAAGTGATTCATCACATCAGCCAGGTGCAGGGTTCCATCGCCTCGGCGGTGGAGGAGCAGACCATCACCACCAACGAAATGGGGCGCCGGGTGGCCGATGCCGCCAAGGGCACCAACGAAGTGGCCGGCAACATCAGCGGTGTGGCGGAAGCCGCCAAGAGCACCAGTGCCGGCGTGGACAGCATGCGCCAGGCAGCGGCGGAGCTGGCCAAGTTGTCCGCCGATCTGCAAACCCTGGTCGTGAATGCGGAGCGCAGCGGGCGCGCCGACAACCAGAAATGACATGAGGAAAACGCATCATGGCAACGCCACACGCTCTGGTCATTGATGACTCGCGGGCCATGCGCCTGATCCTGGGTGACCTGTTGCACCAGCTCGGTTACCAGACCTTCGAAGCCGGTGATGGCCAGCAGGCCATTACCCTGCTGGAAGGTGATGCCAATATCCCCGAACTGGCCCTGGTGGACTGGAACATGCCGGTCATGAACGGCCTGGAATTCATCCGCACGGTACGGCAGAAACACTGCTATACCGACATGAAGCTGCTGGTGGTCACCAGCGAGGCGGAAGTGGGCCAGATGGTGGAAGCCCTGTCCGCCGGTGCCGATGAATACCTGATGAAACCGTTTTCCTCGGAAGCCCTGGCCTGCAAGCTGGAAATGATGGGACTGCATCGCGCATGAGCAACATCCGCGTTTTTCTGGTGGATGACACCGCCACAGTCCGCCATATCCTCACGCAGATTCTCGAGGAAGACCCGGACATCGTCGTGGTGGGCACCGCCTCGGACGGACGCCAGGGGCTCGAGCGCCTGCAACGGGTGGACGCCGACCTGCTGATTCTGGATGTGGAAATGCCCGGCATGGGCGGGCTGGAAATGCTCAAGGAACTGAAAGTCCGCCAGCCATCCCTGCCCGTGCTGGTGTTCAGTTCCATTACCGAGCGCGGCGCCATGGTCACCATTGAGGCGCTGTCCCTCGGTGCCAGTGACTATGTCCCCAAACCCGCCATGGTGGGGACCGCAGCGGAAGCGCGCGACTATATCAAGAGCAGCCTGATGGGCAAGATCCGGGCACTGCTGCAGCGTGACAGTCGGCCCGCCGCCATGCCGGCTCCACCCCGGCAGGTCTCTGCGCCCCCTGTGGGCCAGCCACGCATCCCGGCCCGGGTGGATCTGGTGGTCATCGGCGCCTCCATGGGCGGCCCCCGTGCACTGGGCCAGCTTATCCCCCCGCTGCCAGAAGACTTCCCGGTACCGATCCTGATTGTTCAGCACATGCCGGCGGTCTTTACCCGTGCCCTGGCCGCCCGCCTTGATAAGAACACTTCGCTCACCGTGCAGGAGTGTGACAGCGCCAGCCTGGCCGAACCCGGCCAGGTCTGGCTTGCTGCCGGTGACTATCACCTCACGGTGGAGAAAAACGGCGACACCACCATGGTGGCCCCGCTGCGCAGCGAGCCAGTGAATTTCTGTCGCCCCGCCGTGGATATTCTTTTCCAGGCGGCGGCGCGCAGCCATGGCGCCAATGTCCTGGCCGTGGTGATGACCGGCATGGGACAGGATGGCCTGGACGGCTGCCGGCATCTGGCGGCGGCGGGCGCGCAGATACTGGTGCAGGACCAGCCCACCAGTGCGGTCTGGGGAATGGCGGGCTCGGTCTCCCGGGCCGGTCTGGCCGATGCACAATGTCCGCTTCAGGAGCTGGCACCGGAAATCCTTCGCCGGGTGAATCGCGGGCGCCCGACCTTCCGTGCCCGTCAGCGTGCCGGAATGTCCAAAGAGGCACAGCCATGAGCTGTATCAACGAACAGAGTTATCTCGCACTGTGCACCTTGCTCAGCGAGCAGATTGCCCTGTCCCTGCCGGCGGACAAGGCCTATCTGGCGGAAGCCAGACTGCAGAACCTGGCACGGCTACACACCCGTGGCGACATCAATGCGCTGATCGAAAAAGCCTCCACCGTTGCCTGCAATGCACTACGCACCGAACTGGTGGAAGCCATGGCCATCAACGAAACCTATTTTTTCCGCGACCCCATGTTCAGCGAGAGCCTGCGCGATGTGATGTTGCCGGCCTTGCTGGAAAGGCGGAAAAAGCAGAAAACCCTGCGCATCTGGAGTGCTGCCTGTAGCACCGGCCAGGAACCCTACAGCGTGGCCATGCTACTGGAGGAGCATTTTCCACAACTGAAGGACTGGGATATCCAGATCATCGCCAGCGACTTCTCGCGCACCGCCCTCGACAAGGCCCGTACCGGCAGCTACGGGCTCAACGAAATGAACCGAGGCCTGCCAGCCAGAAGCATGGCCCGGCATTTCGAACAAAATGGACTGGAATGGCAAATCAAGCCGACCCTGCGTGCACGGGTTCATTTTCAGCAGATCAACCTGGTACGGGAATGGCCACACGGCTTCCCTACCTTTGACATTATTCTGCTGCGCAATGTGCTGCTGTATTTTTCTCTGGAAGACCGCCAGCAACTGCTGGCCAAAATCCGCAAACAAACGGCCGCAGATGGCTACCTGTTACTGGGCGCCACGGAAAGCCTCGAAAAAAGTGCCGGTTTTGTTCCCGCCGTCGCCGGCAGTCATCGTCCTTTCTACCAACCTTCGTTAAAGGTGTGACATGGATACGCAATCCCAATCCGCCCTGCTGTCACAAAAAGTGGCCCGAATCGGGACCAATGTCCTGTCGGATTTTCTCAATATCCCGGTGCGCCCCCACAGCGGCCCGCCGCCGGCCATTTATCACGGCGCGGAAATCGCCATTTCCGGAAAGTGGCAGGGCAATGTCACCGTCAGCACCAGCGAAAACCTGGGCCAGCGCATTGCCAGCCGCATGTTTCGCAAGGAATCCGACAGCGTGGAGGGCGTGGATATCGTCGATGCCCTCACCGAGCTCACCAATATCATCGCTGGCAACATCAAGGCCATCTTGCCCGGCCCCAGCCAGCTTTCCCTGCCAGTCCCCCTGGCCGTCCTGCCGGGAGAGCATCGCACCACGGTGGATGTGCTGATCTATGATGATGAGGAGGGCATGTTGCGGATCAGCCTGCAACCGGCGGAGTCGTGAAACCGCAGGGGCCGGGCTCATCACTCTCCGTTGGAGCCATGCTCGCGTGGCGAATGAGGTACGAGTTGCGAGTTGCGAGTTGCGAGTTGCGAGTTGCGATGGATTGAATCCGGAAAGGCCGAAAAATTCCCCAACCCCCGGTGCTTTCTACGAAGCCGCGGTAGGAACGGAGCGTAGCGGAGTAACGCCCGCAGGGCGGCCCGAAGGGTGAGCGTAGCGAATAATTCCCTTCCAGGGGACGAACCGCGCTCGCGCGGAAATCGCCCAACGGGCGATCAGACATCTCAGCGCTCGACAGGCCTATCCAGACAATCCCGATCCGGTGCCACCCCAACCCCCATTCGCCATGCAAGCATGGCTCCAACGGAGGTTGGGGTAACATCGTAGGGTGGATTAGCCGCAGGCGTAATCCACCCTACTCCACCCTACGTTTCTCACAACCCACAATAGTTCTAGACCGGTTCTCCTTCCGGGCTGGCGCTGCTGGAGCGTAGCCGGAAGGTGCCTTCGCCGATGGCCAGTAATTGCCCGTTTTCATCCAGCACTTCCATGGTGCTGTTGTAAATGCGCGAGCCGCCGGCGCGGCGGGTGCCGATGGCCCGGATCAGGCCTTCGCCGGCCTGGCCGGTGAAGGTGTTGGTCATGGACAGGGTGACCGCCTTGCGGATGCGATCCGGGTAGGGGCAGTAGGTGCCGGCACAGGCCCCGGCCACATCCATCAGTGTGGCCAGCACGCCGCCATGGATCACCCCACCCAGGTTGAGGTGCTCCTTGCGAATCTGCAGGCCCAGTACAGCCCTGCCGTCTTCCCATTCCAGAAAGTGCAGCCCGATCAAACCCGGAAAACCATTGCTGAACCGTTTGCTGGCTTCCGCCATGGAAAACGCCGACACCGGCGGTACTGCTCTCATAGCCTTTTCCTCGGGAACGGGCAGGACGCTCAGGTTCTGCCCTGCACCATCTGTTCCACCTGGGCCACCACATCCTTCAGACGCGGGCCCAGGTTCTCAATCAGGGTACGGCGACTCAGGCGCAGGGACGAGCCACCACAATTGAAAGGCACCACCTGGGCACCGCCATCCAGAATCAGGGGGACGGCTACACCACTGACGTCTCGATTCCACTCTCCGTCGGAGGTGCAGAAGCCGTACTCCTCGTATTCCTCATAGGCACTTTGCAGACTGCGTTCCAGCTCCGGCCAGGCGGCCGGGTCCTGTTTGCGAATCTGCTCGTAATACTGTTCCCTCTCGGATTCCGGCGTGGCCGCCAGAAAAGCGCGCCCCAGGGCCGAGGTGGCCATGGGCACCCGGGAACCGATGTTCAGCCGCAATACCAGCGGGCCATTGCCCTGGCAGACCTGGATATAGGTCACCTGGGCGCCATCCGGGGCCCCGATAGCCACCATGCAGTCGGTGGCGTCCGCCAGTTCCTGCATGAAGGGCCGCGCCAGATCACGAACCCCCTCGCTGGCCAGGTAGCGGTAACCCAGGTCCAGAACGCCGGGCCCCAGACGGTATTTTTCCAACTGCGGCACATAACGCAGGTAGCCAAGCTGAGTCAGTGTCGCGGTCATGCGGGAGACCGTTGGCCGGGGAATACTGGTGCGTTTGGCCAGTTCGGCGTTGCCCAGGTATTCATCCGACGGCCCGAAACAGCGCAGGATATCCAGCCCGCGGGCCAGCGCTGTTACGAAATTCCGGTCTTTGTCGTTAATGCCGCCCATCTCGGCCACTGCTCTTCGCATTCTTATGGTTCCTATTCAATCAATCAGGCTTCGGGATTCGGAATCCGTTTCACCGCAAGTGAATAGATTCCATTTATAGTTATTTATAAAAGGTGCAAATATAACAAAAAGCGATTTCACTTGCATAAGGCCAGCCATGGCAAGCCTTAACCAGCTCGCGCACAATGGGTTGTGCACCGTCCAGATTCCACCATGTCACGCTTCAGCCACCAAGGTCAATATTTTAAAATATCGTTTCATTATTATAGTGTGACGATCGACAACAACATCGCTATACCGACAGAAGGACGCATCCATGGATACGCTGCAACAGTTCTATATCAACGGTCGCTGGGTCAGCCCGTCATCCGGGGCCACCACCCACACCGTGATCAACCCGGCCAGCGAAGCCGCCATCACCGACATATACCTGGCCACCGCCGAGGATGTGGACGCCGCCATCGATGCCGCCGCCAGGGCATTTGACGGCTGGAGCCAGCGCCCGCTGGAAGAACGCCTGGGCTTTCTGGAAAAGATTCTGGCCGGCTACCAGAAGCGCCTGCCGGACATGGCCCGGGCAATCAGCCAGGAAATGGGTGCCCCCATCTCCCTGGCCAGCAAGGTGCAGGCCCCCATGGGCCTGGCCCACCTGCAGACCACCCTGGCCATTGCCCGGGAGTTTCCCTTCGAGGAGAAAGTAGGCAACAGCCTGATCCGCCGCGAGGCCGCCGGAGTCTGCGCCCTGATCACCCCCTGGAACTGGCCCATGAACCAGGTCATGTGCAAGGTCGCACCAGCCCTGGCCGCCGGCTGCACCATGGTGCTCAAGCCCAGCGAGTTTGCCCCGCTTTCCGCCAATATCCTTGCCGAGATTATTGATGAAGCCGGCCTGCCCGCCGGGGTGTTCAACATGATCTACGGGGACGGCGCCCAGGTCGGCCCGCTGCTGTCCAGCGACCCGCGCATCGACCTGGTCTCCCTCACCGGCTCCACCCGGGCCGGCGAATCCGTCAGTCGCGAGGCGGCGGCCACCATCAAGCGCGTGTCCCTGGAGCTGGGCGGCAAATCCGCCAACATCCTGCTGCCGGGCTGCGATCTGGAAAAGGCCGTGACCCATGGCGTCCACGCCATGATGAACAACACCGGGCAAAGCTGTAACGCACCGTCTCGCATGCTGGTGCCGGCCGACCAGCTCGAACAGGCAGAAGCCATTGCCGCCGCAGCTTGCGAGCGCATTGCGGTGGGCAACCCGGAAGAAGAAGGCACCGTGGTCGGGCCCATCGCCAATGCCCGCCAGTACCAGCGCGTGCAGAGCCTGATCGAGAAGGGCGAGCAGGAAGGCGCCAAACTGGTGGCCGGCGGCACCGGCAAACCGGATGGGCTGGACAAGGGCTACTTTGCCCGTCCCACCGTGTTCAGCAGGGTCAACAACACCATGACCATTGCCCGCGATGAGATTTTCGGCCCGGTACTGACCATGATCCCCTACCAGGATCTGGACGAGGCCGTCGCCATCGCCAACGATTCCGACTACGGCCTGTCCGGCTATGTCTTCGGCGAAGACAGCCTGGCCCGCGAGACCGCCGCCCGGCTGCGCACCGGCATGGTTCATATCAATGGGGCCGGCCCTGATGTACAGGGCGCCTTTGGTGGCTACAAGCAGTCCGGCAATGGTCGGGAATGGGGCCGCTTCGGGCTGGAAGAGTTTCTGGAAACCAAGTCCCTGTTCCTGCCTTCCTGATCCCGCCTGTCATTTGCGGACACAAAAACCCGCATTTTGTGTACTGGCAATAGCGCCCCGCCCGGGGCGCACAATTGCCATTTACGTGTTCTGCTGTAACCCTGACTATAGTGACATTGATTAATGTCACAGTTTGACATCGGCTGGCGATTTCCAGCCGGGACCAGGAGGACACATGACAACAACAGCATCCAGCAACATCCAGACCGGTCAGCCGGCAGCACAGAAAGTGCCCCTGGGCGCCACCGTGAACATTCCGCCGCGTCGCCTGGATTTCCAGTTCGATGAGAAGACCGCCAAGCGCTACTTCTATGCGGACGACCCGTTCCTGAGCGCCTTCTGGATCACCCTGTCCACCCTGTTCCCGGAAGGGGAAGATTTCTTCGTGCAGGCCGTGCGTCATTACCGCAAGGACATCACCGACCCGACCCTGAAAGCCCAGGTCGCGGGCTTCATCGGCCAGGAAGCCATGCACAGCAAGGAACACGAAGCCTGGAACGAGCTGGGCCAAAAGTTCGGCTACCCCACCCACAGGCTGGACAAAAGCCTGGGCAAGCTGCTCGGTGCCGTGAAGAAATACACCCCGAAGATTTTTCAGCTTTCCGCCACCGTCAGCCTGGAACACTACACCGCCATCATCGCCGAGCAGCTACTGCGTGATGAGTCCCACCGGGAACTGGCCGATCCGGAAACCCTGAAGCTGTGGCTGTGGCACGCGCTGGAAGAGAATGAACACAAGACCGTGGCTTACGATGTCTATGAAACCGTCAGCGGCAACTACCTGCTGCGGGCTGGCACCATGATCCCGGTCACCGTGATCTTCTTTGCCGTGATCGGCGTGTTTCAGGCGCAGATGCTGGCGTCCGACAAGCAGCTGTTCAACATCCGCAACAACTGGAAAGGTTTCAAGTACCTGTTCGGCCGCAAGGGCCTGTTCGCCCAACTGGTGCCGCAGTACCTGGATTTCTTCAAGCCCGGCTTCCACCCGTCCCAGCACGACACCGAAGCCCTGCTGGACGAGTGGCGCGAAAAACTGTTCGGCGCCGACGGCACACTCACCGCACAGTACGAACAGGCCAACCAGCGCAAGGGCAAGAAAACCCACTGATCACTGTTGTTTCTCTCCTTTCAGGGCCGCTTTATGCGGCCCTTTTTTGTTAAGAGTCGCAACAGGAACGCCATTATATGTAGGGTGCACTGAGCCTGAGGCGAACTGCACCACTCGGACGCGATCGGTGCAGTTCGCCTCAGGCTCAGTGCACCCTACCTTTTTATCGACTGCGGAATTTCTTCACTTGCTTCCACGACAACATCCTGTAGAACAGTAGCAACCGTAGGATGTGATTCATGAAGTACCTGTACCTGACCGCCTTGCCACTACTGGCGCCCTTGTCACTGTTTGCCGAACCGGCAACGCTCGAACCGATCACCGTGACCAGTACGCGCATGGAAAGGCCTCTGGCCGATACACCGGCCGCCGTCACCGTCATCGATGCCGACAACACTCTTCGTGCCCAACCTCGCCTGCAACTGGATGAAAGCCTAGCTCGCGTTCCCGGCCTTTATCTGCAGAACCGTTACAACTTTGCCCAGGGATTGCGGCTGTCATCGCGGGGCTTTGGTTCCCGTGCCCCCTTTGGTGTACGGGGCCTGCGGCTGAACGTGGACGGTTTTCCGGAAACCCTGCCGGACGGCCAGTCGCAACTGGACAGCATCGACCTGTTTGCCGTGGAACAGCTCTCCGTGCTGCGCGGCCCCAGTGCCCTGCTTTATGGCAACGCCACCGGCGGTGTCGTGGACATTACCACCTTCCCGGAAACTCCCGCCGACCTCACCAGTGCCACGATTATCGGCGGCAGTGATCATCTCAAACAGGCCAATGTGCAGACCTCCGGTCGCCATGACAGGGGCCATCACGCCGTCAGCCTGACAGCACTGGATTACACCGGCTACCGGGAACAGAGCGACGTTCGCCAGTATCAACTGACCGGCCAGGCGGGCTGGCAGTTGGCCGACACCCGGTCACTCACGGTGTTTGTCACCGCCATGGATACCCCCACCGCCCGAGATCCGGGTGGCCTCACCCGCCGGCAGGCACACCAGGATCGCCGTCAGGCCAGCACGTTTGCCGACCGGCTGGATGCCGGCCAGACGGTGGACCAGCAACGGTTGGGGCTACATTACCGTGACAGCGAACTCGGCAGCGGCCTGCTCAATGCCCGTGCCTTTGTCAGCCAGCGGGGCTTCCGTCAGCAGCTCCCCTTCCCCGGCAGCAGCCTGATCGACTATAACCGCCTTTTCTACGGCGCCCGGCTGGATTACACCCTGCCTTTCACCCTCCTTGACCGGCCTCACCGACTGTTAGTGGGGCTGGATGTGGACCGTCAGGAAGATGCCCGTGGCCGTCATGCCGTCAGTGGCAACGGCAACATCACCGCGCTGACCGCCGACGAGGATCAGCACGCCACTGCCACGGGGGCCTTTCTGCAACTGGACAGCCACCTGACCGACAGGCTCATGCTGACGCTAGGTGGCCGGGCCGACCGGCTGCGCATGACCATCGACGACCATCTCTTTACCGATGGCAACAACAGCGGCAACCGGGAATTCGACGAAGGCAGCTACAGCGTCGGCCTGGCCTTGCAGGCCGCACCCGGGCATACCGTCTACACCACGGTGAGTTCCGCTTTCGAAAGCCCTACCTTCACCGAACTGGCCAATCCCTCCGGGGCCGGCGGCTTCAACCCGAGCCTGGAACCACAAACCGCCCTGAACCGGGAGATCGGCGCCCGTGGCGCCCTGACCGAACGGCTCTTTTATGAAGCGGCCCTGTTCCGGGTGGAGGTGGATGACGAGATCACCCCTTACGAGATCGGTGGCCGCACCTTTTACCAGAATGCCGGACAAACCCGCCGCGATGGCATGGAACTGGGGCTGGAGCATGCCACCACGGACCGCCTGACCCTGGCGCTGACCTGGACCTGGTCCGACTTTCGTTTCGAGGATTTCTACGACACCCAGCAGGCCGCTGATGTCAGCGGCAACCGGTTGCCCGGCCTGCCGGAGCATCACTTTTACGCGCAGGTGAACTGGCAGGCAGATAATGGTGTCTTTGCGTCCGTGGACTCGCTGTTCAGCACCCACCGCTATGCGGAAAACACCAATACCACCCGAGTCGGTAGCGAGCTGCTGGTGAACGTCCGGGGTGGCAAGGCCTGGAAGCTGAACCGGCAAACGCTGACCCTGTTCGCCGGTATCAACAATCTGCTGGGCCGTGACTACTACAGTAACCTGAGAATCAACGCCAACAGTGACCGGCCAGTAGAAGACCGCGGCTACTTTGAGCCCGGGCCAGGCACAACCTATTACTCTGGCATCACGCTGGATTGGTAATATCCGTGCTTGCATGCCGGATCAAGTCCCAAAGGCCCCAACAAACCGTAGGGTGCACTGAGCCTAAGGCGAACTGCACCGGTCCGGCGTTTGATGGTGCAGTTCGCCTTAGGCTCAGTGCACCCTACATTCTGCCTCCCCGCGCATTTTCCCCACTGCGCAGGAGCGCCTATCAAGGCTCGAACCAATCCGTTTCGAGTTGCGATAAGCGGGTCACGACACCAACACCCACCAATGATTTTGATTTTCGAAACTCGCTTCTCGCAACTCGAAACTCACATCCCAAACCGGCATGCCAACAAACATAAAAAAGCCCCGACCGCTCAACGCGACCGGGGCCTGATCATTCAACACAAAACATCAGAAAGCGGACACACCACCATCCACGGCAAGGGTCTGGCCATTCATGTAGCTGTTGGCCGGTGACAGTAGCATCAGCATCACTGTCACGATTTCTTCCGGTTGGCCCAGGCGCTTCATGGGGCAGCCGGCGGCCAGCATGGCATGGATGTTTGCCTTGTCGTCAGACAGGTTGCCTTCATCCACCATAGGCGTGTGGGTGTAGTAGGGGCACACCGCATTCACCCGGATATTGCGCTTGGCCATCTCCACCGCCGCGGTCTTGGTGAGACCGATCACCGCGTGCTTGGCAGCGGAATAGGCACCAATCTTCGGTGCACCACCCAGGCCGGCCATGGAGCTGACGTTGACGATGCTGCCACCGTTTTCCTTCATGGCGGCAATCTGGTGCTTCATGCCATACATCACGCCTTTCACGTTCACATTGACCTGCTGGTCCAGCACTTCTTCGCTGAGCTGGTCAAAGGGAATGAAACCATGGGCAATACCGGCATTGTTCACCGCCATATCCAGATGGCCGAACTGCGACAGGGCGGTATCCACCATGGCCTTGCAATCCGCTTCGCTGGACACATCGCAGCGCAATGCCGCCACCTTGACGCCCTGCCCCGCCAGGGTTTCGGCCAGCGGATCCAGCGCATCCATGTTAATGTCGCCCAGCACCAGAGAGGCCCCGCGCTTGCCCAGCTCTTCGGCCAGCAACTTGCCAAACCCACTGGCCGCACCGGTGATGACCACCGACTTGCCGGTAAAATCGAGAATCGGGTCCATTGTGTTCTCCTTCGTCGAACCGCTACAAGCCTCAAGCTTCAAGCCACAACACGGGACAGGACAGTGCTAACCAAATTACGCCTTGCCCGCGCTTCTACGTGAAAAGAAAAACCAAATTCAGGAACTCTTTGGTTTTCCCAGCCCAAGCTTGTAGCTTGTAGCTTGTAGCTTGTAGCTTGTAGCTTGTAGCTTGTAGCTTGTAGCAGTTAGCGGTTAATCGCGGCCTGCATGAACGGCGGCAGCACCAGCGCGCCCTTGTGAATGGCGGCAGAGTAGTACCGGGTGTCGAAGCCTTTGTCTGAGGCATCCGTTTCGCGGAATTCGCCCACTTGCGTGTTCTTGCCCGCCATCGTGCAGCTCCACCA
>JAKSCQ010000148.1 GCA_022360555.1 Pseudomonadales bacterium
ATCCTGCAGATATCCGATGATGGCCCAGCCCACCCGGACCTGGAACGTGAAGGCATGGGCATGGGGCTCACCCTGATCAACACCACCCTGGAACAGATGAGCGCCACACTGACCATGGAGTTTGGCCCCCAATGGACCCAGGCCCGCATCCGCTGGCCCCGTCATGCCAACGAGGAGGCCGTCCATGACTGAACCCCATTTCCTGCTGGTGGAAGATGATGACCTGCTGGCCGAGCAGACCGCCCGTGCTCTTGGCCAGCGCGGGGTGCGGGTGACCGTGGCTCATCAGGCAGACGACGCCCTGAACGCATTGCAGCAATGCCAATCCCTGGACGGTGCCATCCTGGATCAGAACCTGGGCAGGGATAACGGCCTGGAACTGATCACCCCGATCCTTGAGCGCTTTCCCGATTGCCGAGTATTACTGCTGACCGGTTACGGCAGCATCGCCGCAGCCGTGGCCGCCACCCACCGTGGCGCCCACAACTACCTCACCAAGCCGGCCAGCGCCTCGGAAATTCTTGATGCCATAGCTGCCGATCCGGCGGAACAGGCTCTGCCGCTGCCGGCCACACCACCCTCGCTGCAACGCCTGGAATGGGAGCACATTCAGCGCACCCTGGATGCCCACGACGGCAACATCTCCCGAGCCGCCGATGCACTTGGCATTCACCGGCGCACCTTGCAACGGCGCCTGAAAAAACGCCCCAGCGCCAGCCAGTACGCCCGCGAAAAACACGACAGCAAAGACTGATTCTCGTGTCATGCCGCTTGCCTTACACTGTCCCCGGATGGAGACAGGGAAAGCGGATTTGACGGGAAAACAGTGGACCAAGGGATGGCTGGCCATATGGCTGTGTCTGTTTCCCGTTCTGGTGGCCGCCAGTGATGCGCCCCGGCTGCATGTCAGCGGCGATGCCGGTGATGCCGTCACCGCCAACATCCATGCCCTGGTGGACCTGGCCCGCTACCCCTGTCAGCCTCCACCCGCCCAATACGGCCTGATCCGCCGGCAGATTCTTGCCAGCGCCCGCAATGCCCTGCAGGCCATGGGCTATTACGACAGCTCCCTGTCGCTCAGTGCCGACCGCAGCGGCCCCTGCGTCAACGTCACCCTTGCCGTGACCCTTGGTGAACCCGTGATCCTGAAACGGGCCGATATCCGCCTCAGTGGCGATGCCGCCAGCGACCCGGTGTTCCAGCAACTGGTGGAGCAGGCACAACTGGGGCTGGATCAACGCCTGGAACACGACCGGTACACCCGCCTGAAAAAGGCCCTGCAACAGAACCTGATCAGCCGGGGCTATGTGCACGGCGAACTCACCACCCACGCCCTGAAAGTGGACACCGAAAAAAAGCAGGCAGTGATCGAACTGCAAGTGGACAGCGGGCCCCGTTACGCTTTTGGCGACATCTCGATCTCCGGCAGTGAACTGAAACCGTCGCTGATTCATGCCTATGTCCGCTTCAGCGAGGGCGAACCGTTCAACAGCAAGCAGGTTCTGGAAAGCCAGCAGGCCTTTCTCGGCGCCGGCTATTTCAGTGCCGTGCGGATTCAGAAGGGCGAACCGGATGACAGCGCCCGCACTATCCCGATCACCATCACCCTCAGCGACAACAATCGCTGGTCGCTGCTGACCGGGGTGGGCATCAGCACCGACACCGGCCCACGGCTCCGGCTGGGGGTGGAAAACCGGCGCGTCAACCGGGCCGGGCACCGTTTCCGGGCGGAAACCGAGTTGTCCGAAGTGCAGCAGGGGGCGGGGGCAAGCTACCAGATCCCCCTGAAGGACCCGCTGCACGAACGGCTGGACCTGCACACCAGTTACGTGAACGAAGACACCGACAGCAATGCCAATGAGCGCTGGAGCACCGGCGCCGATTACATCGTGGAACTGAAGAACAAATGGGTAACCACCACCTCGCTGGAATACCTGCGTGAAACCTACCAGATCGCCGACGAAGTGGATTTTGCCGAGCTGCTGATGCCTGGCTTCCAGCTCAGCCGGGTCAAGGCCAATGACCCGGTGTACCCGACACTCGGCTGGCGACTGAGCGGCAAGATCCGCTTTGCCCATCAGGACCTGTCGTCCACCGCCTCCTTTGTCCAGTTCACCCCCAACGGCAAGCTGCTGTTCCCCTTTCTTGGTGGGCGTGTGCTGATGCGCATGGACCTGGGCTATACCGAAGTGAACAGCGTCACCGAACTGCCTGCCTCCGTGCGCTTCTTCGCTGGCGGCGATTCCAGCATTCGCGGCTTCGCCTACGAATCCCTGGGGCCCGAGGACGCCAACGGCGAGGTGATCGGTGGCCGCCATCTGGCCACCGGCAGCCTGGAATATGACCACCCGCTCACCGAGAAATGGCACCTGGCGGTGTTCACCGATGCCGGCAACGCCTTCAACACCCTGGATGACTTCGAGCCACGCAAGAGCGCCGGGGTCGGTGTGCGCTGGCGCTCACCGCTGGGGCCGATCCGTCTGGACCTGGCCCGGGCAGTGGACGAACACCGCGACTGGCGAATCCACCTGAGCATGGGGCCGGACCTGTGATGCGTAAGATGTTCAAGCGCCTGTTGATCGCCCTGCTGGCCCTGCTGCTGATACTGGCCACTTGCCTGATGCTGTTGATCGGCACCGCCACCGGCAACCGCTGGATACTCGACCAGGTCGCCAACCTGATCCCCGGCACCCTGACCGTGGCGGACTGGCAGGGCTCGGTGCTGACCGAATTCAGCGCCCGGGATATCGACTATCGCTACGGCGACCTGCACATCCGTCTGGACCAGCTTGATGCCGACCCGACGCCGGCCCCTCTGACCCGGGGCTGGCTGGAATTTTCCCGCCTCTCCCTGGGCACGCTGGCCATCACCCTGCCTGCCAGTGAAACCATGGACGAACCGCAAGCTGTCACGCTCCCCGACAGCCTGGCCCTGCCCTTCGGTGTCCGTATCGATGCGCTGACTCTGACCGCCCTGCACCTGAACGACGAACCCGTGATCCAGGACCTGAACGGACAAAGCCTGGTCGCCTGGCGCCGCTTCCAGATCGCCCGCTTGCAGACCCGTACCCTGGCCGATGCCCATCTCAGCGCCAGCGCCCAGGGCAGACTCACCTACCCCTTCGACCTGCAGGCAGCCCTGGACTGGCAGTTACCCCTGCCCGCCAACGACACCCTTAGCGCCAGGCAGGCCAGCGGCCAGCTCAAGCTGGACGGCCCGCTCACCGCGCTAACCGTCAGCCACGAACTGGCCGCCCCGCTTCAGGTCAACAGCCAGGGCCAGTGGCAACTGAAAGACCAGCAATGGTATCTGGACCTGACGCACCACTGGTCGTCCCAGCCCCTGCCCCTCTCCCAGGAACCTGCCCTGCTGCTCGGGCAGGGCGAGCTGATGACACGGGGGCCGCTGGCGCAACTGGCAATCCAGGGACACAGCGCCCTGACACGGGGAGACCTGGGCGTCCAGATAGCATTGGACAGCCATCTGGTGGAAAACGGCATCGCCGTGAACAACCTGCAGATTGAGGACGACAAACAGCAGCTCACCGGCCAGGGGCAACTGCTGTTCAACCCCCTGAGTTGGGAGATGACACTGGGCGGCAGCCTGGACACCGCCATCCTGTCCCCCGCCTTGCCGGGCAAGCTGGATATCGATGGCCACAGCCGGGGCCGATTCCGCAATGGGCAATGGACACTGGCCCCCAGTCGCCTGACCCTCACAGGCCGGGTCCGCCAGCACCCCCTGACGCTGGACAGCACCGTGGAGAGTGATGGCGAACAGCTTCAACTCGCCACGCAAGGCGCCTGGGGAGACAACCGCCTAAGCGCTCGGGGCACCTTACTGCCGGACTGGCACCTGGACGCCAGTCTGGCACTGTCACAACTGGCCCAGCTTCACCCCGATGCCCATGGCGCCCTGCAGGGCGACCTGTCCCTGCGCGGCCCCCTGGAAGCCCCCCGGCTCAGCGGCCACCTCAACGGCAGTGCCCTGGGCTGGCAGCAGTGGCAGCTGGCACAGGCCGAATCCCGCTTCCGCGATCTGGGCACCGGCACCCAGCCCATGAACCTGTCCCTGCAAACCGGGGAGCTGACCCTGGACGACACCCGCCAGGCCGACCGGCTGTCTGTCACCCTGGAGGGCACGCGCCAGCAGCACCGGCTGGCGCTGTCTGCCGAGCGACAGGAACTTACCCTGGCCTCACAACTGGAAGGCGGACTGGATGCCAAGCTGACCTGGCAAGGCACGCTGCAATCCACCCGCCTGCGGCACCAGCAACTGGGGCAATGGGAGCAGGCACAACCCAGCCAGCTCACCCTGTCCGCCGGACAGCAGTCGCTCTCTTCCTTCTGCCTGCAACAGCAAAACAGCTCCCTGTGCCTGAAGGGCAATCACGGCCCGCAACAACTGCAGGCAGACACCGCCCTGAGCGCTTTCCCGCTGGCGCTGGTCAACACCCTGCTGGGGCCGGACTTTTCCCTGGCCGGCACCCTTGATGCCAAAGCCAGCCTGACCGGCTCTCTGGATCAGCCACAGGGCGAACTGACAGCCAGCACCACCGGGGCCCGGATCACACTCAATGTGGAAGACGCCCCACCGCCACTGGATCTGGATACCCTGACCCTGAACAGCCGTCTGGAGCAGGACACCGTCCATAACCGCTTTACCCTGAAGACCGACCTTGGCCATGCCGACGCCACCGTCAGCCACGGCCTCGACCCGGATGCGGCCCTGGCCGGCCAGGTTCGCTTCCAGCTACACAGCCTGGGCATGCTGCAACTGATCACCGCCGACCTGCGCGAAATTCGTGGCAGCCTGGCCGGCGACATGGCCCTGGCCGGCACCCTGCGCCAGCCACAACTCCAGGGTGATGTCCGGCTCGAGCAAGGCCATGCCCTGATTCCGGTACTCGGCACCGCCATCGATGATGCCAGTCTCACCCTGACCGGCTCGCCCCAGGGCAGGCTGGATATCACCGGCTCGGCCAAACTGGGCGACGGCACACTGACACTCGGTGGTTTTATCGACCCGTCCCGCTGGCCCCTGGCCCTGGAGTTGACCGCCAAAGGCAACCACCTGCTGGCAGCCGACCGCCCGGATGCCCGGGTCTGGGTCAGCCCGGACCTGACCCTGGCCGGCGATCTGGAGGGCCTGGACCTGACCGGGCAACTGACCATCCCGGAAGCCCAAATCCACCCGGAACAGATCCCGGAAGGCGCGGTGACCGTCAGCGAGGACCAGGTACTGGTCCATCACGAAGGCGACACCGGGGAGCGCCTGCCACTGGGTATGGCGGTGACGCTGACTCTCGGGAATCAGGTCCATTTCCGCGGTTTCGGCCTGGACGCCACACTCGGCGGCACCCTGCGCATCGAACAGCAACCCCAGCGCCCCCCACAACTCAACGGCGAACTGGTGGTGAAGGAAGGTCGCTATCGGGCCTATGGCCAGAACCTGGCCATCAGTGGTGGCCAACTGATCTTTCAAGGCCCCCCGGACAACCCCGGCCTGGATATCCGTGCCATCCGCAAGATCCCCAGCGAAGCCATCACCGTGGGCGTCCAGTTGGGCGGCACCCTGCAGGAACCGGAGGCCTCGCTGTTTTCCGACCCGAGCATGGAACAGAGCCAGGTCATGTCCTACCTGCTCACCGGTCGCCCGCTGGAAGGCAGCAACAAGAGCGACGCCAACCGCATAGCCCAGGCCCTGGCCCTGTACGGGCTGGAAAAAGGCAGTGGCGTGACCGAGAAAATCGGCGACAAGCTGGGGGTGGATGAAATTACCGTGGGCAGCGACTGGGAAACCGACGACGCCTCCCTGATGCTGGGCAAGCAACTGTCAGACCGCCTGTACCTGACCTACGCCATCGGCCTGTTCGACGCGGTTTCCACCGTGATGCTGCGCTACACCCTCACCCGCCAACTGCACCTGGAAGCCCGCTCCAGCTCGGAAGCCAACAGCATTGACCTGATTTGGGAGAAGGAATTGCGGTGACCCCTGTAGGAGCCATGCTTGCATGGCAGTGGGGTTGCGAGTTTCGAGTTTCGAAAAGCCAAACCGAAATGCCGGGAGGTTGCCAGGAAATTCTGCGCAAGGAAGGGACGAGTTTCCCCAAACACCGTGGGAGCCATGCTTGCATGGCGAATGGGGGTTGGGTCTGGCGCCGGATCGGCATTGCCTGGATAGAAATGTAGGGTGGATTAGCCGAAGGCGTAATCCGCCTTCATTTCAGCATAGAGGCCATTCAGGGAAGGCTGGTGGATTACGCCTTCGACTAATCCACCCTACGATGCCTGATCGCCCGTTGGGCGATTTCCGCGCAAGCGCGGTTCGCACCTCAAGAGGAGCTCCTACAGCAGCCTTGTAGAAAGCACCGGGGTTGGGGAACTTTTCAGACCTTCCCTATCCAACCCATCGCAACTCGCTACTGCGGCAGCGCGTATGTCCCGGTCACATGGGCCACCATCTGGTCACTGCCTTCACTGAACAACTGCACTTCCAGCACCGCCGAACGGCGTCCAAGACGAAGGATCACGGCCTCCGCGATCAGGTCCTTCTGGGCCGGACGGGACAGGAAATTGATGTTGAGATTCTGCGTCACCGCCATCTCCACCCGCCCCAGCGCTCCCAGCACCGCCGCATACATGGCCGCATCCGCCAGCCCCATCATGGTAGGGCCGGAAATGGTACCGCCAGGGCGCAGCGTCGATGGCCGGAACGGACTGCGCACCCGGGCACGACGATCCGCAATGGACTCCACCACCAACCCCTCTTCCGAGGCCGCCGGCAAACCCTCATAAATCACCGCCTGGACCTGTTCCGCATTGAGCATCTCACTCTCCCCAAATTCGCTCGCAAAAGGACAAGAATACGAAACACGGACAGGGAAACCCAGCTCCCATTACGTCATCACGCTGGTGACAGACGCCCTTTGCCCCTAAAATGGCCGGCTCAGGAAACAACCGGTCAAAGACTCTTTTTATGCGCACTTCCCAGTACCTGCTTGCCACCGTCAAGGAAACCCCCTCCGATGCTGTTGTTATCAGCCACAAGCTCATGCTGCGTGCCGGTATGGTGCGTAAGCTGGCTTCTGGCCTCTACACCTGGCTGCCCACCGGTCTGCGGGTGCTGCGCAAGGTGGAAACGGTCATCCGCGAGGAAATGGACAAGGCCGGGGCCCAGGAAGTGCTGATGCCGGTGGTGCAGCCCATGGATCTGTGGGAGGAATCCGGGCGGGCGCCGGCCTATGGGCCCGAGCTGCTGCGTATCACCGATCGCCACGACAATGCTTTCTGCCTGGGCCCCACCCACGAGGAAGTCATCACCGATCTGGTGCGTAACGAAGTGCATAGCTACAAGCAGCTGCCGGCCAACTTCTACCAGGTGCAGACCAAGTTCCGCGACGAAATCCGCCCGCGCTTCGGCATCATGCGTTCGCGGGAATTCATCATGAAGGACGCCTATTCCTTCCACACGGACATGACCTCCCTGGCCGAAACCTATGAGGTCATGCACAAGGCCTACTGCGCCATCTTTGATCGCCTGGGGCTGGACTATCGCCCGGTAGAGGCCGATACCGGCGCCATCGGCGGTGCTGCCAGCCACGAATTCCATGTGCTGGCCGACTCCGGTGAGGATGACATTGCCTTCTCCGACAGCTCCGATTACGCCGCCAACGTGGAGCTGGCTGAAGCACTGGCCCCGGCCGTGGAGCGCCCGGCTCCCGGCGCTGCCATGGAAAAGGTGGATACCCCCAACGCCCGCACTATTGAGGAGTTGGTCGAACAGTTCGATCTGCCCATCGAAAAGACCATCAAGACCCTGGTGGTGAAGGGCAGTGAAGACGGCGAACTGGTGGCCCTGCTGGTGCGTGGCGATCATGAACTCAATGATGTGAAGGCCGAAAAGCTGGACGCCGTGGCTGCCCCCATGGAACTCGCCAGCGAAGAAGAGATCCGCCAGGCAGTGGGCGCCGGCCCCGGCTCACTCGGGCCTGTGGGACTGCCGCTCAAGGTTATTGCCGACCGCAGCGTGGCAGTGATGAGCGATTTCGGTGCCGGCGCCAACGAAGACGGCAAGCATTACTTCAACATCAATTGGGAACGCGACGTGGCGCTGCCCGAAGTGGCCGACCTGCGTAATGTGGTAGAAGGCGACCCCAGCCCGGATGGCAAGGGCACCCTGACCATCAAGCGCGGTATCGAGGTGGGCCATATCTTCCAGCTTGGCACCAAGTACTCCGAAGCCCTGGGGGCCAAGGTGCTGGACGAAAACGGCAAGTCGGTGATCATGCCCATGGGCTGTTACGGCATCGGCGTCACCCGTGTGGTGGCCGCCGCCATCGAGCAGAACCATGACGACCGCGGCATCACCTGGCCGGAAGCCATCGCCCCCTTCCAGGTCGCCCTGGTGCCAGTGAACATCAAGAAAAGCCCTCGCGAACGCGAACTGGCTGAACAGCTCTACGCCGAACTCACCGACGCCGGCATTGAAGTCCTGTTCGACGACCGGGAAAAGGAACGCCTGGGCGTGAAACTGGCCGACTCCGAACTGATCGGCATCCCCCACCGCATCGTCATCGCCGAACGCGGCATGGATAACGGCGTGCTGGAATACAAGGGGCGTCGGGATGCGGACAAGACGGAGGTGGCGGTGGATGAGATCGTCGCGTTCATCAAGGGCAAGCTGGAAAGCAATTAATAGTTAATAATGAATAATTAATAACGTCGCGAGCTTGATTTTTTGGGCTCTGAAAACAAAGAGGCCGCGTCCAGAGTCTGGACGCGGCCTCTTGCGTTCAAGGCGCTTAGGAACTGGCTCGCGCCAGCTATTAATTATTCATTATTAACTATTAATTAGAGCTTCACCGTCCGCTTCACCGCCATCACCTGACTCATGGTGTTATCCCCATGCGCCGTGAGGTGCCACAACGGCAGGCCGCGGTTGTCCCTTTCCTGGGATTTGCTGATCAATCCCAGCGCCCGCAGGTGGATCTTGACCTGGTTGAAGGAGTGGGCCGCCAGCACCACGTTGCGCACCGCGTGGGCACGGGGGAAATCCTGCTGCACATCAGCCAGGGCCTTGCGACCGATGAAGTCTTCCAGGGCCTTCTGCATCACCGGTTCCGAGGCCGGGTTGAGCATCAGCGGGGCGACGCAGGAGAACGCCTGGTCCCAGCTGATATGGGTAGAGACCATGGCCAGTTTGCAATCGCCACCTTCATAGACATTGCAGGAATAGTCCAGCGCCACCAGATCACCACCCCGCGACAGGGTTTTCAGCGGCGGACGGGACTGGGCCAGGGCCTCCTCCCGCTCCTTTTCCAGGGCATCGATGCGGGCCTTCAGGGCCTCCACTTCGGCGCCACCGCCCTGCCCGGCCTGGTCGGCCCGGACCCAGCCGGCGGAGCGATGTTCGCGCATCAGGTTGGGGATCACCTTGTGGGCCAGCTCCGCCAGTCCGGCTTCACTGGTCCAGCGAAAACAGGGCACTTTCTCTTCCAGCAACCGGACAAAATCATCCCGCCGTACCTGGCCATCACGGGTGGGCTCCTGGTGTTCCGGGGGCAGCATGGACGGGTTGTCGTGGATGAAGGCGACAATGGGCTTGCGCTTGGTGGCGGCAAAAATGTACTCGCGGTGCAGTTCACTGAGCCCCATGGGCGACAGGGTGCCGTAGCGGCCACCGACGATCAGCACGAAATAGTCACTGGTCTCGATCAGCTTCTGGATCACCGGCAGCAGGGTATTGCCGTCCGCCGCCGTGCTGTCCAGCCCGGTGGGGATCATGCCATGCTCGATCATCGGCAGCATCAGTGCCTGCCGCGCCCCCTGCATGTCCGGGAAGGTGGCGCTGATAAAGACCTGGTAGCGTGTTGTGGCAGTCACCCTGCACCTGTTCCTTTGTTGTCCAGCCCTGGCAGCCTGCCTGCTTGGGGCACAAATGATGGTCGGCTATTAAAACGCCTGACAGCCGCGACCACAAGCGGGCGTGGGACATCCGTGCGGTTCATGCTAGCCTGAGCCCAACCATAAAAGGTAGCACAGCGCCCGGAAATGGCGCACACGCCACCGACAAGCGCTATATTGCAAGCTTACAGGAATGGGACGCCATGCAAACCATAGCCTTTTACAACCTGAAAGGGGGGGTGGGAAAGACCGCCTTGGCCGTTAACGTAGCCTGGCATGCCGCACGCTGGAAACACCGTACCCTGCTTTGGGATCTGGACCCGCAGGGCGCCGCCAGCTTCTATCTGGGGGTGGACGACGGTGACGGGTACAAGGCCGGTAACCTGATCAAGGGCAAACAGCCCGTTGGCCGCCTCAAGCGGGAGACCCGCTGGGCCAATCTGGACGCCATTCCTGCCGACATCTCCATGCGTAATGCGGACATCAAGCTGGTGGAGAACGGCGGCGCCAAAAACCGCCTCAAGCAGCTGATATCCCCCCTGGGGGAGTCCTACGAGCTGGTAGTGCTGGACTGCCCGCCAACCCTGAGCCCGGTGGCGGAAAGCATCTTTGCCGCCGTGGACTACCTGTTTGTCCCGGTGATCCCTACCCACCTGTCCGTGCGGGCCTTCCAGCAGGTGTTGGACTGGATCGACAGCAAGAACTACAAGAACCTCACCGTAGTGCCCTTCTTCAACATGGTGGACCGCCACCGTGACCTGCACGTGGAAATGCTGGTGCGGCGCCCGAAAATCATGAAGGGCGGGCTGAAAACCTGGATTCCCTACTCCACCCACGTGGAGCAGATGGGCGACCACCGCGCCCCGGTGGCCGAGTTCGCCCCCTACACCCCAAGCGCCCAGGCCTTCCGGGCCATGTGGTTCGAAATTGCGGGAAAGCTGAAACTCTAATTAATAGTTAATAATTAATAGCTGCGCGAACCAGCCCGGAAAGCCTTAAACGCAAGAGGCCGCGTCCATCGTATGGGCGCGGCCTCTTGCCTTTCAGGACATGATTGACTGTCTCGCGACAGTTATCAATTCTCCATTCTCAATTATCAATTCCCAATAACTCCCAGGGTTCGGGAGACATCCTTGTCCCCCTCCTCCTCCATTCGTCGGTGAGCGCCGCCGAATTCTGTTTCTTGCTATCAGTGGGCACTACCGTCTGGTCGCGCCCACCTTGTTCCGAGCCACTCCATTCAGAGGCTCCTTAACTGTTCACTGTTAACGATTAACTGCCTTCCCACGGATTCGCCCGCTTCAGGATAGTATCCAGGTCCAGCCCACGCGGCAGGGTGCCGTAGTTGCGGTCGCCATGCTCGCCCAGGCGGGAGGCAATAAAAGCCTCGGCCACGGACTGATTGCCGGCGCTGACCAGTTGGCTGGCCTGCATGGTCAGGGACAGGCGGTCAACAATGTCGCGGGCACGGTATTCGGCCTGTTCCATATCGGTGAATTCCTGCTTCAGGCAATTCACCGCCTTATCCAGGCGGGCATCGCTGCCGGCGGTCTTGGCCAGCTCGTCGAACCAGGTATCCAGCACCGCCGGGGTCTTGGCCAGGGCGCGCAACATATCCAGCGCCTGTACGTTGCCGGAACCTTCCCAGATGGCATTGATGGGCGCCTCGCGATACAGGCGCGCCATGATGAAGTCCTCGGTCACCCCGTTGCCGCCCAGGCACTCCATGGCCTCATAGGCATGGAAAGGCGTGCGTTTGCAGATCCAGTATTTGCCCGCCGGCAGGCCCAGGCGCAGCAGCAACTGTTCGTGGGTGTTGGACGGGTCCAGAGTGGACTGGTCCAGGGCTTCGCCCATGCGCATGGTGATGGCCAGGGAGCCTTCCACTTCCAGTTGCAGATCCGCCAGCACGTTACGCATCAGCGGCTGGTCGATCAGGGTCTTGCCGAAGGCGGCACGGCCCAGCGCATGGTTCACCGCCTGGGCCACCGCCTGACGCTGCCCGGAGGTGGAGCCCACCATGCAGTCGAAGCGGGTCATGGCCACCATTTCGATGATCGCCGGGACACCACGGCCTTCCTCGCCCACCATCCAGCCCAGGGCACCGCGCAGCTCGATTTCGGAAGAGGCATTGGAGACATTGCCCATCTTGTTCTTCAGGCGCTGCACCTGGATGGGGTTCTTGGTGCCGTCCGGGCGCCAGCGCGGCACCAGGAAGCAGCTCAGGCCATTTTCGGTCTGGGCCAGCACCAGGAAGGCATCACACATGGGCGCGGAGGTAAACCACTTGTGGCCCACCAGCTCATAGGCTTCGCCGGGGCCCCCCACACCAATGGGATACGCCCGGGTGGTGTTGGCACGCACATCGGAACCGCCCTGCTTCTCGGTCATCCCCATGCCAATGGTCAGTGCCTGCTTTTCGGTGTGCGGCACATTACGCGGGTCGTAAGCATTGTTGAGGATCTTCGGCAGCCATTCCTTCGCCAGGGACGGCGTCAGCTTAATGGACGGCACCGAGGCAAAGGTCATGGTCAGCGGGCAACCATGGCCGGCTTCCGCCTGGGCCTGCAGGTAGCTCTGCGCCGCCCGGGCCACATGAGCGCCGGGCTTCGGATCCGCCCAGGGGGCAGAATGAATGCCGGACTCCAGCCCCAGCGCCATCAGACGGTGGTAGGCCTCGTGATACTTCACGTAGTCCACCCGGTAACCCTGACGGTCGTGGGAGAAGAACCGGGGTTTGTGCTCGTTGGCGAGAAACCCCCATTCGATCACTTCCGCACTGCCGGTTTTGGCACCATGGGCGGAAAGACGCTCCTCCGCCCAACCAGCCCCATGGCGGCGCACCGCCTCCCGCAGGGCCGTATCGTTATCGTAGGCGTTGTAGTCTTCCAGCGCCCGGGCCTGGTTGAAGACCTCGTGGGTCTGGGCCAGCGGGTCCGGTTTCAAGGTGTCATGCTTGGCGTTCATGTGAGCTCTCCCGTTATCGCTACGCCGTCTGGGTTTGCGGCGCTTGA
The DNA here is from genome assembly GCA_022360555.1 of Pseudomonadales bacterium. Classification (GTDB taxonomy): domain Bacteria; phylum Pseudomonadota; class Gammaproteobacteria; order Pseudomonadales; family Alcanivoracaceae; genus Alcanivorax. Next base: position 12,921 of record JAKSCQ010000148.1, read on the forward strand.
ATCGGCATCGACGCGTCGGCGGCACCCACCGCACGCAGACAGAATTGGGTCAGGGATTCCGCCAGGCTGGCTTTCGGCAACGGCTCGGAAAGCGGCCCAACCAGGGCTTCGGCGATGGCACCCACCAGAGCCGCGGCACTGACGGCAGTATCCTGCAATGGCAGGGCCCCTTGGGCGACGCCATCACTGAGCAGGTGCTGGTACAGCTCGGCATAGCGCTGGCGGTAAACCAGACGCTCGGCATCCACCGCCGGGTCCACCGGCTCGGCAATCAGCGACCAGGCCAGTGTGGGCGCGGCCTGGGCCCGCCGCACGAAAATCTGCAGCACATGGCCCAGGCGCTCGGCAAAACTGCCAGGATGCTCCATGGCCCGGGCCACCGCCGCCACTTCCCGCTGGGTGGCCACCCGGAAGACTTCCGCAGCCAGCACCGGCTTGTTGTCGAAATAGCGATACAGGGTGCCCACGCCCACCTGTGCCCGCGAGGCCAGGGTCTGCATGGTGAGATTGGCAAACCCGCCCTCACGCACCAACTGCTCGGCACTACGGAGCAGATGATCACGCTGGGCCGCCTTGCGGGCTCTCACATTGGCGGTTTCCCGATATGCCATGATCGGAATCCTTATTCATTTCTTAAAAGAAGTGAACCACGATTCCGACCTTTAGGCAAGCACCGATGGTCGGGGGAACAATCCTTATCACAGAGGTCACCGGGATCATGGAGGGAAACACATCAACATCACTACGGAGCGGCTGCAGGAGTGCGAATCCGAGCCTTGGCGAGCAAGGGGCTTGAGCTAAACCCGAAGCTCCCAACACCAAGCCCAGGTACAGCAAATGGTGTCGCGCGGACGCGCGATTCGCACCTCAAGTGGTGCGCCTACAGCTGGCCCCGTCGACATCCTGAGCGTGCCTAGAACACCCCGGCAATGACCCCCAGCCCCGCCATCCCCAACACCATTGCCCACAGCGGCACCTTGCCTCTGCGCAGCAACACAAAACCCGCGAGCACGACCAGCAGGTCCCAGATCCCATGCACCGCCGACATAAAGACCGGCTGATAAAGCGCGGCCAGCAATAGGCCGACCACCGCGGCGTTGATACCCGCCACTGCACCGGCCAATGCCGGTCGGGAAGACAGCCATTGCCAGCCTTCCATCAGCCCCAGCACCAGCAGGAAGCCGGGCAGAAAAATGGCCAGGGTGGCAATCAGGGCACCCAGCCACGGACTGGATGGCAGCAGCACCGCTCCCAGATAGGAAGCCAGGGAAAACATGGGCCCGGGTACCGCCTGGGCGGCAGCATAGCCGGTCAGGAACTGGTCCGGGCTCATCTGCCCACCCACCAGTTCCTGCAACAACGGCAGCACCACATGGCCACCACCGAACACCAGCGAACCAGCGGCAAAGAAATCATTCCACAACCCCAGCACCTGCCCTACCGGTAGCAGGGCAATCACTGCCAGCGCGGCAAACGCCAGCAACGGCAGCCAGCGCCAGACCGGCTTGCCGTTCACCGTGGAGGTTTCCCCCGGGCGCAGCCAGTGCCAGCCAATAGCCGCGGCCACCAGCAACCCCAGCATCTGCCCAAGCAGCGCCGGCCACAGCATCAATGACACCGCCACCAGCGCCGCGATGCCGCGAGTGGCCGCCCCGGCACAGAACCGTTTGCCCATGTTCCAGACCGCGTCGGCCACCACCATCACCGCCAGCCATTTCAGGCCGGTGATGGCGCCCCCCTGCAACCAGTCCGGCAGGGAGGCGGCATAAATGCCCAGCAGCGCCATGAGCAGGAAGGACGGCAAGGTAAAGGCCACAAAAGCGGCCAAGGCCCCCACCACGCCACCGCGCACCCGGCCAATGGCAAAACCGAGCTGACTGGAGGCCGGCCCCGGCAGGAACTGGGTGAGGGCCAGCAGGCGGGCAAATTCCGCCTCGTCCAGCCACTGCAATTCCTCAACAAAACGGCGGTGAAAATAGCCCACATGGGCCGCCGGACCGCCAAAACTGATCAACCCCAGCACCAGAAACTGACGAAAGATTTCAGACATCACTGACACACATTTCGGCAAAATTTCACCGGACCCTAGCACATCCGCATGCCCTGCTGATGTCAGCAGCCGGCCCCGGCAGGTATACTCGCGCCATGCAATCCGATGCCCACTCCGTTCTCCAGCATGTGTTCGGCTATCACCAGTTCCGTGGTGAGCAGCAAGCCATTATCGACACCCTGATCCAGGGCGATGACGCCCTGGTGCTGATGCCCACCGGCGGCGGCAAATCGCTGTGCTACCAGATCCCGGCGCTGGTTCGCCCGGGAACCGGCGTGGTCATCAGCCCGTTGATCGCGCTGATGCAGGACCAGGTGGATGCCCTCAAGGCGCTGGGCGTCAAGGCCGGTTTTCTCAACTCCACCCTGGACATGGAGCGGCAGCGGGCCCTGGAAGACGCCCTGCTCAATGGCGAGCTGGACATGCTCTACATCGCCCCGGAGCGCCTGATCCAGCCACGCACCCTGTCGTTGCTGAAACAGGCGGACATCGCCCTGTTCGCCATCGACGAGGCACATTGTGTCTCCCAGTGGGGCCATGATTTTCGCAACGATTACCTGCAGCTTTCCCTGCTCCATCAGGAATTCCCCCAGGTACCGCGCATTGCCCTGACCGCCACCGCCGATGCCCGCACCCGCACGGAAATCGCCGAGCGGCTGGATCTGACCCAGGCCCGCCATTTCGTTTCCAGCTTCGACCGGCCCAATATCCAGTACCGCATCGAACGCAAGGACAGCGCCCGCAAACAACTGCTGCGACTGATCCGCAGCGAACACGACGGCGATGCCGGCATCGTCTACTGCCTGTCGCGCAACAAGGTGGAACAGACCGCCGAGTGGCTGTGTCAACAGGGCATCAAGGCCCTGCCCTACCACGCCGGCCTGCCGCCACAGATGCGCGAAAAACATCAGCAACGCTTCCTGCGTGAAGATGGCGTGGTGATCGTGGCCACCATCGCCTTCGGCATGGGCATCGACAAACCGGATGTGCGCTTCGTGGCTCACCTGGATTTGCCCAAGAGCATCGAGTCCTACTATCAGGAAACCGGCCGGGCCGGTCGCGATGGCGAACCCGCCACCGCCTGGATGGCCTACGGACTGGAAGACGCCATCAAGCTCAAGCAGATGCTCGCCCAGAGCGGTGGCAACGAACAGCACAAACGCAATGAACACCAGCGCCTGGAAGCCATGCTGGGCCTGTGTGAGATCACCCACTGTCGCCGCCAGGCCCTGCTGCACTACTTCGGCGAGACGCTGGAAAAGCCCTGCGGTAATTGCGATACCTGCCTGAACCCGCCACAGACCTTCGACGCCACCGAAGCCGCCCAGAAAGCCCTGAGCTGTGTCTATCGCACCGGCCAGCGCTTTGGCGTCAACCACCTGGTGGATGTGCTCACCGGCAATCGCTCCGACAAGGTGGCCAGTGCCGGCCACGACCATGTTTCCACCTGGAATATCGGCAATGAATTCAACGCCACCCAGTGGCGCAGCATCTACCGGCAACTGGTGGCCCGGGGCCTGCTCACCGTGGACATGAACGGCTACGGCGCCCTGCAACTCACCGAGGCCTGCCGCCCCTTCCTGCGCGGCGACCAGCCCCTGCACCTGCGCAAGGAAATCGCCAAGGCGAAAAAGACCGCCAGCCGCAAGAGCCAGTCGCACCTTGCCGAGGCCGACCGCGCCCTGTGGGAAGCGCTGCGCGCCTGCCGCAAACGCCTGGCCGACGAAGAAGGCGTGCCGCCCTATGTGGTCTTCCACGACGCCACCCTGATGGACATGCTCGCCATTCGCCCGCGCAACCGCATGGAAATGGCCGCCGTCAGCGGGGTGGGGGATCGCAAGCTGGAACGCTACGGCGATGCGTTCCTGGCAATTCTCAACGACCGGGACGACACGGCCGGCGTGGCCGAACCGGCCGGGCCGGACGGCAATGAAATCCTCGCCCTGGCCCAGGCCAACATGAACCCGGCGGACATCGCCCGCCAGCAGAACCTGAATGAGCAAACGGTCTACCGGGAGCTGAGCCAACTGATCGTCAACGGCCAGCTAACCCTGGAGCAGGCACTGGGGCTCAGCGATGTGGAAATCGGCATTATTCAGGACGCCCTGCTCAGCCAGCCCAACCTGGCGGAAGACACCTTCAGCTACCGGCAACTGCGTGAATACCTGGCCGACGACTGGCCCACCGGGGTGCTCCATTGCGTCCGCCAGGCCATTCTGGCCCAGGCCTGAACTGCGAGCGGCACGTTCAAAGACATGACTTGCCGTAGGGCGGAAATCGGCGTGAGCCGATCTCCGCCAACAATCCAACGCCCATTTCCGCCCTTCGTTGAGAGCCTTGGCATACAGCATTACCCCCTGTCACGCCCTGTAAGCAAAAACGTACATCCCAGCAACAGATGCCCCCCACCCCGCGCGCTATTGTGGCTCCAACAAGAATCCGAGGGGGACCGCCAATGGAACAGGAAGAGCAACTGGATCTGGAATGGGTACCGACCACCCTGGACGGTATTTTTGAAGATGCCCACGCGGATCACTCCGGCCGCTGGGAATCCCTGGACACCGAGCCGCGCAGCACCCACGCCGCCTGACCACGGGGCAAGCCCCTGCGGGACTGTCCCTGAATCCGAGTCCGGGGGATAATGTCCCCATGGACGTGATCTGGATCAGCCACCGTGGCCTGCACCAGCGCCACGTGGAAAACAGCCTGCACGCTTTCGAGGCAGCAGCGGAGGCCGGTTTTCATACCCTGGAGACCGATCTGCGCACCACCCGTGACGGCCAGATCGTGCTGCACCATGACCCCGTTCTGACCCGCACCGCCAACAGCGACGCCATCATCGAAGAGCTGGATACCCGGCAATGCCAGTCGCTGCGCCTCAGGGACGGCCAGCCACTGCTCACCTTCGAACGCTTTGCCCGCACCTTTACCGAGCAACGCTGGATTCTCGATATCAAGCCGGAAAGCGCCATGCGCACCCTCACCGGCCTGCGCGACTGGGCCCGCCAGCAACAGAAAACAGACTGGCTCTGCCGACAGGCACGCTTTCTGCTCTGGCACCCGGACCACGCCCGCCTGCTGCGACAGTACTTTCCCGACGCCGTAACCATGGCCCCGCAGAACGAATGCCGGCGTGCCGGGTTATCGCTGCTGATGGGGCTCAAGCCCCTGGCCAGAATCCGCCGGGGGCGTACCTACTCCCTGCCCCCCTATTTCCATGGTCTTCCCCTGTTCCGCCGCCCTCTGGTGGATGCCTACCATCGTCTGGGCGGGCGGGTACTGGCCTTTCTGCCGGAAGGCCGGGAACAACAGCGACAGGCCCTGCGTGCCGGCGTCGACGAGGTGCTCAGCAATACCCCGCCGATCCGTTGATCGGGCTCGTGTTCCGTCCCCGGATGGGGTAGTCTTGCCGGCCCTTCTTATTGTCAGATCCGATTTCATGTCCTTTACCTCCCTTGGGCTGGGCGATGACCTGTTGGCCGCCGTGGCCGATCAGGGCTATCACACCCCGTCCCCGATCCAGGCCCAGGCCATCCCCGCCGTACTGAGCGGCCGCGATGTCATGGCCGCCGCGCAGACCGGCACCGGCAAGACCGCCGGCTTTACCCTGCCCCTGCTGGAGCGCCTGCGCCCCGGCCAGCCCGCCAGCCATAACCAGGTGCGGGCCCTGGTGCTGACCCCCACCCGGGAACTGGCCGCCCAGGTGGCCGAGAGCGTGGCCACCTATGGCAAGCACCTGCCGCTGACCTCCACCGTGGTATTCGGCGGGGTGAAGATCAATCCGCAGATGCAGCGACTGCGCGGCGGCGCCGACATCCTGGTAGCCACACCAGGACGCCTGCTGGACCTGTATCAGCAGAACGCGGTGAAGTTCGACCGGCTGGAAGTACTGGTACTGGACGAAGCGGACCGCATGCTGGACATGGGTTTCATCCACGACATCCGCAAGATCCTGTCCAAGCTGCCGCCCAAACGGCAGAACCTGATGTTCTCCGCCACCTTCTCACCGGAGATCCGCGCGCTGGCCAAGGGGCTGGTAAACGACCCGGTGGAAATCGATGTGAGCCCGCGCAATACCACCACCGAACTGGTGACCCAGTGGATTGCCCCGGTGGACAAGAAACGCAAGGCCGCCCTGCTCACCCACCTGATCCAGGAACACGGCTGGTTCCAGGTGCTGGTGTTCAGCCGCACCAAGCACGGTGCCAACAAGCTGGCCAAACAATTGGACGGCAGCGGTATCGAAGCCGCCGCCATCCACGGCAACAAGAGCCAGAATGCCCGCACCCGCGCCCTGGCGGACTTCAAGAGCGGCAAACTGCGCGCCCTGGTGGCCACCGACATCGCCGCCCGCGGCCTGGATATCGAGCAACTGCCCCAGGTGGTCAACGTGGACCTGCCCAATGTACCGGAAGACTACGTGCACCGCATCGGCCGGACCGGCCGGGCCGGCGCCACCGGCCAGGCCATTTCCCTGGTCAGCGCCGATGAGTTCCAGCAGCTCACCGACATCGAGCGCCTCACCCAGCAGCAACTGGAGCGCAAGATCGTGGCCGGCTTTGAACCCGGCGAGCCACTGCCGGCGGCCCGCCCACTGCAGCCCCCGAAAAAACGCCGCCCGAAAAAACCGAAAAAGCCGGGCCAGGGCCAGGCTCGCAACCAGGGCGGACAGAAAACCGCCAGTGGCCGACCTTCAGGTAATCGTCCGCCCCGCGCAGGCAGCGGCAAGCCCGGTAACGGCCAGCAACGCCGCCGGCGCAACAACGGTAATCGCCCCCAGGCCAAAACCGGCTCCTGAAACGCAAGGATGATGGTGGTGTGCAGCGGCGAGGCGCTGGAACCCTGCTCTCAGGCAAGTTGAGGGCAGGCCTTTGCAAGGCGGAAGGTTCGATCCCGTGGCGAGTGATCTGCCCCCTTCGCTTTGCCAGAAAAGTGCCAACGGAGTTGGTGGGTTTGCCTTTCGTAACTCGAAACTCGCACTCGTATTTCGTATCTCGACACGCGTTTTCGCCATGCAAGCATGGGCTCAGCAGCGAAACCAAAAAAGGCGCCATCCGGCGCCTTTTTGGTTTCTCGCAGCTCGTCGCTACATTACCGCTGTCGCAACAACCCCTGGTAATGGGCCATGTAGCCTTTCAGCTCGTCGTTGCTGAGATCCTTGAGCACCTTGTGGTTCACCGCGTGTACTGC
>JAKSCQ010000309.1 GCA_022360555.1 Pseudomonadales bacterium
CGTTCTGTTGCGTTGCAGCTTGTAGCTTGAAGCTTGTTGCTGTTCTTACCGCGGCTGCATGCGGATACCGCCATCGATACGGATGGTTTCGCCGTTGAGGAACTTGTTCTCGATCATGTGGCAGACCAATTGACCGTATTCTTCCGGGTTCCCCAGACGCTTGGGGAACTGGGTCATTTCGATCAGCGGCATTTTCACCTTGTCCGGGGCCGCGTTCATCAGCGGGGTGTTGAAGATGCCCGGGGCGATGGTGTTGCAGCGGATGCCCAGCGGCGCCAGATCACGGGCGATGGGCAGGGTCATGCCGACCACGCCACCCTTGGTGGCCGCGTAAGCCACCTGGCCGACCTGGCCGTCGAACGCTGCCACGGAGGCGGTGTTCACGATCAGGCCACGCTCGTTGTCTTCACCCGGCTCGTTTTCCGCCATGGCAGCGGCGGCCAGGCGGGCCACGTTGAAGGTACCGATCAGGTTGATCTGCACCACCATGTTGAACACGCCCAGATCGTGGGGCTTGTTTTCACGGCCCACGGTCTTCATGGCGGACCCCACACCGGCACAGTTTACACACACATGGATGGCGCCGAATTTTTCCACGGTGGCGTCAATCGCTGCCTTCACGGAGGCTTCGTCAGTCACGTCGGTCTGGGTAAAAGCCGCCTTGTCGCCCAGGCTGGCCGCCACTTCCGGGCCACGCTTGTCGTCACGGTCCAGAATCATGACCTTGCCACCCTTGGCGATGATGGCTTCGGCGGTCGCCTGACCCAGGCCGGAAGCACCGCCAGTAATCACGGCAACTTTATCGGTAATATTCATATGCTCTCCTTGTGGAATGGGCCATAACAATGCCCGGAGTATACCCAGCCGGCCCGGTTGTCTCATTGTTGCTTTCGCTCAAACTCGGACTGGATTAAGGTGAGATGCGTCAATGCAGCCAAACGTATTGATCTGCGGCATGGGAGGGAACACCTTGCCAGATTCCGTCAAGCAGGACGACCAGCCCTGGCTGGCCGAGGATTACTCGCGTATCCGGCGTTTCAGCGAGCAACTGTGCGCCCCGCTGGCCCCCGAAGACATGGGGCTGCAAGCCTGCCCGGAGGTCAGCCCGCCACGCTGGCACCTGGCCCATACCACCTGGTTCTTCGAAACCTTCCTGCTCAGCCCCCACCTGCCCGGCTACCGGGTCTTTCATCCTGAATTCGAAGTGCTGTTCAACAGTTACTACAACGGCATTGGCGAACAATACCCCCGCCCGCAACGGCACCTGCTGTCCCGGCCCACCGGAGAGCAAGTGCTCGCCTGGCGGCAACAGGTGGACCAGGCCATGGCCCGGTTGATCGCCGCCCGCCCGGACCTGTCAGCACTGATCACCCTGGGCCTGAACCACGAACAGCAGCACCAGGAGCTGTTACTCACGGATATTCTGTACAGCCTGTCCTTCAACCCGCTGGCGCCGGCGCTGACCCAGCCACAGCCGATCACTGGCGAGCCCGGCGCACTGACGTTCCAGACCTTCGCCGGCGGGCTGGTGGACATCGGTGCCCATGCCGGTTTTGCTTTCGACAACGAAGCACCCCGCCACCGGGTCTGGCTGGAACCCTATCGCCTGGCCAATCGCCCAGTGACCAACGGTGAATTCAGGGATTTCATCCGTGACGGCGGTTACCGGCGCCCGGAACTGTGGCTGTCCGACGGCTGGGCCTGGGTACAGCAACATGGAATACAACGCCCGCTCTACTGGCATGACGACCTGCAACAGCACTTCACCCTGGCGGGCCGTCAGCCGCTGCAGGCCGGCCGGATTCTCGCTCATGTGAACTATTACGAGGCCGATGCCTATGCACGCTGGGCCGGCCTGCGCCTGCCCACGGAAGCGGAATGGGAGCATGCCGCCGACCAGGTGTCGGTCACCGGCCACTTCGTGGACAGCGGCACCTGTCAGCCGGGGGCGGCCAGCGACGCCCCCCTGAGCCACCTGTTCGGCGATGTGTGGGAATGGACCGCCAGCGCCTACCAGCCCTACCCGGGCTTCCAGGCCGCCAACGGTGCCGTGGGCGAATACAACGGCAAGTTCATGTGCAACCAGATGGTGCTGCGCGGCGGCTCCTGTGCCACCAGCCGGGATCACATTCGTGCCAGCTATCGCAATTTCTTCTACCCCCACCTTCGCTGGCAATTCAGCGGCATCCGGCTTGCGGGAGACGCGCAATGACGAGGCAGCAACAGCTTGGCCCCAACCTGACCTTCTACGACCTGCACCCGCCCGCCGCCGACATGCTCGCCGAAGTCCGCCAGTCACTGGGGGCGCCGCAACCCAGCCTGCACCCGAAATTCTTCTATGATGAAACCGGCTCCGCGCTATTCGACCGTATTACCCGCACCCCGGAGTACTACCCCACCCGGACCGAAGCCGCCTTACTGAGCGATTACGCGGAAGAGATCCGGGCCCGCCTGGCCGGTCCGCACACCATCGCCGAACCCGGTGCCGGCAGTTGCGAAAAAATCCGGCTGCTGCTGGACGCCTGGCAACCACAGCACTACATGCCCCTGGAAATCTCCCGGGAATGCCTGCTGGACGCGTCCCGACGGCTGGCCGATGATTTCCCCCAGCTTCATATCACCGCGGTCTGTGCGGATTACTGCCAGGCCATGACCCTGCCGGACACCCTGGTCCGGCCTGGTCGCGTGGTGTTCTTTCCCGGTTCCACCATCGGCAATTTTGAACCGCAGGACCGTACCGCCTTCCTGCAAGGGCTGCACCGGCTGGCGGGCCCCGGTGGCGCCCTGCTAATCGGAGCCGACCTGCACAAGGACAGCCACCGGCTGAACGCAGCCTACAACGATGAACAGGGACACACCGCCGCCTTCAACCTCAACGCCCTTCAACACCTGAACCGCGAACTCGACTGCGGCTTCAACACGGACGGCATGCGTCATCTGGCGTTCTACAATCCGGCCCGGGAGCGCATCGAAATGCACCTGGAATGCCTGTGCGACCAGCATATCCGTCTGGGCGAAACCGCCCTGACCCTGCAAGCCGGCACCCGCATCCATACGGAAAACTCCTACAAGTTCACCGTGGAAGGCTTCAGCGCCGAACTGGCCCGTGCCGGTTTCACCCCCCTGGGCTGCTGGACCGATCCCGACCAGTTGTTCAGCCTGCATCTGGCCAAAACCTGACCAGACTGTAAAACTGGCGCTTTGCCAGTACGGAAACAGTGTGAACCGCGACTGGCACCGTTATACTGAACCGCGTTTTTCTGCCGACGTTATTTTGCATAATGAAGGGGCCACGAGGGTACGTGGCATAGGGAGATCGGATGCTTGAACTGATCAGTGCGGCCCGTCGTCGCAAGCGGCCGCCAACACACCAGCTATTTGATGTGGTCACTCTGGAGTTCCGGGTGGGCCTGCTGGATATCGACCTGAACATGCATTTGAACAATGCCAAGTATCTGAAGTTCATGGATCGCTGCCGGCTGGAACACGCCGTGGTCACCGGCCTGCTCCACCGCATGATCGAAGCACGCAGCAACGCCGTGGTGGCGAATACGGAAGTGTCCTACATCCGCGAGTTGCGCCCCTATCAACAGTTTCAGGTACACACCCGCATCCTCGGCTGGGACGACAAGTACGTCTACTACGACCAGCGCTTCGAATCCCAGCGCAAGCTGCACACCCATGCCCTGCTGCGCGTCGCCAACGTCTACGGCGGCAAGTCCATCAGCCCGCAGACCCTGCAGGAAATCACCGGCATGAACCTGCAATCCCCGGCCCTGCCGGAATATGTGGAGCAGTGGAAACGGATGCTGCAAAGCAAGAAGCGGCTGACCGAAACGGATTGACTGCCCAACAACGCCGATTTCCGCCCTACACCAGAGATGACCGTTGGAGCCTTGCTCGCAAGGCGAATGGGGTTGGAGATAGCACCGGATGGGTAGTGTTTGGATAGACCTGTCGAGCGCTGAGATTCCTGATCGCCCTCCGGGCGATTTCCGCGCGAGCGCGGTTCGCCATGCAAGCATGGCTCCAACAGCGACCTTGTAGAAAGCACCGGGCAGGGGAAACTTTTCAGACCTTCCCCATCCCTCCGAGCGTAGCTTGTAGCTGTCCCTTATTCCGTCGTATAGGTATAAAACGGCGCCCAGCGCGGTTCCTTGCTATCCATGCCGGCGTAGTAGATACCCGGCTCGTCCAAGCGCAGGTCGGCAATCTCGCGCAGGGCCACAGCGCGGGGGACCTGCTGGAGCGGCCCGGCCTGCTGGTAGTCTTCCGGATTGGCCACCAGCTCTTCCATGTCCAGCGGTTTGAGTTCGGAATAGCGGAAGTAGTAGTCCTTGCCCCCTTCCACTGTCAGCGGCATCTCGAACACCATCTTCAAGTAGAGCACGCTCAGCGGCCTGCGGGCATAGAAATCATGGGTGCCGGCGGGCAGTTCCAGCCAACTGTAGGCACCGGCCTTGAGACCGAATAGCTGGGTAGAATCCAGGAAGAAGACCGGCGCCTGCACTTCCTCGTAGCCCCACTGGGTGATGGGACGGTAGACATAGATCATGGCGTTACGCGGGTCCAGCGTATCCATGGGCGCAAAGGTCTTGCCCTGGGGGGCATGGATAAAGGCACCGGGTGTAGAAGGAATCCCCAACCCCAGGCCAGAACAACCGCTAAGCATCCACAGGCAGGCAGCAGCCAGCACAGCCAATCGCATTATTATTCTCCAGTACGACCGCAGCCATCGGGCCTGCGGCCTCCATTTATTATTTTGCGCCAACAATGTAGTGCAATTATTGTGGGCTAACTATGGCCCATTTGCCGGAATTGCTCAAGATAACCGGCCAGTGATGCCCAGCGCTCAAATTACCACCAACCGGACCGCTGACGCGTCCCCTGCCCCGGCTTTTCTGTTAATCTTCCGCCATGGCTGTCAATCGTATCCGCACCCCCTGTATCGGCGTCTGTTCCACCGTCTTCGGTGACACGGTCTGCCGTGGCTGTCGCCGTTTCAGCCACGAGGTGGTGGACTGGAACGCCTACAGCGACGAGCAGAAGACCATTGTCTGGCAACGCCTGGATCTGCTGCTGTGCCAGGTGGTGGACAACTATTTTGTGGTCACCGATGCCGACCGGCTTGCCGCCCAAATGGACTTTCAGAACCTGCGTTGCCAGACCCAGCTTTCCCCCCAGGGCTGGGTGCCGGAACTGCTCAAGGCCGCCGGCAAGCAGCAGATCCCCTACGACCGTTTCGGCCTGCGAGCCCTGCCACCCGCCCGGGGGCTGACACCCCGCCAGCTCTACGAACAGATCAGCGCCGAATGCCACGCCCTGTCCCAGGCCCACTACGATCGTTCCTATGCACGACCGGTCACCCTGGTGGCGGAGCTGACCGAACACGCGGCGCGGGAGAAGGGGTTACTTTAGCGGCAAGCCTCAAGCGACAACGCGAGCAAAGCTTTGTGCCAACCTGAAGCGGCTCTATCCGCGCTTCTAGTCAAAGAGCTAACCCGATTTAATTCTTTCACTGACCGATACTCACGAACATTCCATCGCGACTTCCTGCACATCAGCAAACGCCAGACCAGGACCGCGTTGCAGCTTGTAGCTTGAAGCTTGCCGCTGCCATTTGTCCCAATCTGACCGAAACCTCCACTTTATCAATACATCACTCAATGGCACATTTACGGAATGAATATTCATTCTGCCATTGAGTGAGCACCCATGAGCCTGACAGCCAATGCCCAGCCCGATAGCCGCGAAGGCCGCAAACGTGACCTGATTATCCAGGCCGCCCTCAAGGTGTTTGCCGAACATGGCCTGCACGGCACCGCCGTGCCGCCCATTGCGGCCGAGGCCGGGGTGGGGGTGGGCACGCTTTACCGGTACTTCGACAGTAAGGAAGCGCTTATCAACGCGGTTTTCCAGGACACCAAGCAACAATTGCAGGACGCCTTGTTGACCGACCTGGACTTGATGAACCCGTCACGCAGCCTGTTCGATGCCCTGTGGGCCCGGCTTACCCGCTTCGCGCGGAACAACCCGGAAGGCTTCCAGTTTCTGGAAATGCAGGACCACCACAGCTACCTCACCGCCGACAGCCGCCATCGGGAACAGGCCCTGCTGATCCCCCTGGGCATGATGGTGATCATCGGTCAGCGCACCGGCCTGCTCAGCGACGACATGAAGCCGGACCTGGCCATTGCCCTGTTCTGGGGAGCCTTTGTCGGTGTCTTCAAGGCCGAACGGCTGGGCTACCTGACGCTCAGCGATGACGACCTGAAACGGGCACGGGACGCCTGCTGGCTCGCCATCGTCAACCATGATTCCAAGGACAAAACCCCATGAAACCACAGCATATTCTGATCACCGGCGGTGCCGGCGCCATTGGCGCCCAGCTTGCCAGGCAGTTCCGCCAGCATCACCCGGACGCGGACATCACCCTGGTGGACCTGAACGCCGACGCCCTGGCCTCGGTCACCGGGCCGCTGGCGGCCAACAGTGAAACCTGCGACCTGACCGACATCGATGCCCTGCCGGACTGGTGGCAGTCGCTGGTGGACCGGCGTGGCCCGGTGGATGTGCTGATCAACTGCGCCGGAATCATGGACATCATGAGCATTACCGGCACCGGCTGGGAACGCGGCAAACGGCTGCTGGACATCAACTTCACCGCCCCCATGCGCCTGATGGACCTGGCCCTGCCCACCATGGTGGAAAGCCGCCACGGTTGCGTGATCAATGTGGCCAGCATGGCCGGCCGGGTACCCATTCGTGGCTGCAGCTACTACGGCGGCGCCAAGGCCGGCATTGGCCTGGCCTCGGAAATTGCCCGGCTGGACCTGAAAAAACAGGGCGTCAACGTGATCACGGTCTATCCGGGGCCGATCTATTCCGGCCTGGAAAGCCATGCCCGCAGCCAGGTAAAGAAAGGCCCGGTGGCGCGCCATATTCCCACCGGCAAGCCGGACGTGCTGGCCGAAAAAATCTACCGCACCTTCCGCAAGGGCGGCGCCCGGGTGATCTACCCGGATATCTACAGCCTGGCCAAACAGGTGGCCAACCTGAATCTGACCCACCGGGCCATGGATTTCTTCAGCCCGCAACCCAATCAATAACCGGACAGTTCCCATGACACAGCAAGCCAACACCCCTGTTTATGACGTTCTGGTTGTCGGCGCCGGTATCAGCGGTATCGGCCTGGGCATCAAGCTGAAAGAAGCAGGTATCCACAATTTCGTGATTCTGGAAAAGGCCGGCGACCTGGGCGGCACCTGGCGGGACAATACCTACCCCGGCTGCGCCTGCGATGTGCCATCGGCACTGTATTCCTATTCCTTCGCCCAGAAACCGGACTGGACCCGCGCTTTTGCCGGCCAGGCGGAAATTCTCGACTATGTGCGCGACACCGCCGAGCGCCACCGCATTGTGGAAAGCATCCGTTTCAATCAAGGCGTGGAACGGGCCCAGTGGCGGGAAAGCAAAAACCTGTGGGAAATCCAGACCGCGGACCAGCTCTATCTGGCCCGCACCGTGGTGGCCTGTTCCGGTTACCTGCATGAACCCATCATCCCGGATATCCCCGGCTTGAAGGACTTCACTGGCAAGCTGTTCCATTCATCCCGCTGGGACCATGACCATGATCTCACCGGCGAGCGCGTGGCGGTGATCGGCACCGGCGCATCCGCCATCCAGTTCGTGCCGGAAATCCAGCCGAAGGTCAAACACCTGACCCTGTTCCAGCGCACCCCACAGTGGGTGCTGCCCAAACCGGACCACAGCATTCCCAAGGTAGAGGAAAACTTCTTCCGCCTGCCCTTTACCCTCAACGCCTGGCGCAAAATGCTCTATGGCGGTTTTGAAACCTTCGGCATCGGCTTTCGCCGCCCGGCCATCCTCAGGCAGATCCAGAAGCTGGGCCTCGCGCACCTGAAGCTGGCCATCAAGGATCCGGAACTGCGCGCCAAGCTGACCCCCGACTACACCCTGGGCTGCAAGCGGGTTCTGATGAGCAACAACTACTACCCGGCCCTCAACCAGCCCAATGTGGATGTGTTCCATACCGGTTTGAAAGCCGTTCGCGGCAACACCCTGGTGGGCCAGGACGGCAGCGAGTGCGAAGTGGACACCGTCATTCTCGGCACCGGTTTCTTCGTCACCGAACCGCCCATCGCTGACCACATTTTCAATGACGCCGGTGAATCGCTCAGCGAGATGTGGCAAGACGGCATGCAGGCCTATCGCGGCACCACCATCGCCGGCCTGCCCAATGCCTTCATGGTGCTGGGCCCCAACCTGGGCATCGGCCACAACTCCGCCTTTATCGTCATCGAAGCGCAGATCAATTACATCGTCAGCACCCTCACCACCATGCGAGACAAGCAACTGCAGCGCGTGGAAGTGAAGGCGGATGTGCAGCGTGACTATAACCACAAGGTACAGAAAGACCTGCAGGGGACAGTCTGGAATACCGGTGGCTGCTCCAGTTACTACCTGGACAAAAACGGCTTCAACAGTGTGGGCTTTCCCTGGAGTACCCTGGAAATGCAGCGCCTGCTCAAGGAGTTCGACAGCGCAAACTATTCACTCACCCCCGCAACCCAACCGGTCTTCTCATGACACTTGCACGCAGACACGCGGGCAAACGAGCCGGGTCGGACGTCGGACGACATGATGGCACCCGATTTTTTGCGTGTAAGCGTGCAAGCTTCTCCAACAGACAAAAGGTCAACTCATGACAACGCCCAATCATCCCCCCCGCCGCGCTCTGGTACTGGGCTGCGGCGGTGTCGCCGGCGGCGCCTGGTCCATTGCCGCCCTGCACCACCTGGAACAACAACTGGACTGGGATGCCCGCAATGCGGAGATTCTGGTGGGCACCTCCGTTGGCGCCGTCCTGGCTGCCCTGTTGGGCAGTGGTGTCAGCGTGGATCAACTGCTCGCCTGCCAGCAGGGCGACAACGCCCAGTGTCAGTGGGATCACGACAGTGATAGTGGCGGTGCCCTGCCGCCGTTACCCGCCGCGTCCCTGACCGGCGCCAGCCTGGCCCTGAAAGGCCTGCGCGGCGACGTCTCCGTGTTAACGGCGGTGTGCGGGTTGATGCCCCGGGGGCAGTTCGACATGGCCCCCTTCCGGCGCCTGATCGACAACGCCACCGACGGCGCGGACTGGGTCAAACACCCGGCCACCTGGATCATGGCGGTGGATACGGCCACCGGCAAACGGGTGGCCTTCGGTAAGGGCGGTGCTCCCGGGGCGACCATTGGCGATGCGGTCTGTGCCTCCTACGGCGTGCCCTGCTGGTGCCCGCCGGTGAACATCGGCAACCACACCTACATTGACGGGGGCGTGGCATCCCCCAGTTCCGCCGACCTGCTGGTGGACAGCGCCGTGGACGAGGTCATCCTGCTGGCCCCCATGGCGTCTCGCCAACCGGACCGGCCCCGCTCTCCACTCAAGCAGATCGAGCGCCGGGTGCGGCGTTACATGACCTCGGTGGTGGACCGGGAAGAAGCCATCCTGACAAAGGCTGGCAAACGTGTCATTCGCATCGAGCCCAACGCACAGGACCTGGCGGCCTTCGGCTACAACATGATGGACCCGAAGCGACGCCAGCGGGTACTGGCCACCGCCTTGCAAACCACGCCGCACACTGTCCAGGCGGCAGTGGCCCAGGCTGAAATGGCAACAGCCCCAGAGGCCCTTAACGCAGGCTAGCCCAGTTCATCCACGGCCTCTGACAGCGATGCCTTGATCCCCTTCAAGGCATCGCGGGCCTCGATGCCTTCCGAGTGCGCGAAGAAGCCCAGAATCAGCGCGCCGGCAACCAGGATCACCAGCCCCAGCAGCAACAGCTTCTCTTTCTCGAGCACCTTGCCCTCTGACCGTGTTTCCCTGTCGTCGTGTTGATTGTTGTTGGAATCACTCATACCACCTCCGGGTCTGCCTCCCGTTGTACCCGCCGGAGGAGCCGCCCACAAGGTAAAGCTGCCCTTCACTGTGACATCGTAATGGCATCCATTCTCATCGGTAACTTGCGTTCATTGACCCATTACCTATGCAGGGCAGCCTTTTTACAGCCTTGCTCCGGTACGAGCTGGAGTAGTCTGGGAACGCCCGGCATTAGCAACGAAACGTGCACTCCGGACAACAGTGCAACTGCAGGAAATAGAGCTTGGCAATATCAATGGCGTTGCCGCAGTGAGGGAAGTCTCCCAGATAGATTCGTTCATCCTGTTCTCTGGGAAGATGCCGGCAAGTAACGGCATGAATAAGGTGGCGATCATCGTCGCCACAGATCTTGCTGAGGTAGTACCGCATTGATTTCCCCGATCCATGAAAAATCACTGCGCATGGTAGCGACAAAAAAAGGGACGGCTACGGCAACGGGGAAAAAGAAAGTAAAACAAGACAGAGAACAACCGCCAGCAAAAACCTGCGCCGGCAGGCGCTTCACTGGCTGAACCACCGCTCCCACAGAAAGTCGACGCGAGAAAGAAGACCGGGAAGGCACTGCACAGACAACGCTTGCCGTGCCGCTTTCTTCGCAACGCCTCGACATAACGCAGGAACCCAAAAAGCGAAAGGCCGTAACAGCAATGCTGTTACGGCCTTTTTTTGAGATGGTGCGCCAGGAGGGAGTTGAACCCCCACACCTCTCGGCACCAGAACCTAAATCTGGCGTGTCTACCAATTCCACCACTGGCGCAGCGGGCCGCTATTCTAGCAGGGTGTCCGGCAATTTCCAGATTATCCGCCCTGAAGAATGCGATACAGGGCCTGCAGGTCCTTGTCGATCTTGGTGACCTTGCTTTCCAGGGCCGACAGTTCCTCGTTATTTGCCGCTTTCGGGGCCGGCGCTGCCGGCGCACTGGCTTTGGGCACCGGGCGGTTGGCCAGAGTGGTCACCCGCGAAGACAGGGTCTTCATGCTGGTGTCCAGTTCGTTGAGACGCTTTTCCAGCTTGTGAACGCTGTCGTCATTGCCCATCTTGGCCATGGACACGGTCAGGCCGCGCACCCTGGTGCTGAGCTGACGCAGGTCTTCACGCAGTGATTCCACCGCGCCGGGCCGGAGTGCGGTTGCCGGCTGGCGGGTCCGCTCTCCGGCATCCGCCTCTTGCGAATGCTCCGACGCCAGCTGATAGTACTGCTGACGCAGCTCGCTAAGCTCACGGTTGGTTTTCTGGCTGGCCAGCCATTGGCTGGCGGCCAGCAGCAGCGCCAGAATCGCCAGCCCCAGTGACAGCCAGACGATACCCGAGCGACCGCTTTCGGTCACTCGCACCGTCTTCTGTTTCTTTCCCTGTGGATGCAGCAACAAGGGCTCGGCATCCGGTTCGGGAACCGGCGCCGTGACCGCCAGCACATCCTGGTTCAGCCCCTGCAACCGGCGCGCTTTGCTTTCCGGCAGTTTTGCCATGGCATGATGCTCTTTTATCGTTGTTTTTCTACCCGTCTGCCCATCACCCCCCGTGATGGATCAGCGGCCTTCCAGTTTATCCAGTCGATTGTTCACCTGCAGCCGGTAGGCATCGAAGGCGGCGACCGCGGCTTCCGTGTCATCCACCCGGTCCGCCAGTGCCGACAGATCCGCCTGGCCTTTCTCGATCTTCGCCAGACGGTTCTTCAGGCTCTGCTGCTGGCTTTCAAGCTGACTGATATTCTCTACCAGAACATCCACCTGCGTCTGCATCTGACTGATCTGGGTGCGCCACTGTTCACTACTTTTGTTGACGGCAGTGACCGCGCTTTCCACCTGCTTCTTCAGGGCGGCGGTATCCTTGTCGATGCCCTTGAGCTTGTCGTCCACGCCGGCCTGGGCCTTCTTGACCTGGGAGACCGAACCGGACAACGCCGACAGTTTCTTGTCCAGCTCGGCAATGTTGGCCCGGTTACGCTTGTTACTCAGGTCCCAGAGTTTGCGGATTTCATCGCTGTTCTCTTCCAGGCGCTTGCCGTGGCTTTGCACCGTGTCCTGCAGGCGGCCGGATGACTGGTTCAGGGTTTCATCCGTGGCCGACAGGCGCGATTGCAGATTGCCCAGTTTTTCAGTGGATTCGGACAGCCGGTTATCCAACTGGGCCTGCAGGCCATTGACCTGTTTGTGGAACCAGACGCCCAGCACGGCAATCAGCACCACCAGCACCAGGCAGGCCGCCATCCAGCCACCGCCACCGGAAGCGCCACCCGCGGGCGGTTTGCCGGCAGGGTCTTTCGGTTTACGCGGCGGTTTGCCCTTGGCTGCCGCCGGACGACGGGCAGGCCCGCCATGATCATCCACGGCGACCTCGTCCAGGTCGCCCAGATTGACTTCACGATCTCGCGTCATTGTATCTTCCTGAGAGATTTCCGCTGCGCCCCGGTCACGGGCACCGGCTTACTGCTACAGCCAAACGACTGTTTTACAAGAACTTTAGCCAAAAAGCTATTGATCTTCCTCACGTTCGAACAACGGCTGTTCCGTGGCGTAATAGACCATCTCGCCCAGCTCGTGCTTGCCTTCCTCGTTCTTCACCAGGGGCAGGAAAATGACCCAGGGACGCACGTCACGGTGGTCCACCTCGGCCCAGACACCCTGGACCGATTCGCCCTTGTCATCTTTGATGGTATGCAGTCGGAAAATGGCCATGAGATCCACTTCCGGCTGCTCCTTGCCGATTTGGCGCAGTTTCACAAACAGGCCCTTGGCCCATTCGTCCGCCGGCAGGGCATCTTCTTTCTTGCCGGAATAGCCCACCGCCTGCACGGTTTCCCCGGACTGGATCAGCCCGAAGGGGTAGAGGCCACCGGAGCGCTGAATGGCCTGCAAGGCCTGGCGGATACCGGCCTCGGCCAGCTTGTCCATGGCCTGCTGCTCGAGGCTTTTCTGTGCCTGTTCAGCCCCCTGGGGCGCCTTGCCCGTCGATTCTTCCGCCATGGCGGGGCCGGCACACAACCCGAAAAGGCACACCAGCATTCCCAAAAAACGCATACTTCACCTGTTATTGTCATATCCGGGAAGGATTGGACCGGCAAATTGCCGGAATGATCCACAGTGTCGCGACGCTACCAAAGTTCCTTTCGCGCCGCCATACGGACACAAAAAAGGCCGCAAAGGCGGCCTTTTCTGCTTGCTGAACGGTATCCCTGACGGGACAGGCCGTTATTACGCAGCGAAGTTCTCGGCTGCGAAGTCCCAGTTGATCAGGTTCCAGATGGACTCCAGATACTTGGGACGAGCGTTGCGGTAGTCGATGTAGTAGGCGTGCTCCCACAC
>JAKSCQ010000228.1 GCA_022360555.1 Pseudomonadales bacterium
CGTGCCTCGTTACGGCTTTTTCTTCCTGAACCCCAACTCTTCCCCGCGCAGGATCTTCTGCAGGTTGCTGCGGTGGCGGGCGATCATCACCAGAGACATCACCAGCATGGGCCAGAAGGCATCGGGCAGCCAGGCGAAGATGCAGGCCGGGGCCACCACAAAGGCGCTGAGTGAGGCGATGGAGGAAATCCGGTTGAGGGCGAATACCGCCAGCCAGGTGGCGCCGGCCACCAGGCCGCTGGGCCAGTGCAGGGCGAACAGCAGGCCGAAGGCCGTGGCCACCCCCTTGCCGCCCTGAAAGTGGAAGAACACCGGAAACAGGTGGCCGAGAAAGGCAAAGGTCCCGACCAGCGCCGCCACGAAGGGGCCCATGTCCAGATAGCGGGCCAATACCACCGGGATTACGCCTTTGAGTACATCCCCCAGCAGGGTCAGGGCGGCGGCGGGTTTGCCGCCGATACGCAGCACATTGGTGGCGCCCGGGTTGTTGGAGCCTTCGGTGCGCGGGTCCGGGTAGCCGAACAGCCGACACACCAGAATGGCGCTGGAAATGGAGCCCATCAGATAACCGGCCACGCACAGCGGCAGCAGCCAAAACCACACGTCCTGTAATGTCCCTGCTTGCACCGGGTATAATCTCCCTTCATATCGCTTGGGCTGCGTCGTTGCGGCCTTATTGTACACGTGGCGCCATCGTCGCCCGCGCTGCAAGCGTAACATCTGATTACCGGCAATGGGATGACATCCCGCCGAGCCGTGGAACCCGCAAGAGAGCGAGTATGGATATCGTTTATATCAATGATCTGAAAGTGGATACCGTCATCGGCATCTTTGACTGGGAGCGGCGCATTCGGCAGACCGTGAGCCTGGATCTGGAGATGGCCGCGGATATCCGCCGGGGTGCGGACTCGGACCATATCGACGATGCCCTGGACTACAAGGCCATCGGCAAGCGGGTGATTGCCTTTATCGAAACCAGCGAATACCAGCTGGTGGAGACCCTGGCGGAAAACGTGGCCCAACTGGTGCTGCGTGAATTCAATGTGCCCTGGCTGAAACTGCGCCTGAGCAAGCCTGGCGCCCTGCGCGGGGCGCGGGATGTGGGGGTGATTATCGAGCGGGGTGAACGTCCCGATGGTTGAAGATTCTGCAAAGGCGTTGGTGTTTCTGAGCCTGGGCTCCAATATCGACCGGGAGCACAATATCCGCTCCGGTCTGCAGGCCCTGGAAGCGGCATTCGGCCCGCTGTCGATCAGCCCGGTGTATGAAAGCGAAGCCGTGGGGTTCGAGGGCGATGCCTTCTATAACCTGGTG
The DNA here is from genome assembly GCA_022360555.1 of Pseudomonadales bacterium. Lineage (GTDB taxonomy): Bacteria > Pseudomonadota > Gammaproteobacteria > Pseudomonadales > Alcanivoracaceae > Alcanivorax. The sequence continues at coordinate 1,315 of JAKSCQ010000228.1, forward strand.
GCGGGGCTGGAGACGTCACTGTCGGTGGGCGAACTGGCTGCTGTGCTGCGGGATATCGAAAAGGACCATGGACGTGTGAGAGGCGAGAAGAAATTCTCCAGCCGTACCCTGGATATCGACATCCTGACCTACAACGACCTGACCGGAGAGGTGGACGGGGTGCAGCTTCCCCGGGACGAAATCCTCAAGCACGCCTTCGTACTGAAACCCCTGGTGGACCTGGCTCCGGACGCCCGTCACCCGGAAAACGGCAAACCCTACCGGCAACTGCTGGAAGAAGCCGACTTCACCGGTCAGCGGCTGTGGGTGGTGGAGTTGTAGCGTTGCGAGGGGTTGGATTTTGAAAGCCCGAAAAGTTCCCCAACCCCGGTGCTTTCTACAAGGCTGCTGTAGGAGTGCCCTTCCAGGGCGCGAACCGCGCTTGCGCGGAAATCGCCCAACGGGCGATCAGGCCTGTCTGAACTCGACAGGTCTATCCAAGCAATACCGGTCCGGTGTGAGCCTCCCCCATTCGCCATGCGAGCATGGCTCCCACGGGCGTTTGGGGAAACTCGTCCCTTCCTGGCAACCTCCCGGCATTTCGGTTTGGCTTTTCGAAACTCGAAACTCGAAACTCGTGCCTCGCCCCCCATTCGCCATGCAAGCATGGTTCCTACAGGAAGCGTTGGGCTAGCGGGGTGAATCCGGCGGCGGGCCTAATACCACCGGGGCTTCATCCCTGTCTGCGCCCAGCGGAAAAAGTCGTATTCCAGTCGTGATATGCCGCCCGGATACAGGTGGGCGATACGCTCCAGTGTGGGGCGGCTGTCTGTCTTTTCCAGGTCCTGCAGGAGCTGCCGCAAGGTACTTCGCCCTACCGGTTTGGACATCAGAAAGGCCGTGGTGCCCCAAGCCACCGTGTAGGGAATGGCATTGAGCTGGTGTGCCAGCCGGCGCCACTGCTGATCATCCAGTGACAGGTACTGGCGCAGGGTGATCAGCCGCTCTTCCTCAATCCATTTCTGGATGCGGGCCTGGGCCGCCGGCAAGGTGCTGACCTTCATGCGCCCGTCAGGCTGGACTTTCAGGGTCTGAAAATACTGGGCCAGCCCTTCGTGCAGCCAGGCCGGGGAGGCGGGGGACATTTGGTAGAGCAGCACATGGCTGGCTTCGTGGAGAATGGTCTGGGCCACCTCCTGGTCTTCTCCCCAGCGCCATACGGCAACCTCGTTGCTGGCGGGAATAAAGACACCGCCATAGTTGGGGTTGCCGCTGCCGACCCGTTGGGCCATCCACTGCAGGAAATCCGCCTGACGCTCGAACAGATACAGGTTCACCTCGGCGGTGCCGTGCAGGTCCAGGCCGAAGTCGCTGCGGTAGCGCTGGTAAATGCCGCTGATAGCATCAAGCGTATCGGCATGCAGGCCGTTGGGGAGGGTGAAGTCCTGATGCCGCACGCTAATCGACAGCTCCTGTCTGGCCGGCGTGGTGCGTGTGACCACCTTTTCGCTGTCTGCCTGTTGCGGCGGGCGGTCGCCAAAGTGCAGCTTGCCGTCGGCATCACGCCACTGATAAATCTCCGCGTGGGCGGGTAGGGCAACCAGCAACGCCGCCAGGTACAGACAGGCCCGGATCAGCCCGGGCAATGTTGCTGAATCCATTGGCGTACTTCTTCCTGGTCGGCTTCTACCTGGTCCATGGTGGGATGGGTAATGTTGCCGTCTTCGTCACGATAGGCGAAACGGCCCTGTAACCGTTCCTGTCTTTTTCTGGCTTCCTGGCACTGTTTGGTCAGCGCGGTGCGCTGCTTTTGGGCTGCGGCCTCTTGCGCTTCCTTCTTGGCCTGCTCGCTCTGGCGCAGCCGCAGGGTGCGCTGATGAATGTCTTTTACCCCTTCACCCTGGCCGATCTTGTCCGGCCCCTGGATATCCAGTTTCTCGTGCTGTTCCGGTGGTGGCTGGTCGCCAAACTGCCAGTTGCCGTTGGCGTCCTTCCAGCGGTAGATTTCGGCGCTGGCCAGTAGTGGCAGCAGCGTCAGCAGTACCATGATTCCCTTCATGTTATTCCCCCCTAACCTGGTATGTCAGCTTCCTTGTAAGGTGAGTGAGCGGCCCCCGTCCACGGCCAGTATCTGGCCGGTCACAAAGTCGGCTTCCCGGGCCAGCCAGTACACCGCCCCGGCAATATCCTCCGGTTCGCCACAGCGTTTCAGGGCGGTGGCGTTGGTGATGTCATCCTGATTCATCTGCCCGCTTTCCGGCCACAGGATCGGTCCGGGGGAGACCCCGTTAACCCGGATTTTTGGCCCCAGTTCCCGGGCCAGGCTTTTTGTCATCATGGCAAGTCCGGCCTTGGCCATGCAATAGAGGGTATGGCTTTGCAGGGGTTTTTCCGCGTAAACGTCCACGATATTGATAATGCTGCCCTGCTGTTCGCGCAGGGCCGGGGCCAGGGCCTGGCAGAGGATAAAGGGCGCGCGCAGGTTGCTGTGAAACAGCCGCTCCCAGTCGGCATCGTCGGCCTGGTCGATGGGTGTGGCATAGAAGCTGGAGGCGTTGTTGACCAGCAGGTCCAGCCGGTCGAAACATTGCAGGGCGGCCTGCGCCAGGGCGCGAACCTCATCGGGCTTGTCCAGGTCGGCTTGTAGCAGTGCGGCACTGTCGGGACGTTCGCCGTTCAGGGCTTCGGCCAGTTGCCGGGCGTCGTCCGCGCTGCTGCGATAGTGGATGATGACGCGCATGCCACGGGCGTGCAGGGTGCGGACAATGCCGGCACCAATTCGCCGGGCACTGCCGGTGACCAGGGCTACGGGGTCTGCCATTGTTTCTTGTACTCCGAAATTGCGTGAATGCGGGCCTTTTCAATGGCCTTTCCCAGTGCGGCGCCTTCGTGGCCCTGCGCGCGCAGGGCGGCCACATCAACCGCTCGCGCGGCCCGGGCAGCGCCGCGCAGGTAATCGACCTGCGGGTAGGGGCGCTGTTCCAGGCCGGTACGGCCACGGGCGTCGGCTTCGCAGGCGCCGAGAAAACCGTCCAGCCGTTCCGGGCGGCGTAACACGTCCAGGGCCTGGAACAGTTTCCACACCGTGGCCGGTTTCAGTTCCAGAGCGCGGTGACAGTGGGTGTGATATTCCGCCACCAGCGTGGCCAGGGTAGCGGCATCTTTCGGTACCCGTAGCCGTTGCGAAACTGTCTCGGCAAGTCGGGCGCTGCGGATTTCATGGGCGATATGGCGTGGCCATTCCTGCGGAGGCGTTTCGCCCTTGCCCAGATCATGGCACAGCACCGCATAACGGGCCTCCAGGGGCAATGCCAACCGACTGGCCTGTTCCAGGCACAGCCATTGATGGGTCAGAGTATCCACCTCCGGGTGATGCTGTTCCGGCTGGGGCACCCCGTCCAGATCGGCCAGCTCGGGAAACAGAACGGCCAGCGCACCGCACGCATGCAGGACCTGGAAAAAGACCTGGGGGGCCTGCTCCATCAGGGCGCGGCGGGTTTCCTTCCAGACCCGTTCCGCGACCAGATAGTCCAGTTCGCCGCTGTCAGTGAGTTGCTGCATCAGGGCCAGGGTGTCGTCGGCCACCCGGAAACCCAGCCTGTGGTAGCGGGCGGCAAAGCGGGCTACCCGCAAAACGCGTAGCGGATCTTCCGCAAAGGCCGGAGACACATGGCGCAGCAGTCGGGCCTTCAGATCGGCCCGGCCGTTGAATGGGTCGATGACCGTGCCGTCTTCATCGCGTGCCATGGCGTTGATGGTCAGATCCCGGCGCACCAGGTCGTCTTCCAGAGTGACATCCGCGGCAGCATGAAAGGTAAAGCCCCCGTAGCCATGGCCGGATTTGCGTTCCGTGCGGGCCAGGGCATATTCCTCCTGGGTGCTCGGGTGGAGAAACACGGGGAAGTCCTGACCCACCGGGCGGTAACCCCTGGCCTGCATTTCCTCCGGCGTGGCACCTACCACCACCCAGTCTCGTTCTTTCACGGGCAGGCCGAGAAGTTCATCACGAACGGCTCCACCCACCAGATACATTTTCATCTTGTGCGTTCCTGGTTTCTTCAGCAGAATGGTCGCATGCTTTCCATCGTACTGAAACTGAACTCACTAATGGCAGTCGTGATTCGCTGTGCTCGCAAATGGCGTGCGCAGGGACGGCGGCTGTGTGACTGAAAGTTTCAGTTCTGCAAGAAGGCCGCAGCGTCCCCGACCTGCGGCCTTTTTTCGTTTTGGGGGTTTGCAGGTCGTTCACCTGCTACAAGCTTCAAGCTGCAAGCTACAACACGAGACAGGTTTTCAAGGTTTGATATTCCTTGCTCCGCGCATAAACGCTGAGGCGCGGCTCCCTCGAGGGAATTCAAAACAAACCCTAACCGCGTTGCAGCTTGCAGCTTGAGGCTTGTAGCTCAGACTCTAGGAGAACGACATGCCAACCCTGGCAGCGTATTTGATCGTGGTGGCGGTGTGGGCAACCACGCCGCTGGGGATTAAATGGAGTGGTGAGGCCATGGCGCCGCTGGCGGCTGCCGGTGTGCGTATGGGCATTGCCGCGCTGCTGGGGCTGGTCTGGTTGTGGTGTAAGCGCCAGCCGTTACCGCTGCATCGTCGTGCCCGGCTCAGCTATCTGGCGGCCCTGCCCGGTATCTTCGGCGCCATGGGCTGCAGTTATATGGCCGCGTCCCATCTGCCTTCCGGGTTGATATCCGTGATCTTCGGGCTGGCGCCGCTGTTGTCCGGGCTGATGATGCAGTGGCTGCCCGGCAGTATCCGGCTCAATGGCTGGCACTGGAGCGCCTGCCTGGTGGGGCTGGCGGGGCTGGCCCTGGTGTTTGACGAGAGCCTGGTGGCGCTGTTTGCCGGCGGTGGCCTGGGTGAGCGCGGGGTCGGCCTGCTGTGGATGGTCTCGGCAGTGACCCTGTTTGCGGCCGGGGGCATCGCGGTGCAGCGTGTCGGTGCCGGCTTGCGCCCCATGCAGCAGACCGTGGGTGGCTTGTTGCTGTCGTTGCCCTGCTACGGGGTCGCCATGGTGCTGGCGGGGCAGTCGTTTGCCTGGAACGGTGATGTGCGCGGGTTGTCCGCCATCGTGTACCTGGCGGTGTTCGGTTCCCTTCTGGGTTTTTATTGCTACTTCCAGATTCTGTCCCGCCTGTCGGCGGCCACGGTGGCGTTGGTGACACTGATCACGCCGGTGTTGGCACTGATGCTGGGCAGCTTGTTCAACAACGAGTCTCTGGGGGCCATGGTGCTGGCCGGGGCGTTGCTGATCGTGCTGGCTCTGTCGTTGTTTCTGCTCGGCGATCACCGGGTTCGCCGCCAGCTCAAGGATATGCCGTCGGCCCGGCCTGTCGTGGAAGAAGCGTCATGAACTGGCGGTGACCGGGGAGGGCGGTATGCTGTAGCGGCTGGCGACGGCGCCGTTCTCCACGCTTTCCAGGTACACGTCGAATTTCCACAGGCGATGCAGGTGGCGCAGCACTTCGTTGGCGCTGTTGTCATCGAGAGGCCGCCCCTTGTTGCGTTGATGGCGCAGGGTCAGGGCCCGGTCGCCGTGGATATTGGCGCTGACAATCTGGATGTTGGGTTCCTGGATGCTCAGGTTGTACTGCTCGGCCAGGGCATCGCGGACCCGGCGGTAGCCCTGCTCGTTATGGATGGCGGCCACTTCCACGTAATCGTTGCGGTCGTCATCGTCGATTTCGAAGAACTTGAAATAGCGAATCAGCCGGGGCGAGAGGAACTGCTGGATAAAGCTTTCGTCCTTGAAGCTTTCCATGGCGAACATGACGGTTTCCAGCCAGTTGCTGCCGGCGATTTCCGGAAACCATTCACGGTCTTCTTCGTCGGGGGTTTCACAGATGCGACGGATGTCCTGGAACATGTTGAAGCCCAGCGCATAGGGGTTCATGCCGCTGTAGTAGGGCGCCGTGAACGGTGGCTGGTAGATGACCTGGCTGTGGTTCTGCAGAAATTCCAGCATGAAGCCGTCGGTCACCTTGCCGGTGTCGTATAGATCGTTGAGCAGGGTGTAGTGCCACAGGCAGGCCCAGCCTTCGTTCATCACCTTGGTCTGTCGCTGCGGATAGAAATACTGGGCCATCTTGCGCACGATGCGAATGATTTCCCGTTGCCAGGGTTTGAGCAACGGGGCATTTTTTTCCAGAAAATAGAGCAGGTTTTCCTGGGGTTCCGGGGGAAAAGTTTTTGTTTCCTCCCGCAGCTTGATGGCCGGCTGCATCTGCGGGAAGGTTTGCCACAGTTCCGAGACCTGTTTCTGCAGGGCGTCTTCCCTTTCCCGTTGGCGCTTCTTTTCTTCCACCGCAGAGATTGGTGAGGGGCGCTTGTAACGGTCCACCCCGTAATTCATCAGGGCATGGCAGGAATCCAGGGTTTCTTCCACCGCAGTGACGCCGTGGCGTTGCTCGCATTCGGCAATGTAGTTCCGGGCGAATACCAGATAATCGATAATCGAGGACGCATCGGTCCAGGTCTTGAACAGGTAATTGTTCTTGAAGAAGGAGTTATGGCCGTAGCAGGCATGGGCGATGACCAGGGCCTGCATGGCGATGGTGTTTTCCTCCATCAGGTAGGCAATACAGGGATCGGAGTTGATCACAATCTCGTAGGCCAGCCCCATCTGGCCACGACGGTAGCGGCCTTCCACTTCCACGAACTGTTTGCCGAACGACCAGTGGTTATACCCCACCGGCATGCCCACCGACGAGTAGGCATCCATCATCTGCTCGGAGGAGATCACTTCGATCTGGTTCGGGTAGGTATCCAGCCCGTACTTGTTATGAGCCAGGTCAGCGATAGCCTCGTCGTAGCGGGAAAGCAGTTCGAAATCCCAATCGGAACCTTCGGAGAGATAGCTCATGCTTTCTCCATTCTCTTTCGGAACAACTGTCTGAATACCGGATAGATTTCCCCGGGTTCGTCAATCTGCGCCATGGAGAAGGCGGCCGGGTGCCGTTCCATGATCTTCTGGTAATGGTCCCAGAGTGCCTGGTGGGCACGGGGCATCACTTCCACGTAGGAGAAGTACTGCATCTTGGGTAGCAGTTCCTCCTCGATCAGTTTGGCGCAGGCGGGGGAGTCATCGTTCCAGTTGTCGCCATCGGACGCCTGGGCGCAGTAGATGTTCCACTGTTCCACCGGGTAGCGTTCCTTGATGATGTCGCGGGTCAGTCTCAGGGCGCTGGAGACGATGGTGCCGCCGGTTTCCCGGGAGTAGAAGAACTCTTCCTCGTCCACTTCCTTGGCGCTGGTGTGATGGCGGATGAAGACCACATCGATATGGTCGTAATTGCGTTGCAGGAACAGGTACAGCAACAGGAAGAAGCGTTTGGCCAGATCCTTCATGTCCTGGTTCATGGAACCGGATACATCCATGATGCAGAACATCACCGCCCGGCTCACTGGCACCGGTACCTTCACATGGTGGTTGTAGCGCAGGTCCACGGTATCGATGAAAGGAATGCGTTCCACCCGCCGTTCCAGCCGGGCAATCAATTCATCCAGTTCCTGCAGGCGGGCCTGGCGTTGTGGGGACTGGTCCTGCTGGAGCAGCTCTTCGCGCTGGGCTTTCAGGTCGCGGATGCGCCGCCGGGTAGCTGCGGTGAGCGCCCGGCGCCGCATGGAGGCCTGGCGCATGGAGCGTACGATATTGATCTTGGCCGGTATGCCCTGGCTGACAATGCCGCCATGGCGGGTCTTGAAGGTCTGCGCCCCTTCCAGGTGGCGTTTGACCAGGTTGGGCAGCTCCAGGTCCTCGAACAGGAAATTGAGAAATTCCTGCTTGTCGATCTGGAAGGCGAAATCATCCTCCCCTTCTCCACTGTCGCTGGCCTGGCCTTCACCGGCCCCCTGACCGCCACCGCCATCCGGGCGTTTGATACGATCGCCCTGATGAAATTCCTGGTTGCCCGGGTGCACAATGCTGCGCTGCCCGCCGGTGCCATGGTGGAAAATGGGCTCGGACAGATCCTTTTGAGGGATGGTGATACGTTCCCCTTGTTCCATGTCCTGAATGGAACGGCGGTTGACGGCGTCATTGACGGCTTCGCGAATATGCTTGCGGTAACGGCGCAGAAAACGCTGCCGGTTGACCGTGCTTTTTCGCTTGTCGTTCAGGCGGCGATCAATGATGTAGCTCATCAGTTTCTCCCGACTTCGCCGACTGCGACGCAGGAGCGCCGCTTGAGGCGCGAATTGCCGCAGCCGGTTCGCGCCTTAAGCGGCGCTCCTGCAGCGGTGTTACTGCGCCTTGCGAACCCGCAGGTACCATTCGGACAGCAGGCGGACCTGCTTTTCCGTGTAACCGCGCGATACCATGCGCTGCACGAAGTTGTTGTGCTTGCGCTGATCTTCCTCGCTGCCCTTGGCGTTGAAGGAAATCACTGGTAGCAGGTCTTCGGTGTTGGAGAACATCTTCTTCTCAATCACGTCACGCAGCTTCTGGTAGCTGAGCCAGCTCGGGTTCTTGCCGTGGTTGTTGGCCCGGGCGCGCAGCACAAAGTTGACCACTTCGTTGCGGAAGTCCTTGGGGTTGGAAATGCCGGCGGGTTTCTCGATTTTTTCCAGGTCCTCGTTGAGGGCCTGGCGGTCGAAAATTTCGCCGGTATCCGGGTCGCGGAACTCCTGGTCCTGAATCCAGAAATCCGCGTAGGTGACATAGCGGTCGAAAATGTTCTGACCGTATTCGGAGTAGGATTCCAGGTAAGCGGTCTGGATTTCCTTGCCGATGAATTCTACGTAACGCGGCACCAGGTATTCCTTGATGAAACGGCGGTATTGTTCCTGCCGTTCCTGGGGGAACTGTTCCTGTTCGATGCGTTGCTCCAGCACATGCATCAGGTGAACCGGGTTGGCGGCCACTTCAGTGTGGTCGAAGTTGAACACCTTGGAAAGAATCTTGAAGGCAAAGCGGGTGGACAGGCCGTTCATGCCTTCGTCCACACCGGCCATGTCGCGGTATTCCTGAATGGACTTGGCGTGGGGGTCGATGTCCTTCAGGTTTTCGCCATCATAGACGCGCATCTTGGAATAGATGCTGGAGTTTTCCGGTTCTTTCAGGCGAGTGAGCGTGGAAAACTGGGCCAGCATGTGCAGGGTGTCCGGGGCGCACTGGGCATCGCGCAGACTGGAGTTGCGCAGCAACTTGTCGTAGATCTGCATTTCCTCGGTGACACGCAGGCAATAGGGCACCTTGACGATAAAGACGCGGTCGATAAAGGCTTCGTTGTTTTTGTTGTTCTTGAAAGTGTGCCACTCGGCTTCGTTGGAGTGCGCCAGCACAATGCCATCGAAGGGGATGGCGCCCAGATGTTCAGTACCGTTGTAGTTGCCTTCCTGGGTGGCGGTCAGCAACGGATGCAGCACCTTGATCGGGGCCTTGAACATTTCCACGAATTCCATGATGCCCTGATTGGCACGGCACAGGCCGCCGGAAAAGGCGTAGGCATCGGGGTCGTCCTGGGCATAATCCTCAAGCTTGCGGATATCCACCTTGCCGACCAGGGCGGAAATATCCTGGTTGTTCTCGTCGCCCGGCTCGGTCTTGGACACGGCCACCTGGTCAAGAATGGACGGGTAGCGCTTGACCACCCGGAACTGGCTGATATCGCCACCGAATTCATGCAGCCGCTTCACCGCCCAGGGTGACATGATGGTGCGAATATAACGCGGTGGAATACCGTATTCCTCTTCCAGAATCGGGCCGTCTTCTTCCTCGTTGAACAGCGAGAGTGGGGAGTCGTTAACCGGCGAGCCCTTGATGGTATAGAAGGGAACCTTCTGCATCAGTGACTTGAGCTTTTCCGCCAGCGAGGACTTGCCGCCGCCCACCGGGCCGAGCAGGTAGAGAATCTGTTTTTTCTCTTCCAGGCCCTGGGCTGCATGGCGGAAGTAGCTGACGATGTTTTCGATAACTTCTTCCAGGCCGTAGAACTCATCGAAGGCGGGATAGCGACGGATGACCTTGTTGGAAAAAATGCGTGACAGACGTGGGTCCTTGGAGGTGTCGACCATCTCCGGTTCGCCGATGGCCATCAGCATGCGCTCGGGGGCGGTGGCGTAGGCGCTGGGGTCGTGTTTGCACAGGTTGAGATACTCTTCCAGCGACATTTCTTCCTGCTGGGTGGCATCAAAACGGGCCTGGTAGTGGCTGATAATGCTCATGCCTGCTTCCTCCTGGCGGAACCAACTATGTCACAACAAAACTACATGCAGGGTTTTCCTTGGATTTATGAAATGGTGCGTAAATAAAAAATGAAAATCTGCGTCACATGACAGACCATGCAGTCACAGCTTTAGCATGTAACCAAACAGGAGATTAAGTCAAAGGGAAGAGAAAAAAACTTTGGAAAGAAAAGGATGAACTGTAGTGAATGCACGCCGGACGTTAAAAACCGCCCGGCGGCTGAGCCGATTCAGCAGTGACAGGAAAAACGTGTCATATCATCCAGCCGCAGGGCGGTCAGGCTGCCGCCCCAGACGCAGCCGGTATCCAGGGCGTCTACCCGGGCCACGCCGCTGTGTCCTTCCAGGGCCGCCCAGTGGCCGAACAGGATGCGGATACCGGTCTCCACTCGCCGGGGATGGTCGAACCAGGGCATGAAGCCCGCCGGCGGGGCATCGGCCTCGCCCTTGGTGGCCAGGTCCAGTTCGCCGTCCAGATTGACGAAACGCATGCGGGTGAAATGGTTGGTGATGACGCGCCAGCGTTCCGGACCGGACAGGTCATCGGACCAGCCAGCGGGCTGGTTGCCATACATATTGGCGAAGTAGTCATCAATGGCGGGGCTGGCGAGTACCTGCTCCACTTCCCGGGCGCGGTCGCGGGCGTCCGCCAGCCGCCACAGGGGAGGGAGGCCCGCATGGGTCATGACGGCGTCATGTTCGGGGATATCCACCAGCAGTGGTTGCGCCCGGAGCCAGTCCAGCAGGGTGTCCCGGTCAGCGGCATCAAGAATGTCCGCCAGGGTGTCTTTGCGCTTGCTGCCGGTGCTGCCGTGGGCCACGGCGAGCAGGTGCAGGTCGTGGTTGCCGAGCACGGTATGCACATTGTCGCGCAGTTCATGGACGCGGCGCAGGGTGCCCAGCGAATCCGGCCCTCGATTGACCAGGTCACCGGCCAGAAACAGCCGGTCGCGGTCCGGGTTGAAGGCGATGCGCTCCAGCAGGCAGTTAAAGGGCGCCAGGCAGCCCTGCAGATCACCGATGGCGTAATCAGCCACAGCAGGCCTCCGAAAGAGCGAGCGTGTTGCGTGTTGCGTGGAGCATGCTGGCGTTAATGCAATGCATGGGGCACAGCAAGGGTAAAGGTGGGGATTTCGGCATCGAAATGCGAGCCATCTTCGCCAATCATCTGGTAACTGCCACTCATGGTGCCGACTTCGGTTTCCAGCACCGCACCACTGGTGTAGCGGAAGGTCTGGCCGGGGGCGATGTGCGGCTGCTCCCCCACCACGCCTTCGCCGTGAACTTCCTGTACCCGCTCCTCGCCGTCGGTGATTACCCAGTGGCGGGTCAGCAGGCGCGCGCTTACCGAGCCGGCGTTGCGGATGGTGATGTGATAGGCAAAGACCCAGCGCTGACTGGCCGCGTCGCTCTGGTCGGCAAGGTACTCGGTTTCCACGGAAACCCGGATATCGTGGCGGGTGTCGGTGGGTTGCCGTTCAGTGGCGGTCATGCAAGCTCCAGTTGTGTTCAGGCGTCGTTGCGCGGCTGGCTGATGTTGGCCAGGGCCACATAGTCGGCCACGCTGAGCTGGTCCGGGCGCAGCCCGGCATCAATGCCGGCCTGTTCGAACTGCTCCAGATTGATCATGGATTTTAAACTATTGCGGATCGCCTTGCGTCGCTGGGTGAAGGCCTGGGCCACCAGCCGTCGCAGGTGGGCTTCGTCCTCCGCCGGATGCGGCAGGGTGGCATGGGGAATCAGACGGACCACGGCGGAGTCCACCTTCGGGGGCGGGCTGAAGGCGCCGGGTGGCACGAAGAACAGGTAATCGGCCTGGCAGAAGTACTGCACCATGATCGACAGCCGGCCCCAGTTACGGGTACCGGGGCTGGCGGTGAGGCGCTCCACCACTTCCTTCTGCAACATGAAGGTCATGTCGCCGATGGCGTCGGCCTGCTCCAGCAGGTGAAAAATCAGCGGCGTGGAAATGTTGTACGGCAGGTTGCCTACCACGCGCAGCGGCCGGTCCGCCGGCTTGAGGGTGCGGAAATCGAACTTCAGGGCATCGCTTTCGTGGATGGTCAGGCGATCCGCCGAGACCTCCTGGCGCAGCAGGGCAATCAGGTCCCGGTCCAGTTCCACCACATGCAGGTGCGGGATTTCCTCCAGCAGCGGGTGGGTCAGGGCGCCCCGGCCCGGGCCGATTTCCACCAGGGTGTCGCCGTCCTGCAGGCCGAGGGTGCGGATCATGCGGTCGATCAGGTTGCGGTCGTGCAGGAAGTGCTGGCCGAAGCGTTTGCGGGTGCGGTGCTCTGTCATTGGGCGGCAAGCTCCAGGGCGAGACGGGTGGCGGCGATCAGGCTGCCGGCGCTGGCCTGGCCGGTGCCGGCCAGGTCGAAGGCGGTGCCATGGTCCACGGATGTGCGTATAAAGGGCAGCCCCAGGGTGATATTGATGGCTTCACCGAAACCGGCGTACTTGAGCACGGGCAGGCCCTGATCATGGTACATGGCCAGCACCGCATCGTGCTCGTTCAGCAGGTGCGGCTGGAAGGCGGTATCCGCCGGCACCGGGCCGGTGAGGTCCATGCCCTGATCGCGCAGCCGCTCCAGGGTGGGGATGATCACGTCCAGCTCTTCGCGCCCCAGATGGCCACCTTCGCCGGCGTGGGGGTTGAGGCCCAGCACCAGGATGCGCGGTTCGGCAATCCGGTATTTGCCGACCAGGTCGTCGCGCAGGATGGTCAGCGTGCGGGTCAGGGCATCCGGGGTGATGGCGGCGGGCACCTGACTCAACGGCAGATGGGTGGAGACCAGGGCGACACGCAGCGGCTTTCCACCGGGGGAGGCGGTGAGCATCATCACCACCCGGTCCACGCCGGCCTGTTCGGCCAGGAATTCGGTGTGGCCGGTAAAGGTCGGGTCGGCGCCGTCGCAGATCACGTTCTTGGCCACCGGGGCGGTGACCATGGCAGCAAAGGTGCCGTCCAGGCAGCCTTGGGCGGCGCGTTTGAGCATGGCCAGGGTACCCGGGGCGGTGGCCGGGTCCGGCTGGCCGGCGATTACCGGGGCGCCGGCGGGGGTATGCCAGACCGTCAGGCCCTCGGTGGGCAGGGGCTGCCCCGGTTGCCAGTCATGCAGGGAGACCTTGCCCCCGAGCTGTGTCGCCCGCGCGTCGAGCACCTGGCGATCACCAATGATGACCAGTGGCTCGCCGGGCAGGGTATCCGCCAGGCTCAACACCAGATCCGGCCCAATACCGGCCGGATCGCCACAGGTAACGGCAACAGGGGAAGGCATGGCCGGTTACCCGCAGCGTGTTGCGTGTTGCGTGTTGCGTGCCAGCGTCATAAGCGAATATCCACGTAGGACTCGCTACGTTTTTCCTGAAGCCAGGTTTCCAGCTCTTCCTCGAAGCGGCGTTTCTGCAGGGCCTGGGTGGCCTGCATGCGGCGGAATTCCTCGCTCATGTCCGCGTCGCGGGTGTCGTCCACGCGCAGGAAGTGCCAGCCGAACTGGCTTTCGAAGACCGGCGATAGCTGCCCCACCGGGGTGTTGAGCATCATCTCCTCGAATTCGGGCACCATTTCCCCCTGGTTGACCCAGCCCAGCTCCCCGCCGTTGCGGGCGCTGCCCGGGTCATCGGAGAATTCGGCGGCCACATCGGCGAAATCGCGCTGGCCGCTGGCCACGTCGTCATGCAGGCGCAGGGCCTGCTCGTGGGCCTGTTGCGCGGTGGTCAGGGCGTCGGTCTTGATCAGCACGTGGCGCACTTGATACTGGGTGACCACCTTCTGGGTGCCGCCCTTGCGGTCGATCATCTTGAGAATATGGAAGCCGGCGCCGGAGCGTAGCGGCTCGGAAATGTCCCCTTTCTCCATGCCGATGGCGGTTTCCGCGAACAGGCTGGGCCACTGGGCCGCCGGGCGCCAGCCCAGGTCGCCGCCTTCCAGGGCCTTGGGGCCATCGGAGGAGGAGACGGCGGTCTGCTGGAAATCGGCGCCATCCTTGAGGCGTTTGATGATGCTGTCGGCTTTTGCCCTGGCCGCTTTCACATCGTCCGGGCTGGCGTCACCGGGAACCCGCACCAGGATATGGCCCAGGTGGAAGTCTTCCTCGAACATCTGCTTGCCCATTTCCGAGTTCAGGAAGCGGTCCACTTCCCGGTCGGTGATGCGGATGCGCGAGGCCACGCTGCGCTGTTGCAGGCGGGAAATGATCATGTCCTGGCGGATCTGTTCGCGGAACTGGGGCCAGTCGTAGCCGTCCGCGCGCAGCGCTTCGGCAAACCCTTCCAGGGTCATGCCGTTCTGCTGGGCAATGCCGGCCAGGGCCCGGTTCAGGGTGGCTTCATCCACCTTGATGCCCGCCCGTTCGGCCAGTTGCAGTTGCAGGCGCTCCAGGATCATGCGGTCGAGCACCTGTTCGCGCATCACCGCCGGGGGCGGTAATGGCTGGTCCTTTTCCTGGAATTGCAGGGCAATGGTGTTGATGCGCTCGTCCAGCTCACTGGCCATGATGGCGCCGTCGTTGACCACCGCCACGATGCGGTCGAGCATCTGCACCTTGGCCTGACCCCAGGCCGGCAACAGCAGCATCGCCATGGCCAGCAGGCCAAGCAGTGTCTTGTGGGCGTCCAGCGTCCGACGTCCGACGTCCGACGTTACATTAATCATACTGTCTCCTGTATCCCGGAATGCTGCGCTCCAGCAGCGAATCCACCTGGCCGCCAAAGCCGCCCAGGCCGATTAGCTGGATCTGGAACCAGATGGTGCTGTCGCCTTCCAGATCGCCGTCGCCGTCGTCGTCCACCAGCTCGCGCTGGCTCAGCAGGCGCAGTTTCCAGCAGCAGTTGCGGTATTCACCGCCGGCCATGGTTTCCAGGGTGCGTTTGTTTTCCAGGTCGTACATCCAGCGACCCACCAGGCGCCAGTGCCGGTGTACCGGCACAATGGCGCTGACTTCCGACTCGCGGATGTCGTCGGCGGGGCGGTCATGGTAACCCAGATTGAAGACCCGGCGTTCCCGGTCGTTGTAGCCGATCTGGAAGCTGGAACGCTCGCGGGCGTTTTCCTCCAGATCCCACTGGGCTTCTGTGTAGAGGTACCAATCGCTGGCAAAGTTCCACCGGGCATCCCCCACCAGCGGGGTCTGGTCATCGGTGGGGTCTTCTTCGAAATCCTCAATGACCACCTTGCGGTCGTCGAAATAGAAGCCCTGGGCCACCCGCAGGCGTAGCTGCTCGCGGCCGGTGGCGTCGTGCAGGAAGCGGCTGGTCAGGCCCACGGCCAGCTTTTCCTCGTCGCCGATGCGGTCATAGCCGAGAAAGCGGTTCTCCCGGAACAGGGCGTTGTAGGAAAAGGTCAGCTCGCGGCTGTCGAAGTTGGGCAGGGTGCTCTGCTCCTGGTAGGCCACCTTGTTGAGGAACAGGCGCGGCTCCAGGGTCTGGGTGTAGCTGCTGCCGAACCAGTTGCCGGGGCGCTCGAAGAACAGGCCGGAGTCCAGGCTGGCCCCCCAGGTGGTCACGTCCGGGTTGTCTTCCTGGTTGGCTTCCACGCTGTCGAGTTCATAGCGGGTGTGATAGACGCGGGTGCGCGGTTCCACATAGCCCCAGGCATTCTGGATGCGGGCGCTCAGGGCCGGCGCCAGATGCACGCGCATGCCCGTGGCCTTGCCACTGTCGTCGGAATCGCTGCGGTCAAAGGCGGTGATATCGGACAGCCACAGCCCTTTCAGGGGGCCATAGAGCGTGGGGTCGCCACTGAACTGGAGCTGGGGCAGGCGGCGGTAGGGCAGGTCCTCGTCCGCCAGGGTCGGGTCGATGGTCTGCCAGGACTGCATGCGGCCCAGTACCTGCCAGGTACGCCCGTAGTAACGGGCCTCCGCCAGGCGGGGCAGGTGCGTCTGGGAGCTGATTTCCAGGCCGGTATCCAGGTCCTTGAAGTAGAAATCGTCCGAGACATAGTTGAAGTCGGTCTTCAGGTTCCAGCGGCCCACATTGCCGTTGTGGGTCCAGCGGGCCACCTGGCGGTCCTCGTCGTCGAACTGGCGGTCATTGAACAGGACCCCGTAGCTCATGTCCCCTTCGCCCCAGCGGGACAGGTAGCGGAACTCGGAATCCACCCCGCTGCCCCGGCCGTCGATGTAACGCGGGGCAATGGTAGCGTCCATCTGCGGGTGGATGTTCACGTAGATCGGCTGGGCGATGTCCAGGCCGTTGACGTCACCGATGGAAATGGTGGGGAACAACAGCCCGGTCTTGCGGCGGTCATCAATGGGGAAAGTGATCCAGGGGAGCCAGAACACCGGCGCATTGCCGACCTCCAGCACCACATTATTGGCTTCGCCCCAGCCCTTGTCCCGGTCCAGGAAGATGCGCTCGCCGTTCAGCGACCAGCCATTGGAGCCCGGCGCGCAGGTGGTGTAGCTGCCGTTGGTAATGGTGGTGGTGGTTTCTGTCAGGAAGATATAGTCAGCGCTGCCCCGTGATGCCATATCAAACAGGGAATAGCGCACCCCCAGCAGGCTGCCTTCCTTGCGGCGGGTCTGGCCGCTCATGCTTTCGGCAATAAAGGTGGCCCGGTCGCTTTCCAGGCGCATGCCGCTGTCCAGCTCGAACTTGCCGGTGCCCTGGTCCAGCCGGGCCTGGTCGGTGGTGATGCGTCGGCCGGGCTGCTCGATCAGCACATCGCCGTCCAGTTCGATCAGGCCATCTTCGGTGAGGGTGGAATGGTCGGCGGTGACCACGGTGTCGCTGTCGGCCACCGGGATGCCCACGGCGGGGTTGTAATAGATGCCGCCGCACCATTCGGGGATATCGCGTTGCTGAACCGCGGGGAACGTGGCCATTTCTTCGCGGTCAACCCAGTTGAGGTCGTTATCCGCGTGACTGATGCCTGCTGTAACCAGTAGCAGGGCAGCGGTGACAAGACGCTGCGATCGTTGTGAGAATCGAGAGGGCAGTGGCATCGGCTGCTCAGAACAGGTAAAAAGGCCGTTTTCCCGGAGTTCGTGACTCCAAAAGCGGCAGTGTAATCGAACAAGGAAGGCAATGCAGCCTGATAAAAGTAAATCCGGCGTTACCGACGACCCACGCAAGGCCGCTCTGGACGGCTGGGTCAGCGCCTGTCTCAATGAAACCGTCAGTGGAGTCCCTGCCTCCGCCGATGCCAGTTTTCGTCGCTATTTCCGTTACCAGCAGGGCGGGCGCAGCCTGGTCGCCATGGACGCCCCACCCGAGCAGGAGGACTGCCGGCCCTTTATCGACGTGGCCTCGCGGCTGCGGCGCGCCGGGGTGCATGTGCCCGAGGTGCTGCACCAGGATCTGGACCAGGGGTTTCTGCTGCTCACCGACATGGGCACCGAAACCTGGCTGACCGCCCTCAACGACAGCAATGCCGATGCCTGGTATGCCGCCGCCATCAATACCCTGATCACCCAGCAAAAACAGGCCGACAGCCAGGGCCTGCCGGTCTATGACGAGGCCCTGCTGCAGCGGGAACTGGAACTGTTCCCCCAGTGGTACCTGTTCCGTCACCGCGAGAAGGTGGTCACCGGCGAGCTGCGCCAGCGGCTGGACCGGGTGTTCCAGGTGCTCATCGAGTCCGCCCTGGCCCAGCCCACTGTCTTTGTGCACCGGGACTACATGCCCCGCAACCTGATGGTGTCCGAACCCAACCCCGGCGTGATCGACTTCCAGGATGCCGTGGCCGGGCCCATCAGCTATGACGTGATCAGCCTGTTCAAGGATGCCTTCATTAGCTGGCCGGAGGAGCGGGTACTGGGCTGGCTGCGCGAATACTTCGACAAGGCCACCGCCGAAGGCCTGCCGGTGCCGGCGGATTTCGACACCTTCCTGCGTCACTGTGACCTGATGGGCGCCCAGCGCCACCTCAAGGTGATCGGCATCTTCGCCCGCATTTGTCACCGCGATGGCAAACCCAAGTACCTGGGCGACGTGCCGCGCTTCTTTGCCTACCTGCGCACCGTGATCGCCCGCCGCCCGGAGCTGGTGGACCTGGAATGGGTGCTGGACCGGCTGGAGGAAGACGAGTGAAGGCCATGATCCTGGCCGCCGGCTACGGCAAGCGCATGCGCCCGCTCACCGACCACACCCCCAAGCCCCTGCTGGAGGTTGGCGGCAAGGCGCTGATCGAATACCACATCGAAAAACTGCGCGATGCCGGCATTGAGTCCCTGGTGATCAATACCGGCTGGCTGGGCGAGGTACTGGCCAACACCCTGGGTGACGGGGCGCGTTACGGCATCCCCATTCAGTATTCCCGCGAGGGTACCCCGCTGGAGACCGCCGGCGGCATTCGCCGGGCCCTGCCGCTGCTGGGCGACGCCCCCTTTGTGCTGGTCAATGGCGACATCTGGACCGATTACGACCTCTCCCGGCTGGTGGCCCAGCGGCCCGACCCGGTGCACCTGGTACTGGTGGACAACCCCGGCCACCACCGCGACGGGGATTTTCATCTGACAGAAGGGGGCCGGGTGCGCGATAATACCGGGCCCAGGCTGACCTATGCCGGCATGGGCCGGTTCGACCCGGCCCTGTTTGCCGACCTGCCCGAGGGCGAAGCCAAACTGGCGCCGCTGCTACGGGCCGCCATGGCCGACAATGCCGTGAGCGGCGAACACCACACCGGCCAGTGGTGGGATATCGGCACCCCGGAACGCCTGGACGAACTGGATCGATTGCTAACCCAACACTAGCTTTTGTTGTGGGAGCGGTCGTTCGACCGCGATAGGTGCATAGTTTCGAGTGGCGAGTAACGAGTTTCGAAAGGCAAAACATTGGCCTTTGATCTTGGTTTTCGCTACTCGAAACTCGTCACTCGCCACTGTCTTTACCGAGGAAACACCATGCCCAAGCAGGATTATCTGATCGCCCCGTCCATCCTTGCCGCCAACTTTGCCCGCCTGGGCGAAGAGTGCGACAACGTACTGGCCGCCGGGGCCGACGTGATCCACTTCGACGTGATGGACAACCACTACGTGCCCAACCTCACCATCGGCCCCATGGTGTGCAAGGCCCTGCGCGACCACGGCATCACCGCCCCCATCGACGTGCACCTGATGGTCAGCCCGGTGGACGACCTGATCGGCATGTTCGCCGAGGCTGGTGCCAGCTACATCA
>JAKSCQ010000030.1 GCA_022360555.1 Pseudomonadales bacterium
AGATAAATATTTAAACATAGCTCTTGGCCAACGCTCGCAGACCCCGGCTGATCGATAAAAATAATTTCTGGCGAAATATAACGACCATCAACACCATTCTGCACATGTCCATATGAAGTAAAATATGCATGAGCATAGGAATAAGACGAGAAATCAAAGTCAGAATCAATGTGGTGGTAGCCCGACTCAACCCGCTGTTTGTAAAAGCTGTAATCTGTTCCCTTGATAACACTCCATTTAGAGTCATCAAGCAACGCACCATTGAGCGATAACGATCCGGCCCCCGATGTTTTCTTCATCAGTGTCATATGGTGGGTAATATCACCACCATGGAGAGAAAGCGGCGGATAGAAATAATTATGCGACCTAGAAGACCCATTGAGCCCCACCGGCTGCAACAGTAACATAAGGGGATCACTGTTATACGTCGAGTCATAATTCGTACCAATCGCATACTGTATTGCAGTGACCGGGTGTGAGGAAGTGATAACAGTAGGTTGATCAATAACCTCTGAGAAAGCTTCCCCTTTATTAATCTCAGAAACCAGAACCCCGTTCAGATACACGAGAGTATTATCAAATGCCCCGTAAACCCTAAGATAGTCCCCGCCCTCACGCATCGCGAAGGGAATCAATACATACTCACTGCCAAGTTGACTCAACGGCCTCAACTGCTCGACAAGATGATCACAAGCGGCGCGGTAAACAGAAGTACACCTATTACCGGCAAAAACCGCTACAGGCTTATTCGCAGTGACGACAAATCCACTAGGATCTCCCCCATCTTCAAATATGCTCTGATAAGCCTGCCCCTTATCAAGTGAGAATGTCTCGACGACATCCCCTTCATCAGAAGTGACCGTGACAGAAGTTGCATCTTCACCAGCCACAACCCCATAAAGAGCACCCGATCCACCCGGAAAAGTCGCAAGCAAGTATTCTTTCCCCCAGGATGAAACCGGGTAAACGTGGAAAGAGTCAGAGCTAAAAATTGCCAAGTTATATGCACTGACTCGAGCAGGTTTGCTGGAAACAACCTTGATACCTAGATCTGAAACACCTGAGTAATCATGAGTTAGCGCTCCTGATAGCTCTGACAGATCAACTACCTCAGCCCTCCCTGCCTCTGCAATGCCTGTAACATAAAAATCAAGCGAAGGTACAGACACCTCATAACTGGATGACTCTTCTGTACTAATGGTGAGATAAAGATCTCTCGCTCCATCCTGATTGGCATTAAACATAAACCAATGTAACTTTCCGGCAGACCTGTCAATTGATGAACTGGTAATCAGTACTTTGTAGCGCTGATAATCTTGGCCACCACTACCGTCTTCAGCAAGCAGTTGAACCTCATGAAGTCCAGGAGTTGGAGATTGCCAAGCCACCTCCCCGCTTTGGGCATTAATGGTCATACCGTCTGGAAACTCTTCTAAACTCCATGAAATGGCATCACCATCCGGATCTTCTGCACTGGGAAGGTAATGATATGGCTCCCCCTCCTTTCCCTGCGCAACCGGGTCTGAATTGATCACTGGAGAATTATTACTTTTCTCCACCAGTAGCAAAATGCTGGCATCGGTATAGGCCCCCTCGTCGTCAACCACCCTGTAAAGAACTCTCTCCTCACCAGCAACATTAGCTGTAAAGCCCAGCCTATCCCCCTTTATCTCAAGAGACCCTAGCGACGTACTACCTAGCAGGATATGCTCAACTAATTGACCATCAGGATCTGAAGCCTCAAGGGTCGTAAGCACTGTGTCGCCAACGAACAACTTTACGGAAACATCCTCAGCCGTTGGCGCATCATTGACACTAGCCACTTGAACCGAGAAGTTCGCTTGTGTTGCAACTTCACCATCTCTCACTAAAATAGAGAAGCTATCAGAACCATGAAAGTTTTCACTAGGCGTGTAAGTTAATGAACTGCCTTGTAGAAAAACACTTCCGTGTTCAGGCTCTTCGGCAATCACGTAATCTAGGTCATCCCCATCAGGATCCACTGCTTTTAATTCAGTCTGAAGAGTGCCGTCTTCATTAATAGAGAATACTTTCCCCTCAAGAGAGGGAGGATCATTGACCGCCAGTACATTTAGGCTGTAAAGAACCGTCACTTCTTCAAACCCATCACTGACAAATATTTCAAAAGCTTCCTGCCCATAGAAATCTTCATCAGGAAGGAAGATAATCCTTCCTTCCTCCAATTTCAGCGCTCCATTATCTGGATCAGAAGCTATACTGAAAGAAAGGGGATCGCCATCAATATCAGACGCATCAATTAATACGTTCAATTTACTGTCTTCATATACCTCCAGTTCGGTATCCGACACGACAGGAAGATCATTAACCGGAGAAACAGTAAAGACAACATCTGCTGGCTCAGACGAGCTTGTGGAATCTTTAGCAATGAAAGTCATTCGGTCTGTGCCGTTAAAGTTTGAACGAGGCACATAAGTCAAGTCAGGGAGCGAGCCTTGAAGGAGCCCATTCTCAGGATAGGTAACCAACTCAAAATCAAGAGACTCCTGATTTGCATCACTCACCCCCAAGGTGAAATCCAGGGAGGAGTCTTCAAGAAGAGTGTAATTTACATCTTCAGCAATGGGAGGAAGATTATTGCAATGCTCCATTCCTCCGAAGACAAGCGACAAATGGCCTTTACCGCCTAGTTTATAGCCAGTGATTTTAATTTTCGCGAAACCTGCAACTTGAAACTGCCTTAGCTTGCCAACTCCCTCCGCCTTACCAAATACGGGGATGACAATTTCCTGATTAAGAAGGTCATCCAGAGCATCACGAATTGATTTTCCACTTTTGACTCCTGGCACCCCATAAACCCAATCGCCTTCACTAAGAACATGGTCATTACTGTTACGTGGGTTTAGGAATTGATCGCTATTTCCCGGAAAGCGAAGAGATTCTGCTAGCGATTTGGTATCACTATTGCCTTTCCAGCTTAGCCAATTGAAACTGCCATATCCTTCACCCAATTGCACACTGGTGAATGGAAAACCCACCTCTTTGCCAGCAAATAACTGTGCCGTAACCGTTAAAGGATAAACATCACAATGATTAATATCTTTATTATTATCTTGAGCAAAAACAGCAGGCACAACAAAAATTGTCAGCACCAAGAACAACAGGCTTCGCACAGTCGATCCCCCAGATTTCATCCCCAGTCAGGTTAGAACCCACTCCAACCGGGAGGGAGGATAACATGGTGTTTTTACCCAGTATGTAAGCCATCTCCTACATATCTGCGAGAAGACCGCCACCCCAACAAACACAAGTTGAATCTCAATCAACACCTCACAATTAAATTTTTAGGGTCTTAGGAAGCAAATCGCATGCTAATATGCATTTGCGCCTATGAATAAAGGGAAAAACCGCTACTACAAATTTTCCAAGATCAGTGAGGCCCGATTTCGGCGTCTCCTGAGAGCGTTTTCGATGGATCTGACAGCCTCAGATGCTGCCAGGCTGACCGGTATCAGTCTCCGCTCCGTAAACGCTATTTATCTCAAAATCAGAAGGCGGGTCGCTGCATATTGCGAGGAGCAATCCCCGTATTCTGGCGAGGTCGAACTTGATGAATCCTATTTCGGCCCCAGACGAATTAGGGGCAAGAGAGGCAGGGGAGCAGGCGGCAAGACAATCGTGTTTAGCGTGTTTAAACGTAACGGTCACGTCTACACCGAGATCGTGCCAGACGCCAAGAAAAAGACGCTATTACAAGTGGTTAGAGGCAGAGTGGCACTGGATAGCGTTGTCCATACAGATGGTTGGCGTGCTTATGATGGACTAGTGAATCTCGGCTATGAGAAGCATTACCGGGTCCAGCATGCAGACAACGAATTCGTTGGACAAGGAAGCAACCACATCAATGGCATTGAGTCGTTTTGGGCCTACGCGAAACTGCGACTGAGCCGCTTTAAAGGCTTGCCAAAACACACATTTTATCTACATTTGAAAGGGACAGAATTCAGGATTCAACACCCGATACTCGCGCCCCGCATACAATGCCTGATTTCCTGCTGACCCTTTTCTCGCTCTACACCACCTACTGCGTCTTCGGTGGCATCACGGTCCGTACAGACCTGCCCGCCAACCTGTTCGCACTCGCTCAGGTTTACTGGTGCTGGGCCCGGCCCACACCCTGTGGATCGACCACTACGCGCTTTGACGAGGCACAAGGCCGGCAATTTCAACTCGCATCATGCCACTCTCCCTAGCCCGCCCAGCCACTGGTCTATTCCAACGCCATCACAACTGATCAAACATTAACCAATTCTAATCTCAGAGCGTGCGGATTCCACAGTTGCGGTGCCGGCTACATTCTTCGCATTGTCGGCTGCTGGATGGGGAGGCCTGTGACTGCTCCCGGTACAATGCGATGCCAACATCATTTCCCAATTTCCCATAATGACGGAATACGAACCGTTAGCGAAATAACAACGACCACCGGTCACGAGTGGCCAAACTTTCGCCAACAGCGGGAATTTCCTGTTTGTTTTGTGTCGGCATCGTTGGCAACATGGAGTGGAGCCTGAACACGGTGGCAACAAATCGGCAGGCTCACCTTAACTGCAGGAGGCTTCGCATGAGCGAATACGACAGAGACGATTACCAGCAAGAAGCCGAAGACCTGTTGGAGACCATCGAACAGGTGGAAGAGACCCTGACTGTCATGTCAAAAGTGGTCGGGCAATTGAAGGAGCAGGTGGCTTCACACCTGGATCCGAATACGGTGGAAATGAGCGCCGAAGAATTCCTGGAACAGTGCGAGAACCTGGAAGGGACCTGGCACTAGTTTCTCCCTGAATAGCACAGGGGCCGCATCGACGGCCCCCTTGTCCCCTACTCCGCTATCCCGTCCGGATACCGGCGTACCCCATCGACCCAGGTGCCTTTCACCTGGATGGATTCCCAGTCCGCGATAGATTCTCTCGGGTCCCGGTCCAGCCATACCAGGTCGGCCCGCATGCCGACACGCAACTGCCCGACCCGGTCTGCAACGCCCAGTTGCCGGGCCGCGTCCACCGTCACCGCTTGCAGGGCGCGCTCCACCGATACCGCTTGATCCTGCCCCAGGGTGGCCCCGGCGGCGGTTTGCCGGTACACCGCGTTCCAGACCAGTTGCAGGGGGTAAAACGGCACCACCGGAGAATCCGCGTGCAAGGTGAAACGCAGGCCCTGGTCCGCCGCGTCCGCCAGCGGGCTGATCCGTTGTGCCCGCTCGGGTCCCAGGAAGATGTCCCGGTGGCGATCGCCCCAGTAGTACACATGGTTATTGAAGAACGACGGAATCACATCCAGCGCCTGCATTCGCGCCAGTTGCTCGGTGGTGGCCATCTGCGCATGAATCAATACCGGTGACTGATCAACCTGTGGGCACTGCTGGCGGGCGGCGGCAACGGCCTCCAGGCTCATGCTGATGGCGGCATCCCCGTTGGCATGGATGGCCACCTGGCGGTCACGGCAGTGGAAACGCCCCACCTGCTCTGTCAGTTGCGTCTGCGACAGGGCCGGAAAGCCGAGATAATCCGGGGGATAATCCTCCGGCACGGTGTAATAGGGCTCGCTGAGAAAACCGGTGTAGCCTTGCAGGGAGCCATCGCTGACCAGCTTGACCGGCCCCAGGTGCACACGTTCGTTATCCGGCAGGACAAAATCCCCCGCTTGCCGGGCAGCTTCGGCCTTCTCGTCCGGCCAGACGCTCAAACGCAGAGGGATGACACCAAATTCCAGGGCCGGCTTCATGGCTTTCAGGGTCTTGAGGTCCGCCAGCCCGTTCTGGGCAAAGGTGATGCCCCGTGACAGGTAATGGTGGGCCGCCCGACGCACCACCCGCAGACCATCCGTGGCGGACAGCGCCAGCATGCGGGTGCGCACCGGCTTGAACGCGGTCTCCGCCAGCAAGCCGTTGAGTCGGCCCTCGCTGTCGCGTCCGTAGAAGCCACCGGGCGGGTCCTGAACGGTTTCCCCGATGTCCATGGCCTGGAAACCCGCAGAGTTGAGCACCCCCAGGTGCCCGGAAATATGCATCACCATCACCGGCCGGGTGTCGCTGACCGTATCCAGCTCCGCACGGGTGGGATAGCGCTGCTCACTGATGGTGGTATCGTCAAAGCCATAGGCCAGCAGCGGCCCTTCCGGCCGGCGCTTGGCCAGCATGCGCAGCCGTTCGAGCAGGGTATCGATACTGTGCAGGTCGCCAATGGGCGGGCTGTTGGCATCCACCGCCACGGCGGACAGCCCTTCACCGGGGAAATGCCCGTGGGCTTCAATGAAGCCCGGCATCAGCAGCCCGCCCTGCAGATCCACCACCCGCACATCCCGGCTGACCTGGTCACGCAGGGCATCGGCATCGCCCAGCGCCACGATCTCCCCGCGTTTGACCAGCATGGCCGGGGCTTCGGGGCGGGCCGGGTCCATGGTCAGGATGGTGCCGTTGACGAACAGCTCGGCAGGCGGTGGCGGCGGATTGAGCCAGCGATGCAGCCCTGTCACCAGGCCCACCACCAGCGCCATCAGAATCAGCAGCCCCCAAAGCCAACGATAGTTCATGCGCGGATCTCCTTGTGTTTGCGCAGACTCTGCACGGACAAATGATGACCCACAAGCCGCCAACATCACATTTGTTAATGAAACAGATCAGTTAAGCCCATACCTAACCGGTGCGGGTGCGCGCTATAGTGAACCCCGTCGAAGGGATGACGCACCATCTTGGATCAAGATTTCTGCACCAAGACGAGGAAAAGGCGGCATCATCCTTGCATTAACCGCGGTGAATTTTACAGCCACGCATCGTGGACGCCCGCTGACGGCCACAAGCCGATAGCGGGATCAACCGGAGACAGAGAAACCATGAAAGCATCAGATTTGTTTGTACGCGCCCTGGAAGCGGAAGGCGTGGAGCACGTCTTCGCCATTCCCGGTGAAGAAAACCTGGACCTGCTGGAGTCCCTGCGCGGCTCGAAAATCAAACTGGTGATTACCCGTCACGAACAGGCCGCCGGCTTCATGGCCTCCACCTATGGCCGTCTTACCGGTAAGGCTGGTGTCTGTATGTCCACCCTGGGCCCCGGCGCCACCAACTTCGTGACCGCCGCCGCCTACGCCCAGCTCGGCGCCATGCCCATGGTGATGATTACCGGCCAGAAGCCGATCAAAACCAGCAAGCAGGGCCAGTTCCAGATCATCGACGTGGTGGACATGATGCGCCCGCTCACCAAGTTCACCAAGCAGGTGGTCAGCGGTGACTCCATCCCCACCCGTATCCGTGAAGCCTTCCGCCTGGCCCAGGAAGAGCGCCCCGGCGCCACCCACCTGGAGCTGCCGGAAGACATTGCCCGTGAACACTCCACCATGCCGGTGACCGAACCCAGCGCCACCCGCCGCCCGATTGCCGAGGACAAGGCCATCTGCAAAGCCATCGAAGCCATTCAGGGCGCGCGCAAGCCGCTGCTGCTGGCCGGCGCCGGCGCCAACCGCAAGCTGACCAGCAAGATGCTGCGCCAGTTCGTGGAAAAACTGGGCATCCCGGTGATCACCACCCAGATGGGGAAAGGCGTGGTCGACGAAACCGGTCCGCACTTCCTGGGCAACACCGCCCTGTCCGACGGTGACTTCGTGCACCGCGCCATCGACCAGGCCGACCTGATCATCAACGTGGGCCACGACGTGGTGGAAAAGCCGCCCTTCTTCATGCGCCCCGGCGGCGCCGAAGTGGTCCACATCAACTTCAACTCCGCCCAGGTGGACCCGGTGTACTTCCCGCAGATCGAAGTGGTGGGCGACATCGCCAACAGCCTGTGGCAGCTCAAGGAACGCCTGGAGCCCCAGGAGCACTGGAGCTTTTCCGACTTCCACCGCATCCGCGATGCTTTGCAGAAACACATCCGCGAAGGCATCCAGGACGACAGCTTCCCGATTCGCCCGCAGCGGCTAGTGGACGAGATCCGCAAGATCATGCCCGAGGACGGCATCCTTACCCTCGACAACGGCATGTACAAGATCTGGTTTGCCCGCAACTACCCAGCCACCCAGCCCAACACCGTGCTGCTGGATAACGCCCTGGCCACCATGGGCGCCGGCCTGCCCTCCGGCATGGCCGCCAAGATGGTCAACCCGGATCGCCGCGTGATGGCCATCGTCGGTGACGGCGGCTTCATGATGAACAGCCAGGAGCTGGAAACCGCCGTGCGCCTGAAACTGGATATCGTGGTGCTGATCCTGCGCGACGACGGTTACGGCATGATCAAGTGGAAACAAAGCGACATGGACTTCCAGGACTTCGGCCTGGATTTCCAGAACCCGGACTTCGTGGACTACGCCCGTTCCTACGGCGCCAACGGACACAGGGTGGAGTCCACCGCCGGGCTGGCGCCGCTGGTGGAAGAATGCTACGCCGCCGGTGGCGTCCACGTAATCGACTGCCCGGTGAACTACAGCGACAACAACCGCATTCTCAATCAGGAAATTCGGGAGTTGAGCAGCAAACTTTAAGCGCTTGCACGCCGCACGCTGACACGCATCACGCTTTTATTGCGTGCCAGCGTGAAGCGTGTTGCGTGCAGGCAGGTGATCAATCGCACCTCTCTTCATGGCCCTACTCACGCCATTAAGGAACCAACATGCTGAAAGAATCCTACCCCTACTACCTGGCCAACGAAGCGATCTTCGCCAACCAGGATCTGGATGTCACCGACAAGTACAGCGGTGAGGTGGCCACCCGCGTGGCCATGGCCGATGCGGCCACCATCGACAAGGCCATCGAGGCCGCGGACAAGGCGGCCGCCGCCATGGCCAAGTTGGCCCCCTACGAGCGCCAGGCGATTCTCTATCATTGCGTGAAGCGCTTTGAAGAACGCTTTGAAGAACTGGCATTGGCCCTGTGCATCGAAGCGGGCAAACCGATCAAGGATGCCCGCGGCGAAGTGGGCCGCCTGATCGACACCTTCCGGGTGGCCGCCGAAGAAGCGGTGCGCATCGACGGCGAAATGCCCAACCTGGAAATCTCCGCCCGTGCCAAGGGCTATCGCGGCATGGTCAAGCGCGTGCCCATCGGCCCGTGCTCCTTTATTTCCCCGTTCAACTTCCCGTTGAACCTGGCCGCCCACAAGGTCGCCCCGGCCATCGCCGCCGGCTGCCCCTTCGTGCTCAAGCCAGCCAGCCGCACTCCCATCGGCGCCATCATCATCGGGGAAGTGCTGGCGGAAACCGATCTGCCCAAGGGCGCGTTTTCCATTCTGCCCTGCCATCGCGAAGGCGCCGACCTGTTCACCACCGACGAGCGTTTCAAGCTGCTCAGCTTCACCGGCAGCCCGGACGTGGGCTGGGACCTGAAAGCCCGCGCCGGCAAGAAGCCAGTGATTCTGGAACTGGGTGGCAACGCGGCGGTGATCGTGGATGAAGATGCCGACCTGGAAGACGCAGTGAACCGCATCGTGTTCGGCGCCTTCTACCAGTCCGGCCAGAGCTGCATCGGCGTGCAGCGCATCCTCATTCACGATGCCATCTACGACGAACTGAAAGCGAAACTGGTGGAGAAAACCGCCTCCCTGAAAATGGGCGACCCGAAAGACGAAGACACCTTCATCGGCCCGGTGATTTCCGAAGGCGAAGCCAAACGCCTGGAAAGCTGGGTCAACGAAGCCGTGGACGCCGGCGCCAAACTGTTGGTGGGCGGCAAGCGCGATGGCGCCATGCTGGAAGCCACCCTGCTGGAAGATGCCCCCAAGGGCACCAACATCGTGGAAGAGGAAGCCTTCGGCCCGGTGGCCGTGGTCAGCCGCTTCAGCGACTTTGATGAGGCGCTCAAGACGGTCAACGATTCCAAGTTCGGCCTGCAGGCCGGCATCTTCACCCGCGACCTGTACAAGGCCCAGAAAGCCTGGGACGAACTGGACGTGGGCGGCGTGGTGATCGGCGACGTACCGAGCTGGCGAGTGGACAACATGCCCTACGGCGGCGTGAAGGATTCCGGCCTGGGCCGCGAAGGCATCCGCTGGGCCATCAACGACATGACCGAAGAACGGCTGCTGGTGATCCGCACCCCGCAGTCCTGACCCCTTGCCTCCCTCTGGACCAGGGAGTATGGGCCCGTCATCGCAAGGTGACGGGCCCGTTTTATTTGCATCATCGTGGATTCGCGGGGAGGCGCATTCAATGTCGTCATGCCGGACTTGATCCGGCATGACGTTGTGTCGACTTGTCTTGAACGCGACTTCCCGCTAATCCGGGACACACCTTTGATTGTGGCCCCATCGTCACCCGCGCCATCATCAAACCGTTCCCCAACCGTCATGCCATGGTCATCCGCCGTTGCTTTGCTGGGGCCAGTCTCCATTTGAGTAACCGGGATCGAAACCATGACCATGCCGACCTTTACCCGCTGGGCACTGACGGCCACTGCCGCCGCCCTGCTGGCCGCCTGTGGCGGGGACAGTGACAACAACAATAACGGTGGCGATACCGCCACGCCCTATACCCTGCAACTGCTGCACTTCGCCGACATGGACGGCGCCACCGGAGCCCTGCAGAACGTGGAGCCCTTCTCCGCCGTTCTCGACAAGCTGCGCGGCGACTACCCGGACAATACCCTGGTGCTCAGTTCCGGCGACAACTACATCCCCGGCCCGCGCTACTTTGCCGCCGCCGACGATGCCATGGCAGCGGTGCCCGGTATCGCCGTGGCCGGCAATGGCCGCGCGGATATCGCCCTGGTCAATGCCCTGGGGGTACAGGCCAGCGTGGTGGGCAACCATGATCTGGATGGTGGCACGGAAGAATTCGCCAACATCATCGGCATGGACGGCAACTACCCTGGCGCCGATTTCCCTTACCTGAGCACCAACCTGGATTTCACCCCCGACAGTTTCCTCAGCGGTCGGGTGCAACAGGATGGGCAACCCCTGGACAGCCTCCCCAATGGCGCCCTGGCCGGCTACGGCACCCTGGAAGTGGATGGCGAAACCATCGGTATCGTCGGTGCCTCCACCCCGTCCCTGGGCAATATCACCAGCACCGGCGACATCACCATCAAGCCGGATAGCGGCGGCAACACCGCCCTGGCCGCCGAAATCCAGCCGGCGGTGGATACCCTGAAAGACGCCGGTATCAACAAGATCATCCTGCTGGCTCACATGCAGACCATCAGCATCGAGAAAGAACTGGCCACCCTGCTGGACGGCGTGGACATCATCGTTGCCGGAGGCTCCAACACCCTGCTGGCCGACGACAATGACCGCCTGCACGAAGGCGACACCGCCCAGGGCGATTACCCGCTAATGTTCCGCTCCGCCAGCGATGAGCCGGTACTGGTGGTCAACACCGACGGTGATTACAAATATCTGGGCCGACTGGTAGCGCAGTTTGACGACAGCGGCGTGCTGCTCACCGACACCCTGGACGATACCATCAACGGCGCCTATGTCGCCGATGCCACCATGGCCGAGGGTGGAACCATCAACAGCGATGTCACGGCCATTGTCGATGCCCTGAACCAGGTGCTGGCCGAACGGGACGGCAACATCCTCGGTCATACCAGCGTCTTTCTGGATGGGCGCCGCAGCCAGGTACGCACCCAGGAAACCAACCTGGGCAACCTCACCGCCGATGCCAACCTGTGGATCGCCCGCCAGTACGACCCCAGCGTCCAGGTCTCCATCAAGAACGGCGGCGGCATCCGTGACGATATTGGCTACTTCGCCTATCCCCCCGGCTCCACCTCCGCCGACGACATTGAGTTCTTCCCCCCCGCCGCCAACGACAATGCCGGCAAGGCCAGTGGTGATATTTCCCAGTTCGATCTGGAAGGCTCACTACGCTTCAACAATACCCTCACCGTGGGGGATGTGACCGCCACGGAGCTTCACCAACTGCTGGAACATGCCGTGGCCAAGGTGGAAGGTGTCGCCGGCCAGTTCCCGCAGGTGGCCGGTCTGCGCTTCAGCTTTGATCCGGCGCAGCCCGCCCGGCTCAGCACCCTCAACGGCGATGAGATCGATCAGGCCGGCCAGCGTGTGCGCAACCTGGTGGTACTGGATGACAGCGGCGCGGTGGTCGATACCGTGGTGGAGAATGGCAGTGTGGTGGGTGATGCCAACCGCACCTTCCGGCTGGTCACCCTGGGCTTTCTCGCCACCGAAGGTGGCAGTGGCCTGGGCGGTGACGGCTACCCCTTCGATTTCCCGCTGGAAAACCGTCTGGACCTGAACGATGAAGTCGTGCCGGCAGAAGGCAACAATGCCGCCACCTTTGCCGACCCGGGTAGCGAACAGGACGCCCTGGCGGAATACCTGCTGGCCAACTTCGATACGGCAACCCCGTTCAACCAGGCAGAAACCGATACCGACCAGGATCAACGTATCCAGAACCTGAGCGCCCGGGAAGACACTGTCCTGCCCTGATCCCTGGAGGGAGACGGCTGTAGGGCGAAAATGGGCGCGCGCCGATTTCCGCCCTACACAGGGCAAGCCGGCTCCAGTGCCGGCTGCCCCTATATGACTCGCCCCAGCCAAACCCGCGGCCATTCACCCTGCATTGACACAGCGCTGTGTAATGTCCGCCTCGTCAGTCAGTGTGAAAGTGCGCTTATGAGGCTTTTTGCACCTTTTATACGACCATGAATACCATTCATCGCCATTTTGCACAGGCCCAACGGGGCCATGGTTTACCCCCACCCCCTTCATCAATAGATTGACGTTCGTTAATTACATATTGTGACATAAATCACATTTTGCTACTCATGACCCTGATGCCACATTCAGGAACGGAGGAACCATGAAAAAGACGCTTACCGCTGCTGCAATCGGCACCACCCTGCTTTGCGCACCGCTGTCTAGCCTGGCGGCCACTGAGACCGACACGTTTCAGGTTCTTCTGAACCTGACCGCGTCATGCACCATTGATGAAGCGACCGATCTGGATTTCGGCAGCCAGACCGAGGCGGCGGTTAACACCGGCGGTATTACTTCTACCAGCAATATCGGTGTGACCTGTTCCACCGGTACCGCCTATGACATCGGCCTGAGCGGCACCAACGGCAGCCGTAACATGACCTCGGGCAACGGTTCCTCCGTGGCCTATGAGCTGTACCAGGATGCCGCCAACAGCACGGCATGGGATGACACCAGCGTGCAATCCGCTACCGGCAACAGCTCGCAGCAGGATTACACCGTATACGGCCTGATCCCGGCCCAGACCGCCACCATCAATGCGGCTGACAATATTGATGGTGATACCGGGGTGGACCTGAGCGACACCGTGACCGTAACCGTCACGTTCTGATGATACTCGCGTAATTCCCCGCTACAGACAGGTAGCGGGGTGGGAAGACAGGGATGAGACCAGGTGACGCCAAATCCATTGCAACAGGGCTTGCCAGGGAAGCAGGGGCGGCGAATCCGCGCCTGCACGGTGACTCTGTTGCTGGTTACCAGTGGCCATGCCTGGAGCGATTCCCGGCAACTGGCCCAGGCTGAGACGTCCACGGGGCCACGGGTCTCTCTCAATCAGCAATATTCCCAGTCGGATATTGCCAGGCTAAGGGCCCAGGCCCGGGGCCAGAGCACTGCTGCCTTTATTGCTTACCCTCAACTGATTCTCAATGGCTCAGCCACCTCACAAATGCTGCCCGTCCAGGTGTACGGTGAGGAGCTGGCTGTGGATACCGAAGCGCTGGCCAAAGCCGGGCTGCAGTTTCCCTCCCCCCCCGAAAAACGGGGTATCCGGATTATCTGGTTGGTATGCGAGAGAGAAAGGTGGCCGACAAACTCAACCCACAACGGATTAGCTGGTTGATGGCTCGCTCAGTACGCTCACTTGCTAGAGAGCAGATACTTCACCAAACAGGCGATGCCCAGGACCAGCAGCAATAGTAGGGCAATTCCGATCACTGGCATTATCCAGCCCATCGCCCCCATCATCCCGCAATCGGGTAGTGTCGTGTTCATCGTGACAGAGCTCCCTGTGGTGTCCATGCCCAAAACCCGTGGTGCCGCCGCCCAGTGGCACCACGGTCGCGCTCATATCGTTCACCCGGCACAGCAGGA
This sequence comes from Pseudomonadales bacterium, assembly GCA_022360555.1. Lineage (GTDB taxonomy): Bacteria > Pseudomonadota > Gammaproteobacteria > Pseudomonadales > Alcanivoracaceae > Alcanivorax. The sequence continues at coordinate 14,058 of JAKSCQ010000030.1, forward strand.
CAACTGCGTCACATCCTTGGTGAAAGTCTGGGCACAGAGCTTGAGCCCTTCCACCATGGTCAGGTAGGGAAATAGCTCATTGGCGATGTCGTGTACGGTCATGCGTGCGCGTAGCGCCATCACCGCCGTCTGGATCAGCTCACCGGCTTCCCCCGCCACCGCCTGCACCCCCAGCAACCGGCCCGAGTCGCGTTCGGCCACCAGCTTGATGAAACCACCGGTGTCGAAATTCACCAGCGCACGCGGCACGTTTTCCAGGTCCAGCTCGCGGGTATCGACGCTGAAGCCTTGCTCGATGGCCTCGGCTTCCGTCAGGCCGACGGTGGCCACCTGGGGGTCGGTGAAGATCACCGCCGGCATGGCGCTCAGGTCCAGGGTGGCTTCGCCCCCGGTCATGTTGACGGCAGCCCGGCTGCCCCCGGCGGCGGCGACATAGACGAACTCCGGCTGATCGGTGCAGTCACCGGCGGCATAGAGCCCCGGCACCGTGGTGTGCAGATGCTCATCGACCAGAATCGCCCCACGTGCGGTTTCCACGCCGAGGCTCGCCAGGTTCAGGGCCTCGGTATTGGGTGTCCGTCCGGTGGCCACCAGCAGTTGATCCGCCCGCAAGGTGCCGGCGTTGGTGTCGACAATGAATTCATTGTCGGTGTAGTCCACGCGGCTCGCCTGGGTCTGCTTGAGGACCTCGATGCTCTCGCGGCGAAACGCCGCCTCCACCGCATCCCCTACCGCCGGGTCTTCCTGGGAGAGCAGGCGGCTGCGGGCCAGCACCGTGACCCGGCTGCCCAGCCGGGCGAAGGCCTGGGCCAGTTCCAGGGCCACCACCGAGGCGCCGATCACAATCAGCCGCTCGGGAAGGGTGTCCAGGGCCAGCGCACTGGTAGAGGTCAGGTAGGGGGTGTCGGCAAGACCCGGGATCGGCGGTACTGCCGGTCGGGCGCCAGTACCGATTAAGGCGCGGTCGAAGTGGACGACCTGCTCGCCGCCCTCGTTCAGCTTGACCATCAGGCTATGGGCATCGATAAACCGGGCCTCGCCGTGCAGGACCGTGATGGCCGGGTGGTCGCGCAGAATCCCCTCGTACTTGGCGTCACGCAGTTCCTCGACACGTCGCTGCTGCTGCTCGAGCAGCTTGGCCCGATCCACCACCGGCGCCTGGGCGCTCAGGCCTGCATCGAAGGGACTTTCCGTACGCAAGTGGGCAATATGGGCCGCGCGAATCATGATCTTCGAAGGCACACAGCCTGTATTGACACAGGTACCGCCGACGGTGCCGCGTTCGATCAGGGTGATCCGGGCGCCGCGCTCGGCGGCTTTCAGGGCCGCCGCCATGGCGGCGCCGCCGCTGCCGATCACCGCGATGTGCGGGGCGTCTTCATCACGGCCCTTGGACACCGATGCGCCTGCCGGGGAAGTGGGCCCACTGTTGGCCAGTCGAGCTTGGTAGCCAAGTCGGGTCACGGCAAACGTCAACGCCGAGGCCGGTGTCTCCGGATCAACGGCTACCGATGCCGTCCCCTGAGGATAGGATACCTCCACCGACTGCACGCCGGGCAGCTTCTCCAGGGCTTCCCTGACATGATCCGCACAGCGGTCACAGGTCATGCCACTCACGTTGAGTTCAATCATCACGTTTCTCCGAGTCTTCATTAGTAAAGCCGGCATCCTGCTTCCGCTTGTGGTATCGCGCGTAGAGAGGTAAGCCGATGGCCAGGGCGGCAAACAGCAGGTAATCGAGATAGCCTGCCAACGCGGCCAGGCCCGCCGTACCGAATAGCACCAGGGCGATTGGCGCGGCGCAACACAGCACCATCAACCCGGTGCCAAGCACGACGCTTAAAAATTTCTGCGAATCTTTCACGCTTATTCCTTCACCGTGGCGGGCAAGCTCGTAAACAACTCACCCGATGACCGCGATGTGCAGCTGCTTGATGTCACTCAGGGGGCGTATTCCTTGATTTGATAGAGCCGTTGTCACAACAGGCGTCGAACTGCTTCTTACGCCAAATCGCATAAATGGTCAGGCCGATGAAGAAGGCCAGGGCCGGCAATAACACAACGTCGAGATAGCCCGTCAGCCCCGCCAGGCCCACCGTGCCAAGCAGGATCACCAGGATCGGCGTAAAGACAATGCCACCAGGACGGTGCCGATCACGCTCACGCGCAGCAGGGGCTTGGGATTCTTCATGATCACTCTCGATCCGCTTGCGAGGATGTCGGGGTTGATGGATACCCAGCGTTGATGGTGGCCTCGGTCAATGCCTCCACCGACGTTCGGGCGTCGTCAAAGGTGACCACGGCCTCGAGATCCGCGTAGCTCACGTCGACTTGCGAGACGCCGTCCACCTTGTTGAGGGCGGCCTTGACGGTGATCGGGCAGGCGGCACAGGTCATGCCCGGCACCGACAGCGTCACGGTCTGCAGGGCCGCTAAGGCGGGCGTGCTGAGCAGGGCGAGTAGCGCGATGAAGGCGAAACGAGCTTTCATGGTAGATCTCCTTTTAATAGAACAGGGGCAAGATGTAGGGGAATACCAGGGCGATTAGCACCAGCAGCGATACGAGCCAGAAGATCGCCTTGTAGCCCGTCCTGACCCGTGGCACGGCACACACCTCTCCCGGCTGGCACTTTTCCACTGGCCGAAAGACGCGACGCCAGGCGAAGAACATCGCCACCAGCGCGACGCCGATAAAGAGCGGGCGATAGGGCTCCAACGCCGCCAGATTGCTGATCCAGGCGCCGGAAACGCCCAGCGTGATCAGCACCAGCGGGCCGAGGCAACACGCCGAGGCCAGGAGGGCCGCGACTCCTCCGGCGGCCAGGGGCCCTCGCCCCGTTTTAGATGTCCGCATTGACGATTCTCCTTTCGGGATGGGGGGAGCTACGATAAGGTTACTTCCGTAGCTTGGTACGGAGTCAAGCATCATGAAGAGACATGCAGATAAAGTGGCGGACACCATGACCATTGGCGGCCTGGCCAAGGCGGCCGGCGTCAATGTCGAGACAATCCGCTATTACCAGCGACGAGGGCTATTATCGGAGCCCGAACGCCCTCCCGGAGGTATTCGACGCTATAGTGCCGCCGATATCGACAGGTTGACGTTCGTGAAAACGGCGCAGCAGCTGGGCTTTAGTCTGGATGAGATCAGTGACCTACTTCGGCTGGAAGATGGCGCCCACTGTCAAGAAGCCAGTGCTCTCGCAGAGCACAAGTTAGGGGACGTTCGCGAGAAGATCGACAGGCTTGAAAGAATTGAGAAGGTGCTGAGCGAAATGGTCGACAGATGCCATGCACAACAAGGCAATATCACTTGCCCGCTAATTGCGTCATTGCATGAAGGGCTCAGAGAAGCAGAAGACCCAAGGGAGTAACTCACCTTCAGTTCGTTGAAAACAACGCGGTCAAAGAGTCGCGATCATCTATGGACCATGTCGACAAGGAAAGTTTGCATGACTAGCTTGCCTGACAACATCCTTCACCTTCCCGAGTACCACGTCCTAGGCACCAAGATGGAAGAGCATGATCTCCACTACCAGGTCGAAGCTCCTGAGCCTCTAGCTTGCGAGGAATGCGGCGTTGAGAGTGAGTTTGTCAGGTTCGGCAAGCGCGATGTGGCCTATCGCGACCTACCCATCCACGGAAAGCGGGTCACCCTCTGGGTGGTCCGTCGCCGCTACACCTGCCGGGCGTGTGGAAGGACGTTCCGGCCAGCTCTTCCGGAAATGGTAGACGATCACCGCATGACGCGGAGGCTTTACAACCACGTCGAGAAGGAAGCCTTCAATCACCCCTACGCCTACGTGGCTGATACCACGGGCCTCGACGAGAAGACTGTCCGCGAGATATTCAAGAAGAAGGCTGAGTTCCTGGCAGCCTGGCATCGCTTCGAGACACCCCGCTGCCTGGGGATCGACGAGCTGTACCTGAACCGCCGCTACCGCTGCATCCTGACCAACCTGGAGGAGCGTACCCTACTGGACCTGCTGCCCGGTCGCCAGCAGGACGCGGTGACGAGGCGCCTCATGAGCATGACCGAGCGCCACCAGGTCGAGATCGTCAGCATGGATATGTGGAAACCCTACCGCCGTGCTGTCCAGGCGGTACTGCCGCAGGCTCGCATTGTGGTCGATAAGTTCCATGTGGTGCGGATGGCCAACGAAGCCCTGGAGAAGGTGCGTAAGGGACTCAGGAAGGATCTGAAGCCAAACCAGCGGCGGACCCTCAAGGGCGATAGGAAGATCCTGCTGAAGCGTGCCCACGACGTTTCAGATCGCGAGCAGCTTATCATGGAGACATGGACAGGGGCCTTCCCTCAGCTCCTGGCGGCCTACGAGCACAAGGAGCGGTTCTACCACATCTGGGACAGCACCACCCGGCGTGATGCCGAAAAGGCGCTGGCCCGCTGGATTGACGACATTCCACAGGGGCAGAAAGAGGTGTGGAAGGATCTCGTCAGCGCCGTCAGCGGATGGCGCGAGGAGGTGCTGGCCTACTTCGAAACCGACACCCCAATCACCAACGCCTTCACGGAGTCGATCAATCGGCTGGCCAAGGACAAGAACCGCGATGGCCGGGGCTACTCATTCGAGGTGATGCGGGCCCGGATGCTCTACACCACCAAGCACAAGAAGAAGGTGCCGCAGATCAAGGAATCCCCCTTCCTGGGCAAGGCCACCATGACCTACAGCATGGGTCTTCCCGAGCCTGAGAAAAACTACGGCGTCGATCTATCAACCTTCTGGGAGAGTTAAGGGTTCGAAGGAGCAAGGGGGCTCCATCTACCACTTAATCCGGATACCCGAAAAACGCTGGCAAAGCCTGAGTGAACTCGGGATCGCGGGGCGCTATGACAACAATGCCCAGCAGATCAACCTGGTGGTCCCCGCAGCCTGGCTGCCCCGGCAAAGTTTCACCGCCGGGATTTTCCAGAGCGATACTCCACTGCAGCGGGGGCAAGGCGCCCTGTTCAACTACGATGCCTACAGCACCCGTGCGGAAAACGGCAACACCAACACATCCGCCAGCCATGAGGCCCGTTTTTTTGGTAACTGGGGCGCCTTCAGCAGCAGCGGGGTTGTGCGCTGGAGCGACACCGACCCGGACAACGACGGCGATTATATTCGCCTGGACAGCTACTGGCGCTATACCGATCCGGACCGGATGCGAACCTATGTGGTGGGGGATACCCTGAGTGGAGCCCTGAACTGGACCCCCTCGGTGCGACTGGCCGGGCTGCAGATATCCCGCAATTTTGCTTCCCGCCCGGACCTGATTACCTTTCCGCTTCCGGAAATCAGTGGCTCGGCCACCTTGCCCTCTGCACTGGAAGTCTTCGTCAACGACCTGCAACTGACCGACCAGAACATTCAGCCCGGGCCTTTTGTGCTGGAGACCTCCCCCCGCATTACCGGCTTGGGGGAAGCCCAGGTCGTCACCACCGATACCCTGGGCCGCCAGGTCACCCAGACCGTCCCTTTTTATGTCAGCCCCAGGCTGCTGCGCCAGGGCTATTGGGATTATTCCGCCAGTCTCGGTACCCCACGCCGCTTTTACAGTGTGCGCTCCAACGACTATGACAGCGAACCTGTCACCACCGGCGTGGCTCGCTATGGCGTTAACGAAAAACTGACTCTGGAAGCCACCGGCAGCGCCAGCGAGTCCCTGCTCAATAGCGGTATCGGTGTGGTCGCCCGCCCGGGATTCTGGGGGGTATCCAACCTGGCCATTGCCCATGGTGAAGACGACGCCGACCGAGGCAACCAGTGGGTTGTGGGTCACGAATTCCGTACCCGCCGCTACGGAATCAGCGGCCAGTACACACGCCGAAGCGAAGGCTACCGGGACCTGAGCAACAGCCTGGATGTCCGGCCCAGTGTGGAAAGCAGTCTGCAAATCAATGCCAGTGTGAACCTGGACAGCCATGGCAGCCTGAATGCCAGCTATCTGGATACAGATCTTTTCAGCGGGGAAAACAGCCGTTTTCTCGTTATTGGCCATAACCGCACACTCTGGCGCCAGCTTTCCATGACGCTCAGCGTCAATCAGAACCTCAACGACAGCGACGACCGCACCTGGCTGGCCGCGTTCAACTACTACTTTGAACGTCCCGGCAAGCGGCCGATTCAGGCGGGCGCCCGCTTCAGCCATGATGAAGCCGGGGATGACACCAGCACGGTACTGACCCTGCAACAGCAGGTTGATGAATTCTGGGATCTTGGCTGGGATCTTGCCTACAGCCCGGACCCGGACGGTATCCGCCAGGCCAGCGGCCGCTGGTGGACCCCCTACGCCGATGTGCAGGCTGGGGTTTTCGGCGATAACAACGAGACAAATACCTTCGCCAACCTGAGCGGTTCCCTGGTCACCAACTACCAGGATGTGTTTGCCGCCAATACCATGAACAACAGTTTTGCCATCGTCGATGCTGGCGGCTTCGCCGATGTTCCCGTACGGCGGGCTAACCGGATTATCGGGCACACCAACCGCAACGGTAAGCTGCTGCTGCCGGACCTGATTCCCTACACGGAAAACAAGCTGGCCATCGACATTGATGACCTGCCCGTTGACGCCCAGGTGGAAGAAACCGTACTGACCATCAAACCGGCGGAACTGGTCGGGGTCACCGCTCGCTTCCCTGTAAAACAGCAACACAGTGCCATTGTGGTGGTAACCCGCCCGGACGGCAGCCACGTCACCGCAGGCAGCCGGGTACTGTTCGGCGATGCTGATGCCACCGTTGTCGGTTACGATGGGGAAGCATTTGTCCAGGGCCTGAAGGAAGGCTGGAACGAGATAGGGATCATCGAGGACGGCAGTCTCTGCACCGCCCGCTTCCAGTTCACACCAGCGCCAGGCACATTGCAGCGTGTTGGCCCCCATGTGTGCCTTTCGCCATCAGAGACAACCAGTGAATAGAGGAATTTTGCCATCATGACTCGACGCCTTGCCGCTCTGCTGTCCTCATTGCTTTTGCTGGCCCCGCTATCACTGTCGGCCGGGCAATTGACCGTAGCCCCCATCCGGCTGCACATGAGCCCGACACAACCCAATGCCACCTTCACGCTGACCAATGGCGCCAACCGGGAAGGCTTCTACCAGCTCCAGCTTTTTGCCTGGGACCAGGAAGAGGGCGAGTCGACGTTGCGCCAGCAACAGGAACTGGTGGTGACCCCGCCGGTCACGATGATCCCGGCCAATAGCGAACAGGTGGTTCGCGTGGTGCGGCAGCGTCCCACCGATACGAAAACGGAAAAAAGCTATCGCCTGGTCATTAGTGAAGTGCCGGACAAGGAGTCCGATAACGGTGCCCAGCTTCAGGTTCTGCTACGGATTTCCGTCCCCGTCTTCGTCGGGACCGAGGATCAGACCCATGCCCTGACAGCCGCTTACCGTGATGGACAGCTGGTGATCCGCAATTCCGGCAACGCCCACGCCAGACTGGCCGATGCCTTCTGGGACGATGACCAGGGGAAACGGCACACTCTCCATTCCGGTCTGGCAGGTTATGTACTGCCCAACCGCTATCTGCCGATGGAACTGCCCAGCTCACAGGGGGCAAAGGTTCGCAATGTTTCATTCACGGTAAACGGTAACCCCGCTACCCTGTCTGTGGAGCATGAGCAATGAAAACGTCTGGCCTGCTCTTGTGCAGCCTGGCCCTGCTGCTGGCCAGGCCGGGTCATGCGGCGGTGGAATGTGCCCTGCAAGGCAGCCCGACACTGGATTTTGGCACCGTGGATCCCTTTACCGGGGGCAATGTTCCCACCCAGGTAACCATCAACTGGTCCTGTAGCCGCGGTTTTTTCGAATCCAACCAGAACACCATGTGCGTGCACGTCAACACGGACGGCAGTGGCGGCATGCTGCCCAGGCGCCTTCTGGCAACCAGTGGTCAGCCGCCGTCTCTGCCGTTCAATGTGTACGACTCCGCCGCCCGCTCCACCGTAGTGGGACAGCCCGGCGGCGCCACCAATACCGGGGTGGGCGTCAACGTCAGCATGCCGTTCTTTACCTTTAATGACAGTGGTACCGTCACGCTTTATGGCCTCTTTCCGGCACCACTGCCAGGCACGACCCGCGCGGAATTGCATCAGGCGATCATGACCGGCTCCCAAGTACGAGTCAGGACCGGCGGCTTCAATCAGAGTTGCAGTGCAGGAGCCGGCTCAGTCACGGATACCTATACGCTGACCGCCCAGGTCAACATTCCGGATCAGTGCCAGGTCACCGCCACCGACCTGGATTTCGGCACCCGCAACACCCCCCTGACCCAGGCGGACAGCACCTCCAGCATTACCGTGCGCTGCAGCAACAGTACCGATTTCGAAATCGGCCTGAATGGGGGGCTGACCGGAACCCGCCAAATGACCAATGGCAGCTATCTGATGGATTACGAGTTGTACCAGAATGCCGGTCGCAACGTTGTCTGGGGGAATGTGCCGGGAGAAAGGCAAGCCGGCACCGGCCTGGGCCCGGGATCCGGGCTGAATTTCACGGTTTATGGCCGAGTCTTCGCCGACCCCACTGCCGAAGCCGGCAGCTATGCCGACACTGTCACGGTGGAAGTCACTTTCTGAATCCGGCGACCTTTTAGTTGGCTCTTCGCGGATTAGCGGGAAGGCGCGTTCAATGCCGTCATGCCGGACTCGATCCGGCATCTCCACCTACGAAGTAATGCGGCTTCCAGCAGGGAGATCCCGCATCACAAGCGAAGCGCAGAACAGACGAAGTCTGGCCCCGAAGAGCCTGCCCCGGACTTGATCCGGGGGGTGAGCGCAGCGAATAACTGCGGGATGACGGGAGTTTTTCAGAGGCTCCCTAATCCGCGATGAACCTTTTATTTCCTATGGCGACACGTAAATAACGTTTACAAAATACCGCGATTCGCACACATTTTTC
>JAKSCQ010000028.1 GCA_022360555.1 Pseudomonadales bacterium
AGGCAACGCGGTCATACTTGTTGCCGGCATATAGTTATCGGCTTCCCCCCAGTATCCGGTCGCGCTGTGCTCCTGTCCCGGTCCCTTCTTGTGGGAAACGAGAATAGCTTTGGCCTGCGCGAGAAACTGTTTGCCACAGGCGGAATCTGTATAGACCGTTGAATAAAAGACGGTTCTCAGTGCTGAGACCGCGTACGCGGCGTTTTTCCCGATACCGAAGGAGCCTCCGGATGTATCGTCTCCTTTCTTGCTTACACCTTTGGCTTTGATCAGCGCGTGATATGGCGTGCCGGGTTCGCATGGGCCGATAAGACCCGTCGTTCCTTCATCAATTACATGAAGCAGGTCTATGTGCGCAGCACTGACGATTCGTCTGGCACGCTCAAAGAACTGAATTTCCTTCTCATCGCCCCTGTCTCTGGCGCGACACAGACAGGCATCAACCGTCGCCCGGAATCCGGCTATATCAGGAACGGCCTCTATTGGTACGGACTCTTTCCGGAAGCGGATGGTTACCCGGTCAGTATCTCCGCCTGGCCCCGAGTGTCGAGCTGCATCTATGCTGTTCTGACCGCATTCGCGGGCAAGACCGGCGAAGGGAGCATCTCTAAACGTCTCGATGCCTGCATCGGCAAGCCCCTCATCTTCCCCCGCTTCATTTCTCAGGAACTGCCACCGTAAAGCCATTCGCATCCCCCCAATGCAATACATCTAGTACAAAAATCCAAATTTCGCATTATCAACACAGCCAGTCCAGACCGGATACTTATTATCAAAGACTGTAGCACCTAGTAGGCCAAAGCCTTGGAATTTGCACTTGCCATTATCTTTCTGTAAGAAGGTCTGGCTCAGAGGCCCAGTATTCGTGTTCCACAATATAAGGCCTCATAATACGAGCAACCTCTTGGAAAGCCAGCGTAACAACTGAATTTCCGAATTGCTTGTATGCCCGGGTATCAGATACAGGAATCCTGAAATCATCTGGAAAACCCATCAATCGAGCACACTCACGAGGCGTCAATCGGCGCGGCCTCTTTCTGCCTCTTCCCACCAGAATCTCCGAACCATCCTTGTAATATCTGGCTGAAAGGGTGCGCGCAATACTATCTGGCCCCACCAGACCATAGCCGAAGCCATTTCCCTTGGCCTGATGCTTTGCCTTGTAATCTTTCAGGTACTTCCAGAGTTTGGGCGTGAGAATATATTTTTCGTTAACAGCCCCGTTTTCATGATCGAAAAACCGGTCGCCGTCCCATTCCAGATACGGCTCCGTACCGTCTTCCTTGTGCAGGATATCCCGCATCCTTTTCTCTCCCCTATCTGCCATCTTCATGGCATCCCACGAGAAGGGCATAGGTTCACGGAAACCGACGATAGCAATCCTCTCCCGGTGCTGAGGGACGAAATGTTGACCATCAATGATCTTCACATGAACTTGATAACCAAGCTCTTTCTCCAAGGTCTCCATGATCACGCGGAAAGTGTTTCCCTTATCGTGAGATTTAAGGTTCTTCACATTCTCCAAAAGGAAGGCCTTTGGCCTCTTTTCCTTGATGATTCTTGCCACATCAAAAAACAAAGTTCCTTGCGCCTCACAGGCAAAACCATGAGACCGACCCAGAGAATTTTTCTTGGATACCCCCGCAATGGAGAATGGCTGGCACGGAAACCCAGCCAAAAGCACATCATGATCAGGAACATCGGCCGCAGCTATTTCTGTAATATCCCCATTAAATTGGTGGCTATCACCAAAATTCCCCAAGTAGGTCCTCTGTGCATAGCTGTCCCACTCACTGGTGAAAACACACTGTCCTCCTATCGACTCAAACGCCATGCGGAGCCCACCGATACCCGCAAACAAGTCAACGAAGGTAAAATCTCCCGGAACAGGCTCACGATTGAAAGGCAGCATCAACTGATTCAAGCGGTCTGACACGTAAGGCTTTGGCTCGTTTTCCCGCGTTAGCCAACGCCCAAGGGTGCTTCCATTAATCCCCAAGGCCTGCGCCAAATCCCGGCGCGTATAAACCTTCAAAGCCTCTTCTAATTGCTGATACACCGTACCATCACCCATCTCATGCCTCCGGCGGGAATTTTTGTTGCATTTTGCACACTATTTGACCCAGCATCAACAACTCAGAACGGCTGTTTTTTAACCACGCCAAAACCCGGCCCATCCTTGGTAACCTAATCCAAACTCATCCACTGACTGCCCATGACCGATATCGTCCACACAAAAACTCGCTCTCGTATGATGGCTGGCATCAAAGGAAAGAACACCCAGCCGGAATTATTACTGAGATCAGAGTTGCATCGGCGCGGCTTCCGGTATCGCCTGCACTACAAAGGACTACCCGGGAAGCCCGACATAGTCCTACCAAAATTCCAAGCCATCATTTTGGTCAATGGCTGCTTTTGGCATGGCCACAACTGCCACCTTTTCAAGTGGCCCAGCACCAGGCCTGAATTCTGGCGCCAAAAAATCGAAGGAAATCGGACCCGAGATCAACGTAATCTTGTCCTTTACAGACATAAGGGCTGGAAAACGCTTGTAATCTGGGAGTGCGCCCTCAAAGGGCGCAGCAAAATCGGGGCAACCGAAGTCGTCGAAATTGCAGCCAGATGGATCCAGTTTGACCCTGACGACGCAGAAATAGCAGGCAAGCGAACTGGCGCCAGCTGATCACTATCCTGCCTTGCTGCGGAACCCCAAAAGAAACTCTTTCATGGCCTCGAACCCGGCGCTATACACATCATCTCCATGCAAAATCATCATCCGTGCAATGATGTCTTTCAGTTTTTGACATGCAGAGGCGTCAAATACAGCCTCGCCACTTTCAACGGAAACAATGCTTTCCGGGGCATCATCAGGATGAAAGATCAGTCTCCTCTCCGCCATTTCCCGCCACCACCATAGAAGCCCTCTTATCGTTGGATCAGACCAAGATGGAACATCCTGCGCAGAAACCATAATCACCTCCTGTGACACTGACTCACTCAATCATATACTGTCCGTATGAACAGTCAACGTTAATGTGATCCCCGTAATTAAGGCGGCCGTCCAGCGTGTGCATCAGTAGGACCTGTCTCAGTCACAAGGGCTACACGAACGGAAAGATACACGTTCACCCAAGTTGGCAAAGCAATACCGGAGCATCCGGCGCAACCGGCTCGGGACCTTCAGGCATTGGCGGATTAACAGATTTCCAATACGCTGGCCATTCCCCATGCGAGTCATCGGCTGGCCCTGCCCATGAGCGGCAAGAATGATCCGCAAAATCTGCATTGCAACCACTGGAATGACTTGCGGGCCAGCCAGCCCTTGACCAGGCGCCTGCACGACGAGACTGATAGCTGGCTCATTACTTTTCGCGAGCAGTATGGCGAACTGCCTGCTCTGGATGCGATCCAATCCATTACAGTGCGCGACTGGATATGAGCGTCGTTTATCTGCTTGCCTTTGACCCCTCCCATGGGCGTCCCTAAGCTGAAACCACACCACCACGGACGGATAACAACAATGAAGCTCACCACCCTCACCCCACCACTGGAAGCCTTGCATGCATCGTCCGACGACATTCTGCTGGTGTCGCTGATCAGTAGTGACGGGCTGCCGGTGGTGCATTTTGGCGAGGGGCTGGATTTTGATGATCAGAGTGCCCTGTTTTTCGAGATGAAAAAGGCCTGTGACCGGGTATTGGCCAGCTTGAAGCTGGGGCACAGCGAGGAGGTGTTTATCCGTTGCCGGGAGGGCTGCATCAGTATCTGGCCGGTGAACGATATGGTGTTTGCCTGCCTGGCCAAACCCGCCATCAATTCCCAGCGCATGCAGATGCTGGTGTGGAAGACCCGTTCGCAGTTGGAAAAACTGTTCTAGGGAGCCCCTGAACGCGCCTTCACGACCAGTTCTCATTTTCTCTCGCGGCCAGACAGGGCGCGGGCTGCGGTGCCATGAACCACTTTCAAAAAAACAAAAAGACACACCCGCTCCATGGATAGATACATGCCCTCTGCCTAGCGTACCAGGCATCTTTATGGAGGGATTCATGGCCAAATTCAAAATCACCGCAACCCTGCTTGCCACCCTTCTGGGTGGCAGCATTTTTACTCCTGCCTGGGCCAGCGAGTCAGACAGCGATTCCACGCCGGCCGCCGGCGAGATCATCCACAACCAGTATATCGTCAGCCTGGCACCGAACATTGTTGAGCGGCTTGGCGTGACCGACCTGACCACGGCGGTCCAGACCTTGCTGGCCGGCATAGGTGGTGGCGAGGTGCTCTATACCTATGAACATGCCCTCACCGGCATGACGGTGCGACTCACGGATCTGCAGGCCACCTTGCTGGGCGCCCTGCCCGGGGTGCTGGCCATCGAACCGGATCGCACCGTCGCTGCCATTGCCGTACAGGATAACGCGGTGTGGGGCCTGGACCGGGTGGATCAGGCGGCCCTGCCTCTGGATGGCGATTTCCGGTACCCGGATAACGGCGGCCGCGATGTGACTGTGTATGTGGTGGACACCGGGCTGCGGGCAACGCATCAGGAATTCAGTGGCCGAGTGGTGGCCGGTCGCAACTTCGTCAGCAGCGGCGGGTGGCTGTTCGGTGGCGGCAGTGTGGACCCGTCCGACACCCATGACTGTAACGGCCATGGCACCCATGTGGCCGGTACTGCCGTGGGATCGCTTTACGGGGTCGCCAAGCAGGCGCAGGTCGCACCGGTGCGGGTGCTGGACTGTAATGGCAGTGGCAGCAACTCCGGCGTGATCGCCGGCGTCGACTGGGTCGCCGGCAACCATCGCAAACCGGCGGTGGCCAACCTGTCCCTGGGCGGCGGCAATTCCAGTGCCCTGGATACGGCGGTACGCAATGCCGTGGAGGCCGGGGTCACCATGGTGGTGGCCGCCGGCAACGATAACGTCAATGCCTGCAATGGTTCGCCAAACCGGGTGGCCGAGGCGCTGACCGTGGGCGCCACCACCCGTCAGGATCAACGTTCCTCGTTTTCCAACTATGGGGCCTGCGTGGATCTGTTTGCACCGGGCAGTGACATCACCTCGGCCTGGTACCAGTCCGACACCCAGACCGCCCGCCTCAACGGCACCTCCATGGCGGCTCCCCATGCAGCCGGGGCCGCTGCACTGTATCTGGCAGCCAACCCCAGTGCGGCGCCCGCTGCGGTGAATCTGGCGCTGGTGGACGACACGGTCAGCGGCGTGATCAGCAACGCGGGCAACCAGTCGCCCAACCGCCTGCTACAGATTACCCAGCAGGATGGTTCGGGGGTTGATCGCCTGCCCACCGCTGCCTTCACTGCGGATTGTCAGGGCACGGTGTGCACCCTGGATGCCAGCGGCTCCAGTGACGATGTCGCGGTGGCCGCCTGGGACTGGAGCCTGGGCGACGGCAGTACCGCCAGCGGCGAGCAGGTAACCCACGATTATGGTGTGGCCGGAGAGTTCACCGTGACCCTGACCGTCACGGACACGGCCAACCAGACCGGTTCGGTGGAGCAGGTTCTGAGCGTGCAGAGCGACAGTTCGCCCTGTGCGGACTGCACCCGCTACGAAGGCCAGCTCAGCCAGGGCGGCAGCGTCACTCTGCCTTCCAGTGGTTTCCGTTTCTCCGGTGGCGACATGGATGGCTGGCTGTACAGCCCCGCCGGCGCCAGCTTCACCCTGGCTCTGCAACGGCGTAGCTGCTTCCTGTTTGCCTGTAGCTGGTCCACCGTGTCCACAGCCAGCCCACAGAACGGCCTGGCCGAAATCCACGGCAGCGTTGGCAGCGGCACCTACCGCTGGCAGGTTCGGGCACAAAGTGGTGCCGGCGCCTATACCCTGCTGACCAATCCGTAGAAGCGTCTTCCAGCATCCGGCCGGCGTCCGCTCCGGGCGCCGGCGTTGTTATCCGGGGGCTTGATCGCTCCCGTTCACAGCGCGTCCGGGGCCGCCAGCAACGTCTCCGCCCGGCGAAGTATGGCCTCGACCTTGCCGGGGTCCATGCGGTCCAGATTCCGGTAGATCATCTTCATGCGATGGTTGCCGGAAAACTGCCCGCGATGACGATGAATAAAGTGCCAGTAGAGACTATTGAAGGGGCAGCTATCCGCTTCGCTGGCCGTTTTCACGTTGTACTGGCAGTGCTTGCAATAATTCGACATGCGATTGATGTAACTGCCCGACGCTGCATAGGGCTTGCTGCCCAGATAACCGCCATCCGCGTGCATCACCATACCCAGGGTGTTGGGCAACTCCACCCAGTCAAAGGCATCGGCGTAGACTTCCAGATACCACTGACAGATGGCCTCCGGTAGCACACCCAGCAACAGGGCAAAATTGCCGGTGACCATCAGGCGCTGAATATGGTGGGCGTAGGCATGATCCAGAGTATTGCGAAAACACTCGGCCATGCAGTGCATTTTAGTCTC
>JAKSCQ010000027.1 GCA_022360555.1 Pseudomonadales bacterium
ATGTAAAAGATAAAGCCGGCCGGAACTTTTCCGAAACCGGCTCTGTCACAATAATCAGCTACGGATTGGCACCCCCCGATCCCCCAGTACCCTCGCTGATCCGTAGCATTTGGACTCCCTGGCCTCTCCCCCGAGGTCAGGGCGGCAAGCCTCCCTGGCAGCACAGTCGTTCCCTTCCCCCAAGATTGCTGCCAGGGATTTTTTTTGCCTGACGGTTGTCCGCCAGACAAAGGCTTGATCATCATCCCCCTGAACCAAGCAAGCGCTGTGCCATTCCCCGAGCCAGGGCGATTATCCCCTTGTGTATCAGCTAGATAGCACTTTTTTCTCAGGCGATCTGATGTCAATATGATTGCGTTTGGCTGACAGCGTAGTGCCCATGTGCGCCAGTTTTGTGACGCAGATCGACAGCTGGGCAAAAAAATACTTTCGGGGACTGGAACTTTTTTGAAAACAAGGCAGTCTCATTTCTTAGCGACGGGCCGGAACCCCGATCCCCCAGTACCCTCACCGGCTCGTCGCTATTCTCCCCGATCTCTCCCCCCAAAGAGGTCGGGGCGGCAAGCCTCCCTGGCAGCACAGTCGTTCCCTTCCCCCAAGGTTGCTGCCAGGGATTTTTTTTGCCTGGAGAAAAGTGGCGAGGTGCGAGTACCGAGTCGCGAAAACCTTGCAGGCAAGTTATTCGCTTCGCTCACCCCTCCGGGGCCGCACTGCGTGCGTTACTCCGCTTCGCTACGTTCCCACAGCGGTTCTATCCTCGACGTCAGACGTCAGACGTCTGACCGACTATTTCCAGCCACTCGGCCAGCTTGTCCCAGGCCTCTTCGCAGCCGGTGCCGTTGGTGGCGGAGAACAGTTGCAGGCTGAGGGGGGCGGGGTGGTCCTTGAGCTGGCTCTTCACTTTCATGAGGGTGCTCTTGGCGGCGCCGAATTTCAGTTTGTCGGCCTTGGTCATGAGGATGTGGATGGGCATGCCCGCCTGGGCAGACCATTCCAGCATTAGCAGGTCGAAGTCCTTGAGCGGGTGGCGGATGTCCATCATCAGGACCAGACCAATGAGTGCCTGACGCTCGGCCAGATAGTGATCCAGATGCTGCTGCCATTCGTTGCGCTTGCTCTTGGCGACCTTGGCGTAGCCATAGCCGGGCAGGTCCACCAGACGGCGCTGCTCGTCCAGGGTGAAGAAGTTGATTAGCTGGGTGCGGCCCGGGGTCTTGGAGGTGCGGGCCAGGGTTCGCTGGCTGGTCAGGCGGTTAATGGCACTGGATTTGCCGGCGTTGGAGCGCCCGGCGAAGGCCACTTCGCGGCCCTCATCCGGTGGACACTGGTCCAGACGCTGGGCGCTTTGCAGAAAACGGGCCTGGTGAAGCAGAATTTCCGCAGGATGCTGGGCCATAACCTTACCTTTAACATGGAAAATGACGGGGCCGGTCTGACTGGTATATAATTCCGGCCGCCTGCCCCGGGAAGCCGTGGGCGGCCGACGTTCTACAAGGGTTTGACGGGAAAGGCAAACCCGGATCGCCAGCGGTAGACGCCAGCATAGCAGAGGTGTGTATGAAAGGGTTCGTAGCAGGTCTTGCGATGGTCATGGCCATGGGGGTTGCCAACGCGGCCACCGTGGAAGAGCGTTACAACAGCAGCTGTACTTTCTGCCACGCCGCCGGTGCGGCCGGGGCGCCCAAGTCCCACGATGAGGCCGCCTGGAAGCCGCGCATGGAAAAAGGCATGGACACGCTGGTGAAGCACGTTCGTGAAGGTTTCAATGCCATGCCTCCCGGAGGCATGTGTCCGGATTGTAGCGACGAAGAACTCCGTGCTCTGATTGAGTACATGTCCAAAAGCCAATAAGACGCTGTTTGTTTAAGGATAGGCCATGAAGTTTTTTCAACTGTTCGTGCTGATGGCTGCTGCCGTAGCAGTCACCCCGGCCATGGCGGCCGGTGATGCTGAAGCTGGCGAGACCAAGGCGGCCCCCTGTGCGGCCTGTCATGGTCAGGGGGGCAATGAGCCCATGCCGGGTTACCCGAAACTGGCTGGCCAGGGCGAAGCCTACACGGTCAAGCAGCTCCAGGATTTCAAGTCCGGAGCTCGCGACAATGCCATCATGAAAGGGCAGGTGGCCAACCTGAGCGAGCAGGATATGCAGGACATCGCCGCTTACTACGCCGCCCAGGAAGTGGAAGTCGGTCAGGCCAACCCGGATCTGGTGGAGCAGGGTGAGCGTCTCTACCGCGGTGGTGATATGGCCAACGGCATTGCCGCTTGCTCCGGCTGTCACGGCCCGGCAGGCCAGGGCGTGGATGCCGCCGAATATCCGCATCTGGCCGGCCAGACTGCCAAGTACGTGGAAGATCAGCTCAAGGCGTTCCGTGCCGCCGGCCGTAACGACCTGGGTGACAATGTGATCAAGCGTACCAATGATCCCGCGGCCATGATGCAAGCTACCGCCGCCAAGATGAGCGATACCCAGATCAAGGCCGTTGCCAGCTACATTTCCGGGCTTTCCAAGTAAGTCTGCCGGTTACGGTTTGAAGAAAAGGCAGCCTGCGGGCTGCCTTTTTTATTGCCAACATGAAAAGATAAACTATCGTTTCTGCAGAGTTTTTACGCTTGCGGGAGAAAACCGCGGATTCAGGTGTCCCACTGACAGTGGATACTGGAGTTGAATCCGGAGAACCAACAACAAAGGAGAGGAATCAATGCTTCGCTTCATGACGGCTTTGCTGCTCAGTCTGGGTCTGGCAACGGGGGCGGCTGCCGCTGAGGACCACCCCCGTTTTGCCGTGGATACCCACTACAAGATTCTGGAAGTCCCGGGGAATGTGGATGACCCGAGCAAGGTGGAAGTGCGCGAGTTCTTCTCCTACGCCTGCCCGCACTGCTATTCCCTGGAACCGGCGGTGAACCAGTGGCTGGAGAACAAACCCGATTACATCAATTATGTGCGTACCCCGGTGCTGTTCCTGCGTAATGCCGAGCCGCTGGCCCGAGCCTACTACGTGGAGGAAAGCCTGGGTCTGGTGGACGAGATCCACGGTCCGCTGTTCGATGCCATTCACAAGCACCGTGAGCCGCTGTTCAGCGAACCGGCCCTGGCCAACTTCTTCCGCAAGTACGGCG